>JBEKZX010000070.1:0-8342 GCA_049509455.1 Conexivisphaerales archaeon
TAGGAGCGGGGTCCCACCTGGTCCCATTCCGAACCCAGAAGTTAAACCCGCCACCGCCGCTGTGTTAGTGAGATGCGCGAGCTCTCGCGAAGCAGTGGTGCCGGCACCTACATCTTGCACTCTAGCGAGGGGCATCCAGCCCTTCTGCCCTAGCATCTCAGGAACGACCAGCTGCCCAGAAGCGTCCGCGACCCCGGCGCAAAGGGCTATGGGGCTCCAAGCCAGCTTACTCAATGGCCTCCAAATCATCGGCGCGGCTGATAACGCTTTCGTGTCACACGCTCATCAGCAGCCACTATGATCTTTCGGCTTCGGCCCAAAGGATAAGTGGATTGGAACACGTAATAGCTTAAAATAATGCTTTAATACCCACCTCAATGGTCGTGCTTATTGTGCTGATTTCATTCCAGATACTCTCATTCGACCCCGTAACGAACTTAGTGCTCCAAATGGTGCTCTTCATAGGTCCGTTCATGGTCCTGCTGATTTGGGGACAACGCATCCAGGCCATGTCATCTCAGGGAGAAGTGGCGAGGAGCTTGGCCCGTCTGAACGTCATGAGGGACAAGTCGAGGCAGACTCTTTTGAGCTATGTCACAAAGAGGGCTCCAGGCAACGCGGAAGTTCCCAAGAAAATGGATGACTTCCTGGAGTACTTCACCATCCAACCCGTCAGCATGGATCCCACCGGCGTCGTGAAGAAGCTGGACTACATCCTGACGATTCAGGATGACCGCATCAGAGACGAGGTGGCCCAGCTCATGCCCAACATGACAGACGTCGAGCGCAGCGTCATGGAGAACATGGCAGGCGTAGCCACCGCCCTGAATCAGGTTTACAAGATCGTGCGCCACTTCTACTTGCTGGGAAAGAAGTCGTCTAACTTCTACCTGCTCGCCCAGCTTCAGATGATCCTGCCCATGTTGCTCAAGCAGGCCGATGCGCTGGTCGCGTCCATGGGCACAGTCGAGCTGGTTCAGCCTCTCGGCGACGGGATCGGCCCCATGAGCGTCGGCCTCCTCATGAAGGACAAGCCTAAGGTCAAGGTGGAAAGAGAAACGCTGATCGCCATGTCAGATTATAAGAACAGGAAGATAGTCCTGCTCAAAGCCGAGGGGCCGGAGGGCTCGCTAGGCGAGCTGGACGACGCTTTGGTCAAGATGCTGGACGGAGAGCACGGCGACGCGAAGGCCATCATCATGATTGACGCGGCCCTGAAGATGGAGGGCGAGAAGACGGGCGAGGTCGCAGAAGGCGTAGGCGCAGCCATCGGAGGGTACGGCGTCGAGAAGTTCAAAATCGAAGAGGCCGCGTACAGGAAGGGCATTCCGCTTTACGCCGTAATCGTCAAGGAGTCCATTATCGAAGCCATCGGCGCCATGAAGAAGGAGATATCGGAGTCCGTCGGTGAGGTCCAGAAGTCCGTCTATAGGATCGTCGAGCAGACGGTCCCCGAGAATGGCAAGGTCATCATCATCGGCGTCGGGAACACGCTGGGAATCGCCCAGTAGGGCCGTGATGGCAGTTTGATGGGAGCCGCAGTCGGAACCAACATAAAGCAGATCGTCTACACCATCGAAGAATGCCAGAAGTGCGGCCTGAAGAACAAGCGGCTCTTCACCCAGGGCGACTACGTCGTCAAGGAGGCGGGGAAGTGCCCCCGCTGCGGCGCCACCCTCTTCATATCCGCTATCTACGCCGAGGCTCCGCCGAAGAGCTAGAGCGTAGTGATCGTGGTCTCGTTTTCTCCCACAAAGACTGTATGCTCGAACTGTGAAACTAAGGCCTCGTCCGCCGTCGTCAGGACGGGGTAGGTCATCAGTATGCGCTGCTTCAGCATCGACTGCAGCAGGCTGGCCGTGCTGGGCCCGCCGTAGGCCTTCGCGAACCACCTTGAGCTGAACGGAAGACCCTTGTAGCTGTTCCAAGTGAATTCTATCGCGTCGGCGACGGACTTGTCCTTGTTGCGCTTCCGGTTGACGAGCCTGTAGATGTTGCCGGGGGGTCCGTTGACCACCCAGCCTTTGGCGGACTTGGAGACGAGAAAGGGTTCGACGGCGTACGCCGTGTCCACTTTGAAGGACGCTTCGGTCCTCTCCCTGTCGTTGGGGATGGAGATTCCTGCGTGGAGCACGTACTGATCGAGCTGATGCCCCGCTAGGTTCGAGATGGGCCTGTAACCGCGTCTTCCAGCCTCGGCTTCGACGACCTCTCCCACGCTTCCCACGACGGCCTCTCGCCGTATGGTCTTCAGGGCATCTGAAAGGATGGCCCTGTTCGCGGACACCATATCGCCTAGGGAAGGATTGAAGTTGACAGTCACGGCGGTGTCGGCGATGTAGCCGTCGACGTGGACGCCTATGTCGACCTTTACTATGGCGTTCCTCTCGATCCTCCTGACGTCGCCCGGCGATGCGGAATAGTGGGCAGCCTCGGAGTTCTGTGAAACGTTGCACGGGAAGGCGGGGAAGCCGCTTCTGGAGATGATCCTCTCCTCCACCTTCTCACAGATATCCTCCACCAGCATGTTCTCCGCCACCATATCGGCTCCGTAACGCAAGGCTTCAGATGCGATTTGGCCTGCCTTGACATAGGATTCCTTCGGGGTCAACGTGCTCTCCAACCTTATGGAAATGGTTTAAAATAAAGATGTTTTGCTTACCCTACCGTAGAGGACTTGCATAAGAAGCGGGCCGCCTCCAAACGATTCAAAGTCGTCGCTCTGGGAGGGACCTTCGACCACCTCCACAGGGGCCATAGGGCGCTCTTGGACGAAGGCTTCGAAATAGGCGGGACGCTTCTGATTGGAGTCGTCTCGGACGCCCTCGCCCACTCTCTGGGCAAGACGCCGGAGCAGCATTACAACGCCCGGTTCATGGGCGTCGCCAGGTATATCTCCGAGAAGCATCCCAACGAGCCCTTCAAGCTGTTCCAGTTGCAGGAGCCATATGGTCCCCTTGCCAGCGACCCCGCCGTCGAGGCCGTCGTGGTTACGCCAGATTCGTTCGATCGGGGTATGGGCGCCAACTTGGTCAGGGCTAAGGCGGGCCTTCGGGCCGTTCATGTGGTCCTCGTCCCGCTAGTGGTGGCGGAAGACGGCGTGAGGATCTCCTCGACGCGCATACGGCGCCGGGAGATCGACAGGGAGGGCCGCCTCCTGCCGCGTCGACGCTGAAAAGTTTTTGAACAGGACGGCGGACGAACTCGTCGTAACAATGTCAGGACCTCAACTCGACCCCTGGGGCACCACCGACATCAAAGATTACGACCGCCTCTACCAGGAGTTCGGGATATCGCCCATGACGCCTGAGCTTGTCGAGTCCTTGAAGGCCAACAGGTACGTCAGAAGGAAGCTCATCTTCGGCCAGCGGGACCTCCAGAGGATCATGGAGGCCGTGGTGGGCGGGAAGCCCTACGCCGTCATGTCCGGCATAAAGCCCACCGGCCCCTTCCATCTGGGCAGCAAGGTCACCGCTGAAGAGATAGTCTTTTTCCAGTCCCTCTCGAAGAGGGCCACGGCCTTCTACGCCATCGCCGACGTCGAAGCGTACTGTGACAACGGCATGAGCATGGCCGAGAGCTCCAAGATGGCGGTGATCAACGTCGCCGACCTGCTGGCCCTGGGTCTGGATCCTCATCGGGCAGTCATCTACAAGCAGTCCGATTCGCTGGCGGTGCAAGACTTGGCGTTCGTCTTCTCGCGGGACGTCACCTTCAACACCCTGAAGGCCATCTACGGGGAAAGGCCCATCGGCCTCTATCTTTCCGCCTTCGTCCAGGCTGGTGACATCCTCCTACCAGAAACCAAGATCTTCGGGGGCCCCAGGCCCGTCCTCGTCCCCGTGGGCGCCGACCAGGACCCGCACATCAGGCTAACTAGGGACGTAGCCCAGAAGCATACCTCCGACATGGGGCTGATCCCTCCGTCCGCGATATACCACAAGCTGGTCAGGTCCCTCAAGGGGGACAACAAGATGTCGAAGAGGGACCCGATGACGATGCTGACGTTAGATGACACGCCAAAGGAGGCCAAGAAGAAGATCCTCGCCGCCTTCACTGGCGGTAGGGCCACCGTTGAGGAGCAAAGAAGGCTCGGCGCCAACCCGAATATCTGCCCCGTCTATGACCTTTACCTCTATCACTTCGTCGAAGACGACAGCATCGTCAAGACCGTCCACGACGAGTGCGTCTCGGGAGCCCGCCTCTGTGGGGATTGCAAGCTCCAGGCGGCGGGTTACGTCGAGTCCTTCCTGATGAAGCATCAAGAGAAAAGGGAGAAGAAGATCTCTCAGGCCGAGGCTCTCCTTGAGCAAAGCAAATCGCTCGTGGGACAGAAGCCTATTTAGGCAGCCACGGGCGAGACATATCACAAATCAGGTGCATTCAATCCCTCTTGTCAAGCCAGACGCCTCTTCATCCCCTTGAGAAGAAGGCACTGTCGATCCTCCTGCTCCGGAAGACCATGGAACTGGAGGAGCTGGCCAAAGAATCTAATGAAAACGTCGACCAGCTGAGGCGAGTCATAGAATGGCTCAAAGCCAAGAAGTACGTCGACGTAGAAGTCAAGACGCGAACCATCATCACCCTCGGCAAAGAAGGGAGGGCCATCGCCGCCGATGGGCTTCCCGAGGCCCGGCTGGCCCGCCTGCTGTCAGCCAAGGCGTCGCCACCATCCCTTGCCCAGCTGAACGCCGAGCTCAAGATGGAGCCGGCGACCTTCAACGCTGCCCTGGGCAGGGCCCGTGGGCAGGGATGGATCAAGGTGGACCGACGGGAAGATGGATTAGAAGCTACGTCGGTGATGTCGCCGCCAATCCAGCCCTCTGAGGCCCTGCTCGCCAAGCTGTCGCGCGGCCCGACGGACAAGGGAACGCTCTCGCCAGACGAGCTGAACCTTCTGGCTGCACTTTCCAGGCGGCCTGACTATTTCTCAGAGAAAGAGGAGAAAAGCACGGAGGTCATGCTGCTCGAAGTCCCACAGGGAGTCAACCTTGACACCTCCGAGGAGGTGGTCCTGACGGCTGGGTTGCTGGAGAAGGCAGCCTCCGGATCCGTGCGACTTTCCAAACTGGACGTTTCTTCGCCATCCCCCGTCCTCCTCATGGGAAAGGAACATCCCATGGCCACCTTCCTCCGGCTTGTAAGGGAAACCCTTCTCGCGATGGGCTTCGAAGAGGTGGACGGCCCATTGGTCCAGTCGAGCTTCTGGACCTTCGATGCCCTGTTCACGCCCCAGGACCATCCAGCTCGTGAAATGCAGGACACCTTCTATCTTCAGGACGTCAAATCGGCCATCGGCAACACGCCCCTCGTCAGGCGGGTGAAGAGGGTCCACGAAGACGGTTGGAACCTAGGATCGAAGGGTTGGAAGTACCGCTGGTCGCTTTTGGAGGCGCAGAAGTCCGTGATGAGGACCCACACCACCGCCATCACCATCAGATACCTCGCGGAGAACTCACGTGAGGACGCCAAGGTCTTCAGCCTGGGGAAGGTGTTCAGGAACGAGAGCGCCAACTCCACCCATCTGATGGAGTTCAACCAGATCGAAGGAATCGTGGTGGAGAAGGACGCCAGCGTCCGCCTCCTGATGGGCTACCTCTCTGCCTTCCTGAGGGGACTTGGCTTCGAGAAGCTCACGTTTCACCCCTCCTTCTTCCCATATACCGAACCGTCCCTGGAGCCCAGCGTCTATTCCAAGAAGCTGGGGAAGTGGCTGGAGCTGGGCGGCTCAGGCGTATTCAGGCCCGAGGTCACGTTGCCCGCCGGCGTCAAGAGCCGCGTTATGGCTTGGGGCTTCGGCCTCGAAAGGCTCGCCATGCTGTATTTCGACGCCACCGACATGCGGGATTTCTACAGCAACAGGCTCTCCTGGCTCAGGGAGGTGCCCCAATGCCCGTAATCACGCTTTACCGGGACAGGCTGCAATCCCTGGTCGGAGGGAAGCTGAGCTTCAAGAAGCTCGTCGACAGGCTGCCGTACATCGGCCTACACATGGAGGAGGTCTCTGAGGATTCGGTCAAGGTCGAATACGACCCCAACAGGCTGGACTTCTCCACCGACTATGGCATAGCTAGGTCCCTAAGAGGCAGCTTCGGCTTGGCCCTTGGCTCACCCAGGCACAAGCTCGGGAGGTCTGAAATAGCCTTCCTCGTGGACCCTTCGGTCAAAAAAGTGAGACCCTTCATCGCAGGCCTCCTGGCGAACGACCTCCAGCTTGACGACGAAACCATCAGGCAGATCATCTCAATGCAGGAGGACCTTCACAACGGCCTCGGCAGGAGGAGGGCCAAGTTGGCCATCGGCATCCATGACGCTGACGCCGTGATGGCCCCAGTAAGGTACTCGACCGTGCCTTCGTCCTTCAAGTTCGTTCCTCTCGATTCGAAGGTCGCCCTCAGCATCAAGGAGATCCTATCGGACCTGCCGGTAGGGAAGAAGTATGCCTCGCTGGTATCCGCGCATGACATCTACCCGATCATCACCGACGCGAGGGGCACCGTCCTTTCCTTCCCGCCGATAGTCAACGGAAGCGCCACGAAGGTCACCCCTCATGCCAAGAACCTCCTCGTTGACGTCACGGGCAACGACCCGCGGGTGCTGGAGGACTGCCTCTCCCTCCTGGCCGAAGTATTCTGGGACGCCGGCGCCCATGTCTTCAGCGTGAAAGTCCGGGACCGAGGAAGGACGACCAATACGCCGTCTCTTGAGCCCTTTCTGTTTTCAGTGACTGGCCAGACGATTTCGGACAGGTTGGGCCTCCAGCTGAAGGATCAAGAGATAGTGGCTGCACTGAGGAAGTCCCGGCTGGACGCCGCTGTCCACGGTCGCCAGATTGCAGTAAGCGCCCCTCGTTACAGGTTCGACATACTGCACCCGATAGACCTCGCCGAGGAGACCATGTACGGATATGGCTTCGAGAGGGTCAAACCGTCATACGCGTTCAAGTATACCGAAGGGTCCCTGTCTCCCCGGACGCACCTCATGGAGGCCGTTAGGAGGACGGCGATCGGCCTCGGGCTCCAGGAGGTGATGGGATACTCGCTAACGAGCGGCGACGTCCTCTACAACAAGATGTCTAGGGAGGAGGTGTCGCCCCTTAAAGTCGCTGCTTCGAAAAGCTCGCTTTACGAATACCTGCGGGACATGATCACGCCGACTCTCCTCCAACTGCTCTCCGACAACATCCACGAGCAGTATCCGCAGTGCGTCTTCGAGATGGCGGAGGTCTTCTCCCGGGCTGCAGGCTTCGAGACGGGCGTCAGGGAGGAACTTCATCTCGCAGCCGCCATCACGAGCAACACCGCCAGTTACACCGACGCCAAGTCCATCCTTGACAATATGCTGCTAAGGACGTTCAACGTGAAAGCGACTTACAGTCCTATCCAGGCCTCCTACCTGATTGACGGGCGGGCTGCAGAATGCGCCTACAAGGGGAAGAGGCTAGGCTATGTGGGAGAGGTCTCCCCCAAGGTGGTCCTCGACTTCGGCCTGCGGACCCCCGTCTCTATCTTCGAGGTTTCGCTGGACCCCTTCTTCGAGAAGGTCTCCTCCTAGGAAAGGGTTAAAGCCCGGTCTGAGACGAACGCCCTCGGCGCGCGGTGTTTCCCAAGACATCACGCGTCAGTCCCGTTCAAGAGCTGCGGGAGGGGGCCGATAAAGGCCCACTGTGAACTCTACAGCTGTCAGAGGCGGGACATAACCATCATTCCTCGTAGCTAGTGCCGGTTCCTTTAAGAGCGGACGTGTGCCCTTCGGAACCATCGATGGATGAAGCGGCAAAGAGGAACCTGCGACGAAAGGCCAAGCCCACGGCCTCCAAAGATAACTTCGCCAAACAGCGTGAGGAGAGGCATAACAGACTCGACGAAGTATTGGCTCTGGACAGGCTCACCTCTCTGGTATCGCAGCTCAATGCTGAGGCGGACGAGATGGCGCTAGTCGTCGTGGAGGGGGTCAGGGATGAAAGGGCGCTCCAGCATCTGGGTTTCAAGGGGAGCGCCTTCAAGCTCTGCCACACCAGGAACTCGCTCTCCGCCATGATGGCCGAAGCTGAATCGCACCGAAAGGTGATTCTGCTCCTGGACTACGATCTCAAGGGGCGCAGCCTGACGAAGAAGATAGCCTCCATGCTTCAGAATAAGGGCATGAACGTCGACACTAGCTTCCGCCGTGAAATCAGAGCCATGACGAATGGTCGGGCGAACCACATTGAGGACTTAAAACGATTTACCTAGCAAAACGGGACCATGTTGGTGTGGATGGGTGAGCAAGTCATCGTTCCGTATAGAGAGAAGGGTTTCCCTTTCACAGTCATCTCGGTCGAACCACAGGAAGAGGACACG
>JBEKZX010000071.1:0-7742 GCA_049509455.1 Conexivisphaerales archaeon
AGTGGTCCCGTTCGACATGGCCTCAAGCATGGAGATCGGCCCAGCTTCATACTCGGAAGTGACCACAAAGACATCGGAGGCTCTGTAGAAGAGGTCAAGGACATCCTGAGTAACCCAGCCAGGGAAGCTCACCATGTCGAGAAGATTGTAACCTTCTGCCATCTTCTCCAGCTGGCCTCTGAGGGGACCGTCCCCGGCTATTACCACCTGGCAGTCGACGCCGGCGTCCTTGAGCCTCTTCGCCGCCACCACCAGCGTCTCCAGCCGCTTCCTAGCGACATGTTGGGAGGCCGAGAATATCAGGGGCTTCTCTGGAAGGCCCAGCTCACACTTGGCCTCAGCCTTAGTAATGGAGCTCTGAGGTGGGAGCTCGATTCCGTTGCCTATGACCCTGATCCTTCTCCGGTCGATGCCGTATTTAGAGACAAGCTCCTCTTTGACATGTGCGAAGGGCGCAATGATGACTCTGCTAGTCTTCGCCGAAACCCTCTCGAAGAGGAAACCTAGGTAGATGTAGAAGATGACCCTCTTCAGGCCGGCAACGCTTGCCGGGCCCCTAAGGATGGACCTCAGCTCGCCATAGCTCGTATCATGGATGGTGGTCACCTTGCGGGGGTGAGAGACGAAGGAACCGACGTACGGCTCCTCCACGTGGACGATGTCGAAGTTCACCTCTGAGATCAGCCTGTCGACTGAGGCGGTGAAGCGAGCGATGTCAAGCGGGATACCAGCATCGTCGTAGATGGGCCTGTCGCTCCTGCTGATGATGGAGCTCCTGGGACGGACGAAGCTGACATCCCTCGAGGATGCCGCCGGATCGCCGAAAGAGACCACCCTGCACTCCACGCCCAGTTCCTTGAGATGCTTGACGAGGTTGAAGGTGTGGCGCGCGACCCCGCCCACCTCGAACGGAGGGTACTCCCTTGTGACGAAGAGCACTCTCATATTGGACCTCGCTCCGCACGGAGGGGGGTCAGGACCAGCTTCTTCTTCAGCAGACCGAACGTCTGGGCTGCCTGGTCCTCTTGGGAGACTCCGGCGACGACCCCCGTCAAACCCGAGAGCCCGGCGACGTAGGCCGCCGCGTCCTGCAGCTTCAGATAACCTGCCGCGAGGACGCTCATCGCTATGACCTCTGCTCCATCTGCCCCCCATGCGGCCCTTTCGCACTCCTCCCTTGACGGGGTCATCAGGAACCCGATCCTGTTGAAAGGCGCGGCGATCGTCACTTCCTTCAGAGGGAAGTCCCACGAAGTGAGCTTGTCAACGAGCAAAGCGAAGTTGCGGGTCTCGAATCCAGCCCTCATGCCATGGCGTCGGGAGAAATCCAGATGTGTTTCGAAGAGCCATCGGAACTCCAGCGCCAGGGCCATATCCGTGACGACCTCATGAAGGAGGAGAGATACGACCTCCGCCCTAGGGCCGGCCGCCGACCTCACCCTGGCAAGCTCGTACGTCAGATAGGCGTCAAGAAGGCTTCGCGGATCGGTGAGCAGGTATCCCCTTGCGCTCCTGGCGACGGCTCCGACATGCCCGGACGAGAGCGTCTCGAACAGGAAGCTCTTCGCCATGCCTGCGATCCCTCCAGACCTGGTGGACCTTGAAACGTACTCGAAGGCGTAGGGGACGATTGGAAAGAGAGACAGCCTTCCCTGAGGGGGCGCCGCGCGCATCTCGCGGAGGATCGCTAACGTCGTCTCGCTGACGGAGAACATGAAGCCATTGGCACCGTTCTCAAACGAAGTCCTGACAATCTTCGCTGCCGACCGGGGGTCGAGGATTCCCTCTCCGCGCGCCCGCGCCCTTTCCTGGGACAGGTGGCTGATGCCGTGGAAGGCGTTGTCTCCGACGAGAATCTTGAAGTCTTCCATCACGGCCTATTGCACCCCAGCTTCCTCGATGATTCTGTCGACCCTTGATGCCTGCAGGAAGGAGTTCTCCGACCCGCGATCGTCCCTGACCAGCCGCAGGAACGTTTCGTCTTGTCGGTAGTACTCCGCCCCTCCAAGGAGGAAGGGGACGCCGTCGACCAAGTCCTGCCTGAACCACCTGCGAGGAGCTCCCTCCCTGGAGGCTAGCTCCACCATGTCGTCGTTCGCCTTCAGGGAGCCCTCCGTCCCCTCCACGGAGACCCCTATCTCCGGCATCCTGTAGCCGCTCAAGGACCAGGAGGCCCTGAACTCCCCCCTCAGCCCGTCCTCCGTCATGGCGCGGAACCCGTCCTGTAAGAGGCCGCCAGAGAGCTCCGCCTTCAGGTCTCCGAAGAACCAGAGCGCAAGGTCGATCGCATGAGAGCCCAGGTCCCTGAAGACGCCGCCTCTCGAAGGCGACCCCATCACCTCGTCGCTCCCGGAGAAATCCGAGGAGAAGCCATGTGCCTCGAACGACACCGGCGTGCCTACAGCCCCCTGCTCCAACAGCTCCTTCGCCTTGGCGAAGGTCACGGTGAACCTCCTCTGGTAGCCGACCATGGTCGTCCTGCCTGAGCGCTCCGCCAGAGCGCAGAGGTGCTTCGACTCGTCGTACTTCAAGGCCAAAGTTTTCTCCACGAAAACGTCGTCGGCTATCCCGCGGTCCCATATCTCCCTGACCAAAGGGTAGTGGGTCGGTATGGGCGTGGTGACAAATATGGCGTCCAGGCCCTTCCCTGTCAGTTGGGCCAGCTCATGGGCAACTAGGACTTCTGGGAGGATCTTCTTGGCGAACCTTTCGACCAGTGAGCTCTTCTCGCAGACCGCTGCAAGCCTAGCTCCCTGGATGGTGTTGATCAGGCTGGCGTGGAGGAGGCCCATCTTCCCCAGCCCTACGACCCCGATCCTGAGTTCGTTCCCCAAGGGATCAGACGCCCAGCGTGAGAAGGTAGAGGACGACGTTGCCGAAGCCGTGGGCCATTATCGGCCCTATGAGGCTATCGTACCTGAACATGAGGTAGCCGAAGACGACGCCCGCAGCGTAGGCGAAGATGAGCTCCAGCGGATTGAACCAGCCTATGCTGAAGAGGGCGAAGAGGAAGGCGCATATGTGGACGGCTTGCCACTTCGGCATGATCTTGGCTAGCCTCACCTGGATGAGCCCGCGGTAGAGGAGCTCCTCGGTCAGGGCCACGAACGCCAGCATTGTGATCAATATGTAGGCTACGTTGACGAGCAGGGACGGCCCGAAGGCAATCGCGGGAGGGTGCAGGATGTTCAGCTCAATCACGCCCAGGACCGCCCCACAGGCCAGCCCCAGTGCCACCTGCGTGGGAAGGTGGCCCTTGCCGAGGGTGAGGCCCACCTCCGCCAACGGGAGCCGGCGAATCCAGATGTACGCCACCAGCGCGCACAATATCAGAGCATAGATGATCGGGATGGCCGTCGAGGACTGCAGAAAGTCGACCGGGAAGGGCACCAGGACCAGCCTGGTCGCGAACATGAGGGCGGTGACCTCGAGGACGTCCGACACGTCGGAGCTCTCTTTCCTGAAGAAGATGGCGATGGCCGGCAGCGAGACCAGGCCGAAGAAGGCCAGCAGAAACCCCAGCCAGACCAATGTCCCGTTGACGAAGAGCTCCTCGGCGAAGGCCAGGATGGCCACGGGAACCATAATCACGAAATCCAATGGGCCCTGCGAGCCTACCAGCAAGGCTATCGTCAGGCCGGCGATGACGAAGACCGACTCCGATGAGAGGAGAAGCTCAAATGATTCGCTAAGGAGGATGCGAAGGACGTAGTAGGATGCCAGAGAAAGCATCACGAAAGCCGTAGAAACCAGGAAGAGGTTGCCGGGGTACCTCCGCAGCGTGGCTAAGCTCAACCGCTAGTCGTCCTGTTTACCCGTGGAATTTCATCGAAGTGCGATTGGGTCAGAATCCTTTCAATGGATGAGGAGAATGATCTTCGAAGCCACTGTCACGGCGAAGAGAAGCATCACGAAGGCGGTGATTGGCATCCAACCCCTTCTCAGCTCCGTAAGCAGCCTCCCCGTCTTCCCGAACGCGGGGCTCGACATCTCGGCGAACGCTAGAAGAGATATGGCCAACACCGTGACTGCCGCCTGCGCCTCAAGGAGCGCGTTCGAAAAGATGGAGGAAACGCTCACTCCGCCGAAGAGCGATGAAACCATGACGGAGCTGCTCGGCATCGAAGACGCGCGGAGAGAGGTGCCCATCACAGTTGACAGGCCGTAGGTGAACGGCACGACGTCTAGGGAGCTCACTAGCACGACCAGCGCGCCGTAGGCCATGAGCAACGCTATCATCTTCCTTCCCCTCGTCACTCCTCGCCGCAACCTAGATTTCGTCCCCTCCTACCCAAGTCTGTCTAAATACGAGAAGGGCTTTCACGTCTGCAAAGTCGATATATCATCTACCGCTCCTCTCCATGAACAGGCGGTTCATCCTCCTCTGCCTGATCTCCGACCTCTTAATCTGCAGGGACAGCAGGGCAGTGGAGAAGGCGGAGACGCCCCCGGCCAGGAGGGCGGCACCGATCATGGCCCACGCAAAGTGCTTCACTCCACCGGACAGATACGTCAGGGCGCTCCAACCTCCCAGCAGCGCTCCGGGAACCAGGAGGAGTGAAGTCACGGCGGCGAGGGTGAGGATCGGGCTGTAGCTCCACGAAAGCCTGACGATGTCCCTCGCGATCTTGGGGCCGTCGCGGTATGGCCTCATCTTCCGCGTCCCCTTCCTCTCCCTGTAGTCGATGGGGACCTCGGCGATGTGACCAGCGGACGACGCCACCTGGGCCGCGAGCTCGACCTCGGTGCTGAAGCCGCCCGACTCGTAGAAGAGGTCGCCGGCGAAGGAGGTCCTGATGGCGTACATGCCCGAACATATGTCGTGGACCCTGGTGCTGAAGAGCATCGCGAACTCCCTTGTCAGGATCCTGTTGCCAAGCCTGTGGAGCAGGGGTATGTTCTTCCTCCCATACTGCCTCCAGCCTATGACTTCGTCGTTGGTGTCGAGGAGGTCAGTGAGAGGCTCAATGTACTTGGCTGGATAGGTCCAGTCCCCGTCCATGACCACAAGGTAGTCCGTCGCGACGAAGTCCGTCGCCGCTTCGATGGCCTTGGTCTTCCCCCTCCCCTCCTGAAGTATCACGTTCGCGCCGTGCGCGTCTGCCACCTCGATGGTCCTGTCGGTGGAGCCCCCGTCCACGACGAGCACGTTCCCATACCCCAGCGAGGCCACCTCGTCAATTACTTCCCCTATCCCCTCCTCTTCATTGAGGGTCGGAATGACGACGGTCACCTGGCTCGGGAGAACCACGTGCTTCCTCGAGAAGAGCTTCCCTTGAACGCGAGTGAGCTTCCGGACGGGCTTGGCGCTTCCGGCATCCTTGACGGTCTCGGTCATGCGGTCGCACCTCCTTTCAGCTGCTCAAACCTTCGGCGGGCGGCGACAAGGCCGAACGCGACAGTGAAAGCGGACATAAGGAGGAATATCGAATCCAGGCTGACGCCCCATGGCGTGTAGGCCAGGACCAGCGCCAGGAGCGGGACCAGTGTCAGGCTCAAGCCTACGGAAAGTACGAGCCTTTCGAGCTCGTCGAGGTCCTTCTTGCTCGAGTAGAGGGCCTCGACCACCACGAATCCCGGCACATACAAAATGAAAACGGACCCCATCAAATACCTTGAGTAGGTAAGCATCTCATAAGCGGGAAATGCGTAGATTAGCAAACACGCCGCCAAGATAAATGCCAGAATGCCGAAAAACCACAGTCCCCGGACCCCGAAAAGGTATTCCTTGAACCCGCTGGGCGGTTCCTGCTCCGACAGCTGGATCTTCCCTTCCTCCCAGAGGCAGTGAAGCTCCCGCGCCAGCTTCTCCTTCTTGATATCCCTCCTTTCGCCCTCGGCCAGGAGGTCCTCCAGCCTCCACTCGCTCCCGGATATCAGCGTCATCACGTCCCCCGCGCCTTCGGCCACGCTAGCTCGCCGTCACGTTCAGGATGATCTGTCCCCAGAGCCCGGAGTACAGGAAGGAGCCCGAGGAGGTGTCGAGCTCCCACAGCTCGAAGATGATCTTCGTGCCGTTGGCGGGCTGAGGGAAGCTGAGCACGACGGGGAAGGTGGAGTTCTGGCCGTCTCTCAGGACGGCCCTGAAATCGGCCACCGACGGCGCGTCGACCCACACGGTTCCGTTGACTACGGTCGTCAAGTTCCCCAGCTTCACGCGAAGATCGTAGTACGTCACGGCTCCCTCGTGGTTCCCTATGTAGCCGTAGAGCGTGACGTTCTGCCCCGCCGTGACGTTGGAGGAGTAGTCGCCGAGCAACTGGTCCGGACCGAGGACGCCCAGCTCGGAGAACGGCTCGACGACGCGGTGCTCGAGCCAGTACTGGCCCGCGGTCATGAGCCCCATGACGATGACGGCGGCGAGCAAGACCGCCTTGACCTTGTCGTCGATCACGACTTCTTCACCCTCCAGTTCCTGTGAGACCTGATCCAGAGGGACCAGAAGATGCGCCCGCCGAAGAAGTAGATCCCGATGCCTATGGCTGCCAGCGCCGCCAGTGTGAATGCCAGCCAAGAGACCTCGGACTGCGCGGCGGCTATCCCCTGGCTCTCCACGCCCGGGAGCTCCTGGTTGACCGACTGGATGATGAATTCGGCCTGTTGGTAGAGGGCCTGAGCCTGGTCTGGCGCCGTGGTCTCGTATGCTTCACCCGTGGCGACGAAGGCCAACGCCTGGTTCAGCTGGCCGACGACGCCCGTCACGTTCCCTCCCTCCCCTTCGATAGTATGGACGCGTGCAAAGGTCGAACCTATCTCGGAGTACAGCTGAGCCGAATCGACGCTGGCGGAGAGCGCCAGCTGAAGAGGAGCCGTCGCGGAAAGTAGGGTCAGCGCCAGAAGGAGCGCCGCGATGCCCACGCGCGAAGGTCGAATCAACTAGGGAAGATCCTGACAGGAAGTGCTTCTGGGCGGGAGGCGCCGCGCTTCATCCTAGCCGGGCGGCCCCGAATCCATTGAATGTATGCCCATAAGGATCAGGTACTGCCGGTCGTCGGCCCACTGAAGCGCTCCCCTGTTCCCCATCAGCAGCGCCGCCCTGACGTTCGCCATGACCCTCCTTCCGCCGGCGATGAGGGCCCTGGAAACGAAACCGGGCTCAAGCCACATCGAGGCCTTACATATTATGGCCTTCAATATGCCCTGCAGGAGCGCGCCCGTCATCTTGATGCCAGGTCTAGAGGTGAGGTAGACTATCCCTCTCTCGATAGGGGTCAAAGCTTTGTGGAAGACCCTTTGTCTGATCAGTTTGCGCCTGAGAAGGGCGACCTGGCGACGGAGCCCTTCTGCTTCGGCAAGTTCCTCCATGTATATCGGTGAACGTTTGGTCTCTGGGTCACGGAATTAAGATTTTCTCCGTCAGGCCCACCGCGGGAGTCAACGCACCGGTCATGGTCGTCGGCATTGAAAGGGGCCAGAAAAGAGCGGCAGGGACCCACTCCTGTCATTGATCGACGGATTCCTCCTTTTCCACATGTTCGCTCCTGGCGCATACTACTTGGCTCTATCGACCGCAAAGTCACTGGAATTTGCCATGGGCCAAGCCCGAGGCCAAGGCGCGCCCCCGCCGAAGGGACCACGAAGTGACGCATCCGGCTGATCTTCCTGACCGAGGAAGACGGAATCCTCCTGTCGAAGCTCCTCAGCCCGGCCTCCACGTGGCCCACCCTGATGTGGAGCTTGGCCGCGGCCAGCGCCCCGGCGAGGACGGTGTTCGTGTCCCCCTCGACCAGGACGACGTCGGC
>JBEKZX010000072.1:0-7661 GCA_049509455.1 Conexivisphaerales archaeon
AACAGAATACGTCTTTATGGTCCCATGGTCCTTTACGTAGATCCATTCATCGGTCGGCCTGAAGTCCTCCTCGCAGAACATCCTCGGCGGGACGAGGATCCTTCCGCACCTGGAGCACCTCCTTCCGATGATCCTGCCTTCCTTGAGCTCGGCCAGGAAGCGACCCACGGCCTCTCCAGTGGACCAATCGTAATTGAAGCGGGCTGTGAAGGGGAAGATCTTATACTTCTGAGCCTTCAGCTCCTTCGAAGTTATCTCGACCCCGTCATAACGTGACCTTGCCATGCGGCTCAACTCGACCTCATCACCACCACCGAGCTGAACTGCATCAGGTCCCCCCAGGCCTGGGCGACGCCGGTCCGAGCGTCCTTCTTGACCTGCCTCTTGCCGGCCTCCCCCCTGAGCTGCCAGAATAGCTCGCAGATCTTCATCATGCCGGCTGCCGCGATAGGGTTGCCGACGCCGAGGAGCCCACCGGACGGGTTTACGGGAAGTTCTCCGTTCCTCTGCGTGATACCTTCGGCCGTCATCCTGGCGGCCTCCCCCTTCCCTGCCAGCTGAAGCCCCTCCAGGTGGTGGAGTTCTTTGTAGTCGAACGGGTCGTAGGCCTCAGCCACGTCGATCTCCTTCCTGGGGTTGCTGATCCCGGCCATCTTGTAAGCCATCTTGGCGGCCTTCTCCAGGTACAGAGGGTAAGCCAGCTCCCTGTCGGTCCAGTAGGTGGAATCGATGTTCCAGCCGACGCCGTCGATCCAGACGGGGGAAGGAGTCAGTTTCTTGGCTACCTCTTCGGAAGCGACGACTATGGCCGCCGCCCCGTCGCTGGGAGGGCTAATGTCCAGCCTCTTGACAGGCCAGACCATGGGCTCGGACTTCATCACGTCCTCCACGGTGATCTTGGCGGCCAGCTGTGCGCAAGGGTGGGCCAAAGCATTGCCCTTGTTCTTGACGGCCACCTCTGCTATCTCCTCCTCCTTGATGCCGTACTTGTGCATGTAGCGGCGCATCTCCAAGGCGAAAATCCAGACGAGGTTCACGCCCAAAGGCCTCTCGAGCTGCTGGTCGAATATGCTGTTAAATGCACCCTGCGGGTGGGGATAAACGGAAGACATCTTCTCCTCTCCCACGGCAAGGCAAACGTCTGAAAGGCCCGAAGCAACGTGCCAATAGGCGGCTATGGGTATGAAGACGCCCGTCCCCCCTCCCACGTAGACCCTGGTGTAGGGCCTCCCCACCCCTCCCGCCCCGTCCAGCAGGTACTCGCCTTTCATGTGGACGCCATCGAAGGCCTCAGGCGCGGTGCCCATGACGACGCTGTCGACATCCTTGAGCTCGACGCCGGCGGAGTCCAGGGCCGCCCTGGACGCCTCGAAGGACAGCTCCTTCCCTGTCTCGAGAAGCCTCCTCCTGAACAGAGTCATTCCGGCCCCGATGACGGCGACCCTCCTACGCAAGATCACTCAGCCTCCAGGACGGCGACGGCGCCGCTTGAGGTAGGCAGCCCCCTCCATGCCTGGACGATGGCCGACCGAGCGCCCTTAATCTGCATCCTGCCTGCCTGGCCCCTCAGCTGGATGCATGCCTCCATGGCCCTGTGGAGCCCGCTCGCTTCGACTAGATGGCCGACACCCAGCGAGCCGCCGGAAACGTTAACGGGGATGTCTCCGTCGGGCGAGAAACATCCCTTCCGAATCATCTTACCCGAGGTCCCCTCGCCGCAGACACCGATGGCCTCAAGATGTTGGAGCTCCTTGTACGCGAATGTGTCGTCGACTTCATAGAGGTCCGCCTTCGGCTCAGCGAGGCCCGCCATCCTGTAGGCGACGGCGGAGCTCAACCGGGCGTAGGCTGCGTGAGCCATATCCATGGACTGGATCCAGGGGGTGCTCGAAGCCCACCCTATCCCCCTGATCCACACAGGCTGGTTCTTCGAGGCCTTCGCCAACCTGTCCGACGATATGACGAACACCAGGCAGGCGTCAGCCGGACGGCTCGTCTCTAAGGCTGTGAGCGGGAAGGCCAGCGTCTCCGAAGAAAGCACTTCGGCCGGCGTCGACCTGCCACCATAGGAAGCCCTCTCGTTTGACAGACCATTGGCCATGTTCAGAGAAGCGACGTCGGCGCAGGCCTCCCGGTCGTTACCGCTCTCATGAAGGAAACGGTTCATCTCCAGCCCCGCCAGCATGAGGGGGTCAGAGGCTAGGTCCCTGGCGAAGACCGGGTCGTAGGCGAATCGAGCCACATCGTCCTTGCTCGATACGTCGGAAAGTTTGCTGTGCGCTTCGACGACGACCACGTCCGCCAAGCCCGAGCGAATCTGCATGAAAGCCGTAGCCAGCCCGCCTAGACCGTCATTGGTCACGGTGCAGGTAGGTCTAAGGGCCGCGCCAATCTGATCGGGGACGTATTCGTCGGCGATGCTGGTCCCCTCCCACAAATCCTCCTCACAGCAGACGAAGCTGCCTACGTCCTTTCGCACGTCGATGTCAGCGTCCGAGTAGGCGTTGGAGGCCGCCTCGAACATTAACTCCTTATAGGACTTCGAGCGCGTGGCTCTGGCGAAGCCTGAATAGCCAAAGCCGATAATGGCAATGCCGTCGTTCATTGGTATCTGCTCCCATATGGATTGCCGCGGCAAAACCGGGAAGTGACGGGACGGGACCAATCTCGACAGGATGCCTCAGATTCCGAAAACATCTGTAATCAATCACGAAACGGTCTGCCTCATCATTTTAAACTCATCTGTGATTCTGAGTCGGGCGGACGCCACAATCAACGCCCTGAAGGTCTCATTCAGGTCCCACACGAGGCCGATGCCACAGCGACTGCGAGGGTAACGCCGAGGCCCATGATTGGCGTCGGGAAGCCATGAAGACGAAGACAAGCCTTAGGTTTCGCGCTAATATCTATAACGACCGGCACGGCGCTATGCTTTGTGCAGCCCTCCCCATCAGGCATCGTGTTCCGACCCTCGGAGGAGGTCATGGCACGCTCCAGGATCAGGAGGTTCATGGATAGCAACGGCATCTTGACATATGACGAGCTCATCCGACGATCAACCAATGACATCGAATGGTACTGGGATGCCGTGGATCGCGACCTGAGGCTGCGGTGGTTCCGGCGATATGACAAGGTGCTCGACTCGAGCGCGGGGATAGCCTGGTCCAAGTGGTTCGTGGGCGGAAGATGCAACATCACCTGCAACTGTCTTGAAAGGAACATCGAGGAAGGAAGGCGAGACGCCAACGCCTTCATCTGGGAAGGCGAGGACGGCAGGGGCCTTTCGATGACCTACGGAGCGATGTTAGAGAGGACCTCGAGGATGGCGAACGGCCTGAAGTCCTTGGGCGTTGGCAAGGGAGATGTGGTGGGGATCTACATGCCGATGGCTCCCGAAGCGCTGACCGCGATATTGGCCTGCTCCAGGATAGGAGCCATTCACGCCGTCGTCTTCTCCGGTTTCAGCCCACCGGCGCTGGCGACGAGGCTCAAGGACTCGGGCGCCAAGGCCCTCATCACTTGCGACGGATACAATAGGAGGGGGAAGCTCATAGACCTGAAGAAACAGGCCGACGCGGCCCTTGCCGCCACCCCCTTGGTCCGGTCCGTGCTGGTCTCAGAGTATGCCGGGAACGAAGTGGAAATGAAGGCGGGGAGGGATCTGAGACTGGACGAAGCCCTTCGCGGGCAGCCGGACAAGTGTCCTCCGTTGGTCATGGACTCGGAGGACCCCCTCTATATTCTCTACACTTCGGGGACCACCGGGAGGCCGAAAGGGAGCGTGCACGTCCACGGCGGTTACACGGCCTTCGCAGGGCAGCAGGCCGCATACCTTGTGGATGTCGGCCCCGGCGACGTGCTGTTCTGGCCGGCCGACATCGGCTGGATCACCGGTCAGACGTGGAGTCTCTATGGCAACATGATCGCCGGGGGAACCGCGTTGATCTACGATGGCGCATTCGACTTTCCCAACCACGATAGATGGTGGGAGCTAATCGAGAGGCATGGAGTGACTGTCTTTGGCACGTCCCCGACGGGATTGAGGGTCTTGATGAAACTGGGGACGGCGGGCCCGAGGTCCCATGACCTCAGCCGTATCCGCATCCTTGCGGCCACCGGAGAGCCCCTTAACCCGAACGAATGGAACTGGTTCTTCGATGTGGTGGGAGGCTCGAAGTCCCCGGTCATCAACCTTACGGGAGGGACGGAGGTGGGCGGGGCGTTCTTGAGCCCTCTGCCTATACTTCCACTAAAGCCGAGCACCGTAGGGGGACCCGTCCCGGGGCTCGCCGTGGACGTGGTAGATGAGGAGGGAAGGTCCGTGAAGAGCGCTGACGGATACCTCGTGGTGAGGAAGCCCTGGCCTGGGATGACGAGGGGAATCTGGGGTGACCCTAACAGGTACATTTCGACCTACTGGTCAAGGTTTAGGGATGTCTGGTTCCATGGAGACTGGGCCATGGTGGACGAGGATGGCTATTGGTTCATTCATGGAAGGGTGGACGACGTCATCAAGGTTTCCGGCTACAGGATCGGCAGTGCCGAAGTGGAGGCGGTGCTGGAGCTCCATCCCGCAGTCCAAGAGGCGGCGGCGGTGGGAATGCCGCACGACGTCAAAGGCGAGGAGCTGTGTCTGGTGGTGGTCCTCAAGAAGGGGTTCGCACCGAGCGGCGCCCTATGCGAGGAGCTGAAAGACTTCGTCGCGGGGCAGATAGGGAGGATGGTCAGGCCCGACGACGTCCGGTTCGTTTCAGACCTGCCCAAGACGCGCACGGGCAAGATAGTGAGGAGGGTGATCAGGGCCACGCTGCTCAATGAGGAACTCGGAGACCTTTCAGCGCTAGATAACCCGGCCGCCGTCGACGCGATTTCGCAAGCGCTGCACTACTAGGAAGTCAGAAAAGAGCTTAAACCCCTGTCGAAAGAGGTGATTCGATGACCCTCTTCAGAGCCGAGCAGAGACGCCTCATCGAAATGCTCTACGGAGAAAGGGCGAACGACTACTCGCTGCTTCTGGATTCATTTGGCGAATTCCTTGAGAAGGAGATCCTCCCCACCGCTAGGAAGATCGATGAAGAGAAGCTCTTCCCTAGAAGTAATATCGACAAACTCTTCAGGCAGGGGTTCACGGCGATGCCTTTTCCATCGAAGTACGGAGGCCTTGAGCTCCCCTTCCCCGTCTATGTGGCAGCGATGGAGATGGTAGCCAGCAGCTGCGCCAGCACAGCAATCTCGGTCTCTATCCATGGGACGACATGCGGAGGGATCGAGAAGTTTGGCTCCGAGGGGCAGAAGGAGGAGTATCTCCGGCCGATGCTGGCCGGAACTAAGCTGGGAGCCTTCACGCTCACCGAGCCGCACTCAGGTTCCGATGCCGGAGTGCTGGAGACAAAGGCGGAAAGGGACGGTAACAAGTTCATCGTCAATGGCTCCAAGATCTTCATCAGCAACGGCGGCCAGGCTGACGTCTACTTCGTCTTCGCGAAGACGCCCGCAGGGCCGTCGGCCTTCCTAGTGGACAAGGGAACGGCAGGGCTTAGGTTCGGCAAGAACATCCCGAAGCTGGGGATAAGGGGCTCCACGTTATCAGAGGTCTTCTTCGAAGATTGCTCTGTTCCAGCCTCTAACCTTCTGGGAAAGGAGGGAGAGGGCTTCGAGTATGCGAAGGAGATGCTGCACGGCGGAAGAATCACCATAGGCGCCCTCTCCATAGGAATCGCGCAGATGGCCCTGGAAAAGTCTTTGAAGTACAGCAAGAGCAGAGTCACCTTCGGCGAGCCGCTGGCGCGCAGGCAGATGATCCGCCAGAAGCTGGCGGACATGGCGACGTCGGTGGCGGCGGCAAGAGGGCTCACCTACCACGCAGCATGGCTGCGGGGAGAGGGAGCTGAATGCAGCATGGAGGCCGCCCAGGCAAAGCTTTTCTCCTCGGAGATGGCGCTGAGGGTTTGCGACGAGGCCATACAGATACACGGGGGCTACGGTTACACGGACGACCTTGACATCCACCGGCATTGGCGTGACGCGAGGTTGATGACCATCGGGGAAGGGACGTCAGAAGTGATGAGGCTGGTGGTCTCTAGTCGCCTTCTACAGGGCGCCTCCCCTTCGCCCGAATAGCGTTTAGTTGGTCGGCCCCAGCAGCGCTCCATAGATCGTGGCCACATCGAGCTTCACCGTATATTGATTCCCGAGCGGCTAGAGGATGTACCCGTTCCCAGCCTGTCCTACGAGCTCCCCCTCATCTTGAGCCTGGGTTGGGTGGTCGACGCCATGGACACCCTGATGATGAGCTTCGTCTTGTGCTGGCTCAAGAAACCCAAGGTCTGGAACTTGTCCTTCGATTTAAGCCTGCTGACGGGGAATGCGCCATGGGCTTGCTGGGCGGAAACGCAAGAAGGGCATCGCCTGCTGAAACAGGAAACCTGGCAAGGGAACCTAAATCTTGAGCCCGAAGGCTTCGGCGTACGCCTCGAACGTCTCCATGCTCGAAAGGAACTCCCTCCCCTTGTCGCTGAGCTTGTAAAGGGATCCTCTTTCCACAGGGATCTTGACCAGGAGGCCCTTTTCCACGAGCTGGTTCGTGAGGTCTATGATCCTCGAATAGGACATGTTGGCCTTCCGCAGCAGGACGGTCACCCTAGCGCCCTCTTCTCCGTCCTCCCTGACTGCTCTCAAGAGGTCGGCGATCACGCGACTTTGGGAGCGGTAGGTTGTCATCTCATGAGTCCCCTGGCCTGTGCCTGAGCAGGATGGTTGCAGGAGAGAGCAGAACGACGAATCCTGCCAGCCTTACGGCATCGAATATGAAGGAGAACCCGGCCGTTGACGAGACGAAAAGGTCTAGGAGGACCCCCATCGTTATCAGAAGCAGGCCTGAGACGGAGACGAGGGTGAGGGCGCTCCGATTCTGAAATAGGAATATCACCGTCTCGGCGCTGATGTAGAGGAGGAGGTATAGCGAAATGACCCTTTCCATTAGGTTGATGGAGTTCAAGGCGGAGACGGAAGTCGCCGGGACCAGCAGCATGGTGCCGAGGGCGGAGATGTCACTTCTCACTGTGAAGAAGTGGGATAGGGCGAGCAGGAAGTAGCCAGCCGCCTCGAGGGCGGAGCCGACTATCATCAGGGCGGCGGACAGGACTGTGTCGGAAATAGTGGGGGAGATCGCTTCAATCAGAAGGCCCAATGCCAGGAACAAAAAACTCCCGAAGAGCCTCAGAAAGGTAGGGCTGCCAGTGGCCCTGTAACCCTTGTATGCCGCCGCACCTGTTGCTCCAGCGGCGACGGCTGTCGCCAGTTGTATGATTAGGCTAGCCGAAGCGACGTTGGAAAGCCCTAGCATCCTTAACCTTTTACATGATAAGAGGTGATGATATAAAAACGCTCGGAAGTCCGACGTCAGGCGTCCCTGGTGTGTAGAGATAGATTTATAATCCACGCGTATCGGTGTAGGGTCGGATTTATCAGTGGCCGAAGTTTGTCAAGTCTGCGGCCTGCCGAAAGATCTCTGCGTATGTGAGGAACTCGAGAAGCAGCAGTCTCGGATTGTCATCCGTCTAGAAATGCGCCGCTTCCGCAAGCCTACCACAGTCCTCGAAGGGATGGACCCGAAGCACATTGATCTATCTCAGCTATCGAGCAACATGAAAAGGAAGTTC
>JBEKZX010000073.1:0-8963 GCA_049509455.1 Conexivisphaerales archaeon
TTGAAATGACGACGTATTTCGGCATTGTAGTCCCTCCCGCCCTCGATTGGCGCTATAAACCAAGTGGAACAATCTTACGTCCTTGAACAATCATCCATCTCCCAGTATCGAGGCGTGGGCTTGGACCTGCGAATGGACCGACTCGGTTCTCAAGTCTGCCCAACCTGTAGGTTGCGCAAACAGAACCAGCACACCTGCAAAGACCTAAGTATCTGGCGGGACGAAGACGTAGTGAGAAGGGATGCCCTTCTGTGGAAGATGCGGAACCCAGCTCGACGAGGACATGGCTTTCTGCCCCAAGTGCGGGACGCCGGCTGGCCGGGCGCCCCTCCGCCCACAAAGGAGGACGCGCACCATGAGCCCACTCACCATCGCCATCATCGTCGTCGCGGTAGTTTTGGTGGCCGGAGGAGGCGCAACGACGGTCTTCCAAGGATTCTGGTGGCCCTTCGGTAACATCGTAGGCTCGGGCAATGTGGTTACCCGGCAGGAGTCCTTCACCGGTTTCACTGGAGTCCAGGTGGGTTCAGGCTTCAAGTTGACGATTACTCAGGGGAGCTCCTATTCCGTTAGTGTCGCCACCGACGATAACATAATCGACAGCGTTCAGGTCGTGGAGTCGGGCAGTACCCTTACGGTGGGCTTCAGGCCCGGCTTCGGATATCAGACCACCACCCTCGGGGTCGACATCACCATGCCGGACCTCAACCAGCTGGACATCTCAGGAGGCGTCAGGGCAACGGTCACGGGCATGACCTCCCCTCACGATGTCACGGTTACGGCTTCAGGCGGCAGTTCGCTGGTCATGACGGGGGCGGCCAACGGCCTTACAATGGATGCATCTGGCGGGAGCAGCCTGGACCTTTCGGGCTACCACGTCAGTGACGCCCATGTCAACCTCAGCGGGGGGAGCCAGGCGACCGTGAACCCCACCGGCACCTTGGATGGCAGCGTCAGCGGAGGAAGCAGGCTCTACTATCTGGGTCCTTCTCATTCAAAAGCAAAGAATGACAAGATGGGCCAGGATCAGTCTTCCTTGATCTCCACCGATTGGACCGCTGTTCTTGTGTAGCTCCTGACGATACGCGGGACTTTCAACCCTTCGTTGTTCTGGTAGATTGAGCGGACCTTGGCGAACCCATCATCGTCAGCCTGGGAGATCATGGCGGCGCGATCCAACAGGGCAAGGTCCTCTTCGGTGATGTCCTTTTCGTCCTTGTCCGCGAGACCCCACGCGTCCCATGTAAGCAGCTCGACCTAGTCCAGGGAGGCGAGGTCCCGGAGGAGGTTCCACCTTACAAACCACAACCCGTGGAGTTCCATGATGCCGAAGGTGTCGGGATCGGCGATGAGTATCGTGAATACATGAAGCGTACACCGAGGATTGTTCCAAGGGTCAGGTTCTCCAGAAACACCGGCGACAGCTCAAAGGTCGCCAAGGATGAAAAGAACCTCTCTGCCTGACAGTACGGAATCGGGAATCCAGAATCTGTGTGAACCCGGAAGAGGGTAGCCCATACCGTCTCTCCGGGGCGTGGGCTTGGACTTGAGAAATGGGGTGACTCAGTTCTTGTGGGACTAGGGTGGGCAGCCTATTTGGCGAAGGCCATTGTGCGCGTTCGCGTCGCAAAGTAGGAGGTTGAATGTTTCACCGTATACCCTTCTGTCCGCTTCACTGAGGGTCAAAGCGGCCAACTGTCGACGGGCCTTCCTAAGGCATCTCCCGGCCCTGGCATAATCTCTGGCGACGGCGTATGCCCTCGCCATCGCTTCGTTGGCCGTATGCTTGATTCCGAACAGCCTATTCTTCTCGCAGGTCTCCAGACACGACTTGGCGAACTGCAGAGCGAGCTGCGGTTGCCCGAGGTCACTGTAGACTCTTGAAATCTGCCAATCACCGACGGCGTGGTTCTGAGGTGTGCCGACCATGCCCCAATGATAGCGCGACGCATGTGCCAGATTCAGCATCTCTTGGTCGTCGCCAGTGCGTCTTTTCTTCATGAGCATGTAGTCCCATGCTCGATTGAAACATCTTATTGCAGTCTTCCGATGGAATTCGCGTTCCTTTTCGGGCATCGTCATAGTTCCATAGTTATACTTTGAACGAGCCTTAAGGTTTGTTATGAAAGGAAGGAGACGGCGAGTTCGGGCATCAATATGCTGAGTCCATAGTCACACGGAGACGCTTGGTGGCAGTCATTCGACGACCGGTGGAAGCCGGAGGTAGGCTTGGGCCTGCGAAGAAATGGGTCGACTAATGCGTAGGGTTTCATGACTAGTTAAATGCACCAGCTAGAGGCTGAGGGTCGGCAGGCTTGGGTGGTGCTCCAAGTTTCGATAGCTAGTCATCCTTATCTCGTAGATGATGGGAGGGTAGCTGGACGATGGAAGGACTCGGGTGGAACCAGTGTTGAAAGGCCGGCTTTCGCCAGTGGGTAGCTCAATTCTATCATGAGGCCGGTTCGTCCATTGATGTGATCCAATGAGTCGTCCTCAAGTTCCTGATTCATCGGAGGGCTTGCACACGGAATCTGAATCGGTGGTCATGGTTCAACATCTTGTCAAAAGGTATGGGGAATTCGTTGCTGTCGATGACATTTCGTTCTCAATAGAGGAGGGAGAGATTTTCGGAATCATCGGACCTAACGGTGCCGGCAAGACCACGACCGTGGAGTGTATCTCTGGGCTTCGCACGCCCGATTCGGGCTCGATCAGCATCTATGGGCTCTCTCCCCAGAAGGACAGGAACAGGATAAGGGAGTTTCTCGGCGTTCAGCTCCAAGAGAGCGCGATGCCTCCGCGCCTCAAGGTGGGCGAAGCGCTGGAGCTCTTCGCCTCCTTCTATCCAAACCCGGTGGATCCGGATCGCCTTCTCGAGACGCTTGGAATAATCCACGTCAAGAATTCCATATTCAAGAAACTGTCGGGGGGTCAGAAGCAGAGGCTGTCGATAGCGCTCGCCTTGGTGGGGAACCCGAAGATTGCCATTCTGGATGAGCTGACCACCGGGCTCGACCCTGAGGCTAGGCGCGAGACTTGGGCCCTCATAGAGAGCATCAGAGACCGCGGCGTTACCGTGATACTCGTGACCCACTTCATGGATGAAGCTGAGAGATTGTGCGACCGCCTCGCCCTGATTAACCATGGTAAACTCGCAGTGTTGGATACACCTGAAGCGATTGCCGCGCTGGCAGGAGGGAACAGAGTGAGGTTTGTTCCTTCGCAACCAGTTGACGACAAGACTCTGTATGCCATATCTGGTGTGGTTGAGGTGGAGAGAAAAGAAAGGTACATCACTGTCACTGGTACCGGCGATCTAGCAGCATCTGTCATCAACTCACTCGCGAGAATTGGAGTGCACGTCTCCGATATAGAAGCAAGAGGAGGAAACCTTGACGATGCGTTCGTGAAGCTGACCAGGGACGACGCGTCCGGTGCTTCAGGAGGGGTCCAACCATGACCTCGGTCCCGAGCGAATCGAAAGAGAAGGAATCACGGGGCCACTTTGCGGAACTCCTCAAGGTCGAGGGGAAGCTCGCCCTGCGAGAACCAACAGGATTGGGGGTGGGGATCGGTCTTCCAATCATCCTGCTCGTAGTATTCGGCCTCATTGGAATAGCAAACCCAGGGAACGTCGCCAGTACAGGCTATACAGTCTTGGACCTTTACGTTCCGGTAATCATGGTCATTGGTTTCATCTTCCTGGGAATCTATTGCTTGCCTGTCACCCTGGTGAGGTATCGGGAGATGGGGTGGCTACGAAGAGTTTCAACGACTCCAGCGCCTCCCTCGAGACTACTCGCAGCTCAATTGATCCTCAACCTTGTGCTTGCCTTGGCCGCGATTTTGATTGTCATCTTTGGAAGCGAATTTATCTTCGGGGCGCCACTTGAAGTAGGTATTCCGTACTTTATTCTCTCAATCGTTCTCTCGATTGCCGTGATATTTTCTCTTGGCTTGGTTGTTGCGGCCCTGGTTCCATCACAGACGGTCGCGACCGGCTTGACGGGGTTGCTGACCTTTCTACTGCTCTTCCTTTCAGGTCTCTGGATTCCGCCTGCCACGGTGGGTGGGCCATTGGCGACGATCATGTACTATTCTCCGTCTGGCGCGGCCGTCAGGGCTTTACTTTATTCGGTCTTCAATACCGCGCCTCCATACACTGCCATAGTGACAATGGTCGCTTACACAGTCGTCTTCGCGTTCATAGCGATCCGTTACTTCCGCTGGGAATAACGCCTTTCGTACACGAGTCTAACCTTCGGGCACTTCATATCTCCGCCGGTGGCGAATTCATAACAAGGTAACTCATGACCTTTACAACAAGGTTCGAAACCAGCTGTGGCTCGAACCCTTGGCTGGGCGTGGGCTTGGGCCTGCGAAGATGGGCTATCTTAGGAGAGCTGTTATCGGGCATCTGTTACCGCTGGAAGCTTGACAGGTCTCATCGGGTCATCATCGGCAGGCCGGGCAAAAGGCACAAATATCATGAAAGGCTAGTTTCATGACATGACTGAAGAGAGGCCCAGCTACTCCGCACTGCTCAGGAACCGCTCCTTCGCTTCTCTTTGGGCGGCCCAGGTCATCTCTCAGTCGGGGGACGCCGTCTTCGACGTCGCCTTGATGTGGCTGGTCCTCGTCACGACAGGATCCACCGCACTGGTGGGCCTGACCCAAGCGGCCGTTCTTGTTCCCAGCGTCCTCTGCGCCCCCGTGGCGGGGGTATATGCCGACAGGCTCAACCGGAGGAACCTCATGATAGTGAGCAACCTAGTGCAAGGCGTCGTCACAGCGGCCATCGCCCTCCTTTACGTCACAGCTTCCTTGAGCTATTCGATTCTGATAGTCTTCGTTCTCCTCCTCTACACCGGGAATCAGTTCTTCCGTGCCGCCAACAGCGCTATAATACCGAGGATCGCAAGCAGAGAGGACCTCCCGGCGGCAAACAGCCTCTTCATGCTCAGCACTTCGGCGAACCAACTGGCCAGCTATGCCACAGGTGGAGTGATAATCGTAGTATTGGGTACGGCCTTTCCCATCACCTACGACAGCGTGACGTTCTTCTTGGCGGCCGCCTTGCTGACTTTCGTCGCGAAGTCTTACGGTCAGGTGAAGGGAGGCTCGACCTCGGGGGACATCGCGGGCGAGAAGAGCTTTGGGCAGGACTTCAGGGAGGGTCTAGCCTACGTGACCGGGGCCAAAATCTTCCGACAACTTCTCATGATGGGCCTCCTTGTGAACTTCCTGGGCGCAGGCGTCATCGCGCTCCTGGCGCCATACACAAAGTTTTGGATCCACGGAAATGCCTCCATCTACGGGTTCACGCTTGCATCATATGCCCTTGGCAACATCGTCGGCTCCATCTTCCTAGGCAAGGTGAATTACAGGGACTACGTTGGTAGGCTCCTCTTCATCGGCGTCATCGGGTTCGGGATCCTCTTGGTGGGGGCGGGCTTGGTGACATCCGTCCCTCTAGCTCTCGTCATCTTTTGCCTTCTGGGTCTCGCGCAGGCGGTGGTGAATCAGCCGATCCAAGTGCTGGTCCAAACGCAGGTCCCTGGCGAGCTCCTTGGGCGCACGGTGACCGTCATGGGCGCCGTCCTGACTGCTTCTCAGCCTATTGCCGCGGTCCTATCCGGCTGGCTCGCCGGTGCCACTTCCATAGGCACGGTGTATCTTGGTTTCGGAGCGGCGATGGCGCTCGTGGCCGTAGCTTTCTACCTCCCGTTCTCGGACCTCAGGCAAGCGAGGTACTGATTGGAGGGTTGCGCGCCGGGCCGGATTGCTCAGGATCCCACTTCGTTAGGTCATGGCCGCCGGCACCGCGAGCCAAATCGATACAATTTCAGTTTCGCCCCTTTCATCGCAGTTTTACACAATCAACCTCAATTCTGGTCAGACATTTCCTGGGTTCGCTGCTGAAAAAGAAACCAAGAACATCAACCCTGAGACATAGGCTTGGACCTGCGAATAGGGTGGCACCTGAAGATTCATTGAATATCTGGTGAGGAATAGCGGCAAGACCTTCCATGTGGGAGGGGCTACAGGTAAGGAAG
This sequence comes from Conexivisphaerales archaeon, assembly GCA_049509455.1. GTDB lineage: Archaea > Thermoproteota > Nitrososphaeria > Conexivisphaerales > DTJL01 > DATKKG01. The sequence continues at coordinate 6,057 of JBEKZX010000073.1, forward strand.
CCCGTGTGATCCCCGCCGTACCAGCTGACCGGGCCTGCACCTATCACGCGCCCTTGCTCATCTCAGTCCACTTTTCGGCGAGTTCGTCTCTCCTGGGCCTGTAGACCTCCCTGAAAAATCCCTCTCCGGAGAGCAGGACGTTCCTGTCGAACCCTTTCACGTAGGAGAGCGCCTCCTTCCAAGCCTGCGGGAAGCTCCCTGAGAACCTGGCCTCGATCTGCCTTTCGAAGTCCTCATCTGTCTGGACCTTGCCGCCGATGGTAAAGCGAAGGACTTCTCCCTTCTCTTGTTTGAAGGCCATCTCGTCCCCCAAGAAGTAGGTGTCAGCGCCCTTGGAGGTCCCCTTGCCTCTGGCTCCCCTTCCTTCGACTTCTGAACCTCCCTTGAAGCCTCGCTTGGCGGCCGCGTAGAAGATTGACCTGTTGAGACCCCATGACAGGGCCGATTCGAGTGGGAGCCCAAGGACGTAAGCTCGGGCCGCCTGGAGCGTCGCCATCACCTGGAAGCGGCCTACCTTCAATCACCATACCCGACTTTATGGTTCATTGACACCATGGCCAAGAGACAGTTACCAAAGCTGAAGTGATAAGCGTTTGCTGTCTGGGTCGTTCTCTCAGGCCGTTCTGGAACCTGGAATCAAATTACCTCGCTAGACCGATTGAATGCCATTTCTGGGCAGCCGACAGCTAGAACAACGCAACGATGACCCGTGATCTGGTCTGCTCGAACAATTTCATAACGGAGCGGCTGCAAAGCTGCCTCTAAGCCAAGAGGACGTACACGAACGGTAGTGCGTCGAGGAGGAAATGGAACAAGATCGGGCCGGAGATGTTCTGGACCCGCGAACGCACGTATGCGAGCCCAACGAAGATGAAGCTGAGAAACACTATCACCAAATTGTAAAAGGCAGATAGGGGTGAAAACTGGTAACTGAAGAAGTATGGACCGATGTGGTAAAGCATTCCTAGAGCTGAGACGCCAAGAACGGCGGGCAGGGCTGCGGCCATGCTGGCAGGGTGGGAGAGCATAAGCCTGTCCAGCAAATAGCCTCTGCCGAGCATCTCCTCCATCACGGCGTTGAACGAGGCGGAGATTATCGTGAGGATGGCATACCACTTCGGGATGTTGGTCGTTCTGGAAAGGGCCGTCAAGAAGTTCGGACCGAAGATCGCCTGGGCCGCGAAAGCCCATACTTCGATCACGACGATGAGGAGGACCAAGAAGGGGACGGCCCAGAGGAGGCTCCTCTTGATTCCACTCCGGTTCATTCCGAGGCTGGCGATGGACGATGCCACCGAGCCCCTCCTTTCAAAGTGTCGGACGAAGAGGACAAGGAAGAGAACCACGGGCACGAAGCCAACGAATAGATTAATCGCAAATGAGACGCCTGCTTCCAGTGATAACGTGTTAGGGAGTTGAGAGCTCCCAGATTTGTTAGCGATGTAACCAACGAGAGAAATCGTGAGAAAGTACGAGAAGGCAAAGAGCCAGACCGCGATCACTTGTTTCTTGGTGGTCAGGCTCATCTGCGACAATCCAAATCCTCTCTCAATCTCAAGTGAGAAGCCCGAGGCTATACGTCTTCGCACTCGCTCGGTCCTACCGCGTCGCTGGATGCCCTTTGCTTAACGAACCGTGGCCAAGCTGGACGAATTCGTGCTCTGATGGGGTCGCCCTGGGGACTACCTATTTCGTGTGTCATTCTTTGATTTGTTGGAGTCTTTCGCGTAGTCGATCATGCACTGGAAGTCCACGACGACGACTGGCTCGTCCCCAACGACCCAAGCATCATGTCCGCTTGGCAGGAGGGAAATCTCGCCCGGGCCAACATCTCTCTCGGTGCCATCGTCCATAGCTACGTGTAGAACGCCGGAGACATGATACTGGAAGTGAGGGGCTTCGCAGCTCTTGGTCTTAGCTATTGGCTTAACATGCTTGGACCACTTCCAGCCAGGTTCGAATGTGGCGCGGCCGACTACCGCGTCGCCAAACTTGACGAGTTGAATCTTGCCCTTTTCGAACTTCCTCATCTCGTCGGGTTTGTCTAGTCTCTTCACTTCCATCTTCGACATTTGAACACCGACTCTCGGCATCGCATTCTTAAGCCTGCTGCAAGATTCTTTGGTTTACGCGGCTAGCGCTAACTGCTGTTCGTCTTGGACGTGGGCTTGGACCTGCGAAGAAATGGCTAATCCGTATTTTGATGCTCCAGAGGAGACTCGCATCATCTGAGCGCGCATTTCAGATTTCGGACCTTCCGATGTTCGCGTTACACCTATATCCGACTACACCCGCAACAAAACCGAATGGATCCAAAAACAGAGAGGAATCTGGAACTTATGAAGACCCTCGATGATGCCTGGAATGCCGGACCCGGAAGCCCGCAATGGGACACATTCAGGAGGCGCCATACCGACAACGTGTCGGTCTTCTGGCCCGGTCAGCCAAATCCTACGATGGGACGGCACAATCACGACCTGGAGGCCGTGGAGTTCTTCAAGACCTTCCCTGACAACCATCTCATCAACAACCCTTACAAGATTATGATTGGACATGGCGACTATACCTGTACGGTGGCTGACTTCTACGGTACGATGAAGGGACCCATGAAGATGGCTGACGGAAAGGTGATCCCTCCGACCAACAAGAGCTTCCACGTCGAGTTCTGCACTGTGGCTCACTGGAACGAGAAGGGAGAGATACTGGAGGAGAGACTCTTCTACGACCTCGTTGGACTTATGAAACAGGTCGGCCTAATGTAGTCAGTCCAACCAACCCAGAGCCGCTATCAGGGACAATCTCCTGCGGAACGATTTCATGTGGGCAAGCTGGGGCGCCAGCCATTCTCTGATTCACCTTCTGAGCTCTGATTCAAAGCGTGGGCTTGGACCTGCGAATGGGCTGCTC
>JBEKZX010000074.1:0-7433 GCA_049509455.1 Conexivisphaerales archaeon
ATCATCCAGTTCATCTTATATGCCTCAACCATGATCTGGGGGAAGGTCATTGGAGGCTCGGGCTCAGGGGGCGGGATGAACCTCAGTGATTCCTTCTTAACGTAGGAAGTGCCTCCCGACCCCCTTGACTCTGGCTCTACACGAAGTTGCTTCAAGTATTCGTAGATCCCGTCTACCTTTTCCAATACCTTGGCAACCTCTTCGCTCTGATGGACCGCGGCGTTCGCCGTCAACACAGTGGGTCCAGCATTATCGCCTAGGCCCCCACCGAGGACAGCCTACGTCTTGGCTGAGCTGCCAGAAGATGCGACGACTGGACGCCCGATTCAAGAGAAAGAAATGATACGTTTCAGGCGATTGGATGTTCAGGCAGGGCTCTTGACTGGAGCGTCCAGGAATGAAAGGACAACGCACGACAGGGCGGCAGAAGAGTGAAGACTAATGTGTGAGGCCGGGAAGTAATGTTGAGGATGTCGATCTGCGTCTAGTCGATGACATGGATGTCCCTTTTAGCGCACATGTCTTTCAAGATGCGCGGCCAGACGGAAACGCTGACCTCGCCCAGGTGGGCTTTCTTGAGCAATAGCATATAGGTCCGTGACTGCCCGATCCCTCCTCCGATGGTGAGAGGAAGGTCTCCATTGATTATCCCTTGGTGGTAGGGGAAGGTGAGAAAACCAAGCTGGCCGCTGAGCTCCAGCTGCTTCCTAAGGGTCCCGGCGTTGACGCGAATCCCCATGGACGACAGCTCGTGACGGCGCCGGGTGACGGGGTTCCATACTAGTATGTCGCCGTTGAGCCCGTGCATGGGACGCCCATCCTCGGAAATCGTCTCGGAGACCCAGTCGTCGTAGTCGGCCGCCCGCATCTCGTGCGGATAGCCATCCTGCAGGACCCAACCAATGCCGATGATGAAGATAGCAGGATGTTCCTGAAGGATGGCGGTCTCGCGGGCCTTTCGGGGCAAGTCGGGGTACCTGGCAAGGATATCTTCCGCGTGCATGAATGTCAACTCATCAGGTAAGTTCTGGTACCTGTCAGTCTTGAGCTGTGGGAAAAGCTCCTGGACATGGGTTTCAGCTCCCTTCAGGACCTTCCAGATCTTCCTCACCGTCTCCTTGAGATAGGAAAGGTCCCGCTGCTCTTCCGCTATCACCTTCTCCCAGTCCCACTGGTCCACGTAGGCACTGTGGTCGTGATCGAGGAAGTAGTCCTTGCGCACGGCCCTCATATCCGTACAGAGACCTTCCCCCAGCCCCATGCCGAATTGCTTAAGGGCTGTCCGTTTCCATTTAGTGGCCGCCTGCACCACCTGCGCGTCGACCGGATGCTTATCGTAATCGTTCGACATGTGGAACTGGATAGGCGTTCTCGAGCCGTCGCGATCCAGCAGATCGTTCACGCCAGATTCGACGTCAACGATGAGCGGTACCTGCACCATCATCAGGTTGAGCTCCTTACAGAGGTTCTCTTCGATGTAGTTCTTTACGGCAAAGATTGCCCTCTGCGCATCCTTCGGATTCAGAACGGAATGGTAGTCCTGCGGAAGGATTCTCTCTACCTCTTCGTAGCTTCCGATTCCTGGTCCAGCCAAGTCGGCCTTCTTATCCGACATCATGCCTCGTCTCCTGGGGAGACTGGAAGTAATTAATGTGTCCATGGGGAGCCATATCGACGCGCCTGCAACAGCCCCATCCGGGACCCTGTTTGACAGCCATAGGACCCGTCAAGGCTAGAAGTGCAACACGAAACCTAGGAAGACGCTGAACATCAGAATGAAGAAGACTGTGCCCGCTACTAGGGCCGCCCTCATCTGTCTGTTCATCGTAAAAGCGATGGTGCCTACCAGAGCCCTGACTACAGGTGTGGCGATAAGCACCACCGTCGCCGAAAACAGGACGGGCTCAGAGTATTGTTCCAGTGACGCGATGGCGTAGGCCGCCAAGCCGAGGGCGAACAGGCCCGAGCTGATGGTCATCCCGATGACGAGCACCCAGTAGAGGGCCCTGTTGACATCAGCCATCCCTATTAGCTCCCTCCCAGATAGGGGATGTTGATCCCCCAGGCGGTGAGGCCGTGCGCCAACATGGTGTAGGCGAGGTAGAGGATGATGAAGGTGAACAGGAGCTTGAGGTTCCGGGCCTTTATCCGGTTCATTATCCGGGTACCCATAGTGGCACCGATGGTGGTGCCCAGGGCTACAGGTGCTAGGACGTAGAAGTCGAGCTTGCCAGCGGCGAAATATGTGACTGCGCTGACGGCGGCCGTGACCCCGATCATGAACTTGCTGGTGGCAACCGCCACCTTCATTGGCACGTTCATGTACTTGTTCATGGCCGACACCTTGAACACGCCCCCGCCAATCCCCAGAAGGCCCGAGCCTATGCCGGCGAAGAAAGCTATGACGCTCCCCGGCAGGCTGCCGTTGACGATATATTCGACATCCTTGCCCTCGGCGGCGTCATGGTAAGAGCCTTTGAGGTCGAGGTATCCCGTCACCCTGTCCTGCTTGGCCTTCCCGAAGGCGCCGGAGGCGAACTTGGCCTCATCCAGGTTCCTAGCCCTGAAGACAACGATGGTGAGGTAGAGGAGCATGACACCGAAGAGAAGGAAGAGGATCTGGCTGTTCAGCAGCAGCGCTATGATGCTCCCCGCCAGTGCGCCCACAGTCGTCGACACTTCAAGGAAGAAGGCGAGCTTAACGTTGGTTATCCTCTGCTCTAGGTAGCCTGAGCCCCCAGCGTTGGAAGTGGCTATCACTGACGCGATGCTGGCCGCGATGGCCACCTGGATGGGAACTCCCATGTAGACTGTCAGGATGGGGACCATGATGATTCCCCCGCCGACGCCCATGAGCGCGCCGAGGAATCCTGCGAAGATCGCCGAAAGGAAGCCCTGCAGGAAGAAAGTCAGGGTAATCAGCAATTTGGGTCTTCGATGGCTCCCAGTGGTATAAAAGCTATGTTAAGGGGCAGGCGAGAAGCTCCATATCGTTCAAAGTTGGACCCCATGAATGCGTTGGTACTCCTTCTTCATGCACCTGTCCCAGGCCAGCGTCACGCCCAGGGACTTCCCTTTCTCGGCCGCTTCGGGGCTGTAGATCCCCTCCTGCAGCCACACTGTGTGGACACCTCTTGCTGCGGCATCTTCGACGACCTTCGCGGCCTCCGGACCGGGCCTGAAGACGTCGACCAGATCAATCCTCTCGGTCACATCCGCTAGGGATTTGAAGCATTTCCTTCCCAGGATCGTATCGGCGAATGGGTTCACCGGTATTATGTTGTAGCCATTTCTCAACAGGAACTCGGGCACGAAACCGGCGGCCTTGGACAGGTCCCTGCTGGCGCCCACGACGGCTACGTTCCGCTTTCTAAGGATCTCTTCAATCGCGGCTTCGTCCAGTCCGTCCCGCGGAATAGAAGACATCACGAGGAAGCGCCTCGGACATTGGGATAAGCCTAGCGGCAATTACGAATGCTTAAAGCGACCTCCGACCGCTCACACCATCGCCGATGAACCGCAAGTGGTGGGGCTGGGGAGACCCGAACAAGCGAGACGACATCGAATCGCATCCGGAGCTCTTCGACTTCCTGAAGGAAAAGCTCAACCTGGCTTCCGACGCACACTACCCCTGCATAGAAGCAGAACAGGTCCGGGTCCCGGCTTGCAGGCTTCCTGCAGAGTTCCTGGGGAAGATGATCGAAATATGCGACCCCGAGAGAGTCTGCAGCGGCTCCATCTCCCGACTCATCCATTCGGGAGGCATGGGATACCGGGACCTCCTCCGCATTCGGAAGGGCGTGCTCCCCGATTATGTTGATGCGGTAGTCTACCCCCAGGACGAAGGGGAGATCCTCCGGCTCCTGCAGCTATGCGACGGGGAGTCAGTTCAGGTGATACCCTACGGCGGCGGGAGCTCCGTCGTCGGAGGCCTTGACGTCGTGAGGAAACCCGGCCAGCGCGTGGTCTCCATGGACATGGGCCTTATGGGGAGGCTACTGAAGTTGGACGAGACATCCTCGACGGCTACCTTCGAAGCGGGCGCATCCGGGCCCGACCTGGAGTCTCAGCTTTCGGCCCACGGATTCACGCTGGGCCATTTCCCGCAGTCCTTCGAGTACAGCACTCTAGGCGGCTGGATCGCAACGAGGTCGGCAGGCTCATCCTCCGGTATCTACGGGAACATTGAGGACATGGTCCTCTCCCTTAGGGTGGCCACCCCACTCGGAATGCTGGAGTCGATCACGGTCCCTAGGAGCGCGGCGGGCCCCGACCTGAGGGAGCTCTTTATCGGAAGCGAAGGTCTCCTGGGGGTGATCACGCAGGCGACGCTTGTAGTTCACAGGGTCCCTTCCACACGGGCGTGCTCCTCCTACCTCTTCAAGGGCTTCGAAGACGGCCTTTTTGTGGTGAAGAAGCTCGTCCAGGACGGTCTGCTCTGCACCGCGCTCCGCCTTTCCGATAGCAACGAGACCAACTCCTTCTATCATTCGAGGGGGGAAACGGTCGCCGCATCCTCCAAGATGAAGGAGGCTGTGGGCCTCTGGCTGGTCTCCAGGAAGGGCCTCTCGTTCGAAAACGGAAGCCTCCTTATCGCAATCTCGGAAGGAGACGCTGTCCAGGTGAAGGCCGACAGGGCCAGGGTGAAGGCCGTGTGTCGTTCCAGGCACGGCTTCAGCTTGGGCTCCTCCCCCGCGAAGGCCTGGATGGAGAGCAGGTTCGAGCAGCCGTATCTCAGAGACTCCCTTCTTGATCACGGTGTCTTGGTGGACACGCTGGAGACCGCCACCGTTTGGAGCAACCTCGGGCGCCTCCACGACGCCGTGGCCGTGGCGATAACCACCGAGCTCGAAAAGAGAGGCCACTCGGCCCTCGTGATGTGCCACCTCTCTCACATGTACCACTCGGGCTCCTCACTTTATTTCACCTACATGGCAGTGCAGGAAGCCGGCAAGGAGATTGAAGAATGGGAGTCGGTGAAGGAGGCCGCATCGGAGGCCGTCGTTGGCAACGGCGGGACGATCTCCCATCACCACGGCGTCGGAATGGACCATTCCAAATGGATGTTGAGGGAGGACGGAGAGCTTGGCCTCGCCGCCCTCAGGGCCGTGAAGGGCACGCTGGACCCGAGGGGCATAATGAACCCGGGGAAGCTTCTTCCCACGATGGAGCCGAACGCGCCTTGAGCAAGCCTGTGAATTTCGGCAAGGACGCGAGGGCGGCCTCCGTCTTCCGCTTGATGAACGAGGAGTTCGACGTCTTTGTCATCGGCGGCGGGATAACCGGCGCGGGCATCGCCAGGGACGCCGCCCTTCGGGGCTATAAGGTGGCCCTGGTGGACAAAGGGGATTTCGCCGGCGCCACCAGCAGTCGCTCCTCAAAGATGGTCCACGGGGGCCTCAGGTACCTTCAGTACCGCAAGTTCCGGCTCGTCTTCGAGGCCCTCAGGGAAAGGTACACCCTGTCCAAGATCGCGAATAACTTGGTCAACCCGCAGCCTTTCCTGATAACGGTCTACGAAGGCGCCTCACATGGCATGGGAACGTACAGGATCGGTCTGGTGCTCTACGACCTTCTTGCACTGTTCAGGACGCCCGAGCCCCACAAGTCCTTGGGCCGAGCCAAGGTCTCAGAGCTGGAACCTCTCGTGAAGAAGGACGGCCTCCAGGGCGGATTCCTCTATTACGATTACCGCGTCGACGACTCGAGGCTCACCTTGGCCAACGTGAAGACGGCTTGGATCAAAGGAGCTGCTGTCGCCAACTACGTCGAGGCGGTGAGCTTTGTCAAAGCGGGAGCCAAGATATCCGGTGTGAAGCTGAAAGACCGCGAGTCGGGGGAGGAGTTCGTAACCAGTTCCAAGGTGGTGGTCAACGCTTCAGGGCCGTTCACCGACCTGGTCCGCGCGCTGGATGACCCGGGCTGCGAGAGGAAGCTGCGGCCCACCAAAGGCGTGCACGTGGTGGTCCCGTCTCAGAGGCTCCCCATAGCTCACGCCGTCGTGACCGAGGCCCTGGACGACCGCAACGTCTTCGCGGTCCCTTGGGGGCGCTATGTTCTCATAGGGACCACCGACAGGGACTACGCCGGCGACTTCGACCGAGTGTGCGCCGACAGGGAGGATGTCTCCTACCTTCTGGATTCGATCAACACCGCCCTTCCCGCCGCCAAGCTACGGCCGGAGGATGTGATGACGACGTTCGCTGGCCTCAGGCCCCTCGTGTTCGAGCTAGGTGTGAAGGAGTCAGAAATCTCGCGGGAACACGAGATCTTTGTCAGCCCCTCAGGCCTCTTTTCGATCGCGGGCGGGAAACTCACGACCTACCGTTCCATGGCTGACGAGCTGATGGACAGGGTGTCCGAGGTACTTCACTTCTTTCATGGCGTTAAGGTCGTATATGTCTCAGGGAGCTCCTTTGACCTACTGGACGGAGCATTCGACGAGAAATACCGCAGCGCAATGCTGAATGACATCACGGCGTCAGGCCTGGAGATGGACGTAGCCGAGCATCTCCTCTATTCCTACGGATCGCGCTATGTCGATCTGCTCCCGCTCCTTAAGGTCGACCCATCCTACTCCTCACGCATCAAGCCAGGCCATCCCTACATTTGGGCGGAGGTAAGATATGCGGCTGAACGCGACGGCGCCATGCATTTGGACGACATACTCTCCCGTCGCCTTCACCTCTTCTTCGAGGACGCTGAGCAGGGCTTGGACGTGGTCGACAGGGCATCCGAAATCGCCAGCGGAGTCTTGGGCTGGTCCGCCGAAGCTAAGGAACGGGAAATTGCATCCTATAGGGAGACCGTGGCTCTGGCAAGGACATATAGGACGACATAGGAAGTCTAGGCGGCTTTGACAAAGGCCTTCTTCGTAGTGAATCCGGTGGCGGCGAGCGGCCGAATCAAGCGCGAATGGCCCTCCATCCTGAGGACGATAGAGGCCGAGTACTCCCCGGCCGTGGACTTCGAGTTCACAAAGGCTCCCGGGGGCGCTACTGCGCTGGCCAGGCACGCCCTGAAGGCCGGCTACGACGTAGTGGCCTCGGTGGGGGGCGATGGGACCCTGAACGAGGTCGTTAATGGCTTCTTTGAGGACGATTCTCCCGTGAACCCTTCCGCGTCGTTGGGCCTCGTCTCCCTCGGAACCGGCAGCGACTTCGTCAAGACGCTGGGCATCCCCAGGAACCTCCGTTCCTACGTGGCGACGTTGAAGCAGGGGAAGGCTCGCCCCATCGACACCGTGCGAAGCGTCGTCACCGCCGCTGATGGCTCGAGATTGGTGAGGCACTTCATTAACGTCGGCGAGTTCGGCTCTGGCGGGGCGGTCGTCGAGAAGGTCAACCGCACCACCAAAGCCTTCGGCGGGAGGGTCTCTTTTCTATGGGGCATCTTCACTACGCTCCCCGGCTACAAGAACCGGCGGATCACCT
>JBEKZX010000075.1:0-13068 GCA_049509455.1 Conexivisphaerales archaeon
CCCCTTCTCGTTCCTGAAGGCGTGAATGACTGCCGCGATTCCGACGAAGAAGAAGTAGATCATCGAAGCGATTACCGCCGCGTAGAGCGACTGGAAGCCTCCGTAGAGTACCGCGCCTGCCGCGACCAAGCCTACCGTGACCACCAATTCCAAGAGGAGCGTAACGACGGGAGAGCCGTACCTGGGACTGATCGTAGCCAACCTCTCAGGGAGGAACCTGTCGAACGCCTGCGCGAAGATGTACCTTGAAGTGACGATGATTCCGTATGCGAGCACGGCCAGGGTCCACAGAACCCAACCTATGCCCAGGAACCAGGCCACGTAGGTGTTATTCACCGCGCCCATGGCGAGGGTCCAGAAGTTGAACGAGTAGGTGTACACCAGCGTCGGGTTCGAAAGGGCGGCCGTCACGAACTGGAAGCCGCCTGCGTAGTACATCGCGCCGAAGGCAGTGGTGACGAGTATCATCACCAAGAATGAGGCGATAGGAACGTTCCACTTGATTGCGCGGGTTCCCTTGATTTCAGACGCGACTGCGGGGCCGGCGTTGAGCCATGGGTAGACGAAGATTGCGAAGAATGGCAGAAGGAATAGGGACCCAGCCCAGTTGAAGGTGGAGCCCGTGTAGCTGGACGCCACGGCGTTATAACTGATCGTAGGGTCGTTGACGGCGCTGGAGAGTCCGTTCATGTAGTTCGCGACGCCGGTCTGGCCGGCGCTGACGAGGGCGAGTATCCCCACCACCATCGCGACCACGCCCACGAGAGCGAGAACGGAGACGAGCCTGTAGCCGTACTTGGGTTTGAAGATGTTGATTCCTATCAGGATGGCGAATATCAGCGCTCCCACTACGAGTTGTACGTATGGCGTCGAACCGGCGAGGTCTCCGGGCAGTGCGAGGCCTAAGGAGAAAGAGCTAGACGGATAGAAGAATAGGCCAACGGAACCAATTGCGAATATTGCTGAAAGGGCGATTAGGGCCAGATATGCCATGGTCTCGACCGTGTAGCCCATGAACGACAGTGCGCTTCCGAAGAGGCCGCCGTACGTCCTCGACACCCAGATGTAGTCCCCCCCTGTGCGTGAAACCCTCCTCGTCATCATAGTGTAGACGACTATTTCGGGTATGGATAGGATGAACGCTATGAGTGAGGCACCTACCAGGTTGACGCCGGATACGGAAGAAGGAAGAGCCACCATGGTGAAGCCGATGGTCGCAAGGGCCGCTCCGGCAGACATGTTGCTTACGTTTAGAGCTATTGCGTCGAACATGGATACGTTCTTGACTAGACCTGTGCTTTCTCTGACGAAAACGGATGACCGTTCTTTCTCGGTCATAACATGGAGTCGTGTTAGCGCCGATTTAAGCCTTTACTGGTGGGAGCAATCTGCAGTCTAAGTTCGAAAATCGTCGCACTTTGATGCCAACAAGCCTTCAGCTCCGACTTGGATCGATTGCTTCACGAGGAACTTCGGACTTGCTCCCTGCGGTTCATGCCAAATGGGCTACAGGGCGTAGCGGGGTACCGGTTTTATCACGGACGCAAAGGTCGCTTATGCCGACCCCGCCAGCAACCCACATATATGCTCGCATCGCACAGGACACAACGTAAGGCTGCCTTGACGTCACCAGAAAGGGTTCGCGTCTACTTTGGGCCGGGCGGAGAGACGTTCGAAGCCGAAAGGGAGCCACGCAGCATGGTCGACGTCGAAAAGCTGCGCGCGGACCTGAAGATCCCCTCCTACGTGGACCTCAAGCCGACGGTGATGCGCAGGGCCATCGTGGCCCTCTGGGCCGCGACCACGGCACCGTCGACCTTCGGGAAAACCCGGGATAGGAGGAAGCTGGACTCCCCCCTACAGCCTCTTCTGATGGGCGGCGCCGCCGTCAAGGTCCTGAGCGCCAGCGCCAACGAAGTGGGAGGCCCCATGAACCGCAAGATCCACGACCTTGACTTCATCCTGCCCAAGAGCCAGGCCGGGAAGTTCGTGCAGGTGCTCTCTTGCCTGGAGGCCGTCGCTGGCTCCGAGTACATGCACTTCCTCACCTCGAACGACAGGAGGTTCAACGCCCTGCGAGCGGGCGAGAGGTACAGGGCAAGGGGCATCGACTGGGGCGAGGACGGACAGCCCTCGCCCAGCGTAGTTGACATACTCGTTGACAGGATAGAAATGCGCCACCGCATCAACGTACGAGAGGAGTTCGCCCTCTCGGAGAGGAACTTCCACACGATTGGGATGGAGAAGCTCATCATATCGAAATGTCAGCTGATCAACGAATACGACCCCAAGGTCGTCAGCCTTCCGCAGAGCGCAGCTTGCAGGATCCTCCGGTATCCGCCCTACAGAAAGGACAGGACCATCCTCGGTATGGAGGAGAAGGACATGCTGGATGTCTCCGCGCTCTTCATTGACGGAGGAGAGGACGGCCGGTTGGACATCGGGAGGCTGAGGCGGGCGCTGGACGACCGGAAGTTGCTTCTCACCGTCCGGTTGAACTTGGAGAACCTCGTTTCGGCGGAAAACTGGATGAAGACCAGGGGCCTCAACGGACATCAGATATCGCGCGTTCACGAAACGGGCAGGCGTATCCTTTCTGCGCTCCCCGTCGTTGACCAGGCCTGGTCCAAGCCCTGGTGGAACACCAACGTGGAAACACCTCTTGTAACCTGACACGCCCAGGCTTCCGACGACCAGGCTCCATGCATTCGTAGCATGGAGGCGTGGATGGAGATCGCTGTACTCGCAAGAAGCGCCGGGAGAGGGATTTGAACGCCATTTTACTAGTAAGAGGACTTTGAGTATGAGAAAAAAAGATGAACCTCAAAGCTTCGCATGTTTTCCAGCGATCAGCGCTTTTTCCAAGTCTTGCAAGCTGAAGTTGTATCGCGGCCCTTTCAGTATGATCTTGGACCTTTTAGATCCGGACCCTGGGCGTGCAAGGTAATTGAACGCCAAGCCCCTCGAGAGCAACTTCCAGTTCTCAGTCGCCCTTGTCAGGTCCAGAAAGAGTATGTCAGGGCTTACAGTGAGCCAGAGTTCTTGATTGGATGCGATGCTGTAGCCTAGGAATTCGCGCGGGCGCGGCCTTGAGCGCACGATGTCCAATTGCCGGCCGAGCGCGGCCCCAGTCAAGGATATCGCAAACTGCTTGGTCGGAGAGATCTGCTACGATCTGTTGGTATTGATGTGCTTGTCCATTTCTGATGAGATCAAAGATAGCCCATAAAAGCTCGTCTCCTTTCGTGCTTCGGTAGGGCAAATCAAACTCGTCAAAGTCTGCGCAGAACCCAGGTAGCCTAGTGAAGCATTTCGGCTCAATCTTATGGAGTTCCGAAGAGAAATCAGAAATGGCTGAACTTGCAGCATCACCCCAGCAGAGTCTTGAAGCAAATTCAAGGATGCACATGGCTTGCCGTGCGAACATGAAATTTCCCCTTGATTTGGCGGATGGATTCCAGGCGACCGAATTCCAAGCGTCTTCGAAATCTCCCGCCATGAAGCTGTACAGGGTTTCGGGAGGGAGGTTTAGACTCACATCAAATCATGTGAGAGAGAAGTATTTATTGTCAAGACAGCCAGTCTTGGACACCGAGCGATTCCAATGGATGGCTCATACTTCATTATCGGTCCAAATAGTAATGCAAGTGATTCAGCGGTGGACTGCCCGAGTATTGGAAGAGCCGGAGTCGTGGCGCAGTATCAGTTACACGTACATCAACTCGTGTCCTGATATACACCTCCCGATTAGTATAGTGATCCAGAGCACCGGAGACAATCCTGTAATGATACTCCAATACTGCGCGAAGTTCAATCCGACGCTCATCAGGAATAAGATCGGCTGAAAGATCTTTTCAAGGTGCCTTGGAAGAGAGAAAGGTATATCACGTAGGATTAAACCCCCTAAAACGAATATGGCCACGAGGAAGCGAAGGTCTCAAGTCGTTCCAGTCTATGAGAAATTAGAGCCCGGGTCATGTTACATCATAAGCAAGAGTAAGAAAGATCTGTTGGTAGCATGCAATCGGGAAGGCAATGTGGAAGTCAAGAGAGTTCCTATACCGAAGAGAAGCGCCGAAGAAAGGCGCATGAATGAATGAAGTCGCTCTTCGACACAATGCTCTATGTATCTTGGCACACCTCAGGCAGGCTACCTGAGAAGTGGCAACGCGCTTGGGACGAATGTGCATACAACGGGACGCTGCTAATCAACGAGCTTTTGATTTCGGAGATTTACAACCAGTTGGCAAGAACAGTAGGCTACGAGAGCGCTCAAAATTGCATTATGAAAATTAAGAGTCTAAAGGGAATTAAGATGTTTCCGATAGATGAAGATGACAATCTGGCTATGGATGCGGGCCGGATACGGCTAATAGCAAAGCAGCATAAGTTGAATATCTCCCTAGTAGACTCCTACCTTATTTCGATTTCAAGGAAGACAGGCGCTAGGATTCACACGACCGACCACGTGATCAGAGACTTGGCCCGAGTAGTAAAGTGTGAAATGAACTACCTTCCATTAGCTGAAATCGGCGAGTAATATGGGACACCTTTCTGCACGGGGTACTGTAAAGTCTTCGGTTGACGGGGCGAGGTACCTGATTCTTCAGCAAGCGACAACTTGACAGCGCCCACAAAACTACTTATTATCTCGCCGCACCCCGTGGGGCCAAGGTCCCTCGCACCGACCTCCTTTTTTTCGGAAACGCGCCTAAAGCTTTTTCCCAGTATTTACTGGTATTCACTTAATACATATTCTAAGAACACCGTTCCATGCCATGCAAAGAACCATATTGACAATGGCGGTTCTTCTCGTTCTTCTGCTTTCTCCATTGATATCCGTCAAGGCGAACGGCGAAACCATCGGCACTCCGGAACAACCAAGCGAGGCCATCACGATCAGGCAGGCGACCGCCGAAGCGTCATCGACTTTCAACGCCGCCGAGGCCATCGACACCGTCACCAAGGACGCAGTCTTCGGCACGGCGACGAACCAGCTGCAGTGGTCTCTAGCCAACTTTGGGTACGACTGGCAACTCGATAACGGTGCACCAAGAATCACGGACGTCGAATTGTTCTTCCTCCTTTCGAATCAGACCGGGCCGGTAGGCTGGCTCGTCGCGACCGTGACGCCTAACCTTGAGAACCTGCTTTCGTTATCGTCCGAAGGAGCGGTGTATCATTACACGGTGAACTTCAACTACAGCTGGGCTGGCTACGAGTTCTACAACTCAAAGATCCCCGGCAAGACTCCCATCTATGAATCAACCCAAAGCTGGACCATACCCTCCGTCTCTCAGCCCTGGTCAGGCGCCTGCTCGAGCTTCGTCTGCGACTACTCGGTGTGGGCCGGCTTGACCGACCAGGAGGGCGGTGGCACGTCCGGTCAGAGCGGCTACGGCATCGTGCAAGCAGGATTCGATTCATGCATAGGCAGCACCTATTGGGTGGGCCTGGCATGCAACGGGCAGTCATTCGATGGATGGTTCGAGGTCTTTCCAGCCATCACACAATTCCCCATCAACTTCAACGCCAATTCAGGGGACTCGGTCTACTCGGACGTATACAGCTACGGCGCTCAAGGATCTAACTATTGGGACTACTCCATAGTGCTGCTTGATTACACCGCGAACACGGGATATTCAACCGATACTAGCTTCGGCAACTTCAGCAAAACGGACATGGGGGTTCCGTACTACGCCGACGCGATGACCGAACAAATCGGCTCTCCCCTGCCGCAATTCAACCGGGTAAACATTACCTCGGATGTGCTCGTGAACGGGACATCCGAATCGGTGTACAACCTGTTCCAGAGTCCTTACCAGTACTATATCTTGAACGAAGAACTCAATTCGACAGGCTCCGTGGCGGTGGGAACGACCGTAGTCTACTCGAGCGGAATCTTCAGCACGGTCTGGTTAACCAGCCAAGGAACGTAGCAGTCAACCACATCTGCTTTTTTTGGAGTCCGACCCACAATGGATCAGGATCGAAGCCCGCTTCGGGAAAAGGGTCCCGGGTCCCCATGCCTAGGCGGTGGGGCGAAGGTCTCAGAGCACGACAAAGTGGAGCAGGACGATCCCTCCCCATTCGTCGCCACCCACAACCGTGTAGACACCAGGATCAAAACTCTTGAAGCTGCCCCCGACGTAGTATCCTGAGAAGACCATGACTGCAGTCATGGAGGCTTCCGAGCCCTGACAGCTAAGCGACGGGCCGCATACTTCTAGGTAAGTTGCGTTGTCACCGAGCGGATGGAAGACAAACCCCGCGATGGCGTATTCAACGGGGCAGTGATAAGCAACGGGCGGCCCCTCATAGAGTTCGAGAGGCTCGGCGGACTGCAAGTCCCCGATGGAGAGGTTCCCGCTGAAGACGAGGATCCCCATGGGAAGGTTCGATGGCCCGCAAGGCCCCGTCCCAAAGCCTTCGTACTGCCATTGGCCGGCCGCCGACACTTGGAGGTCTTGGGAAGACGGGTTGTACATCCAGACCGAAATCAGGACCTCTTCCCCTTCGGGTATCGAAGTGCCATTGACGGACAGGTGCAACTGTAGTCCGCGAATTGACTGGACGGAAACCGACGAGGCCGCTGGGGCGTAATCGTCGCCTGCCAGGTGGGGCCCCCACTCTAGAAGAGCGCCGGACATCACAGCCAACGTCACCATCGCCAAGGCCGCCAATTCGAGGCTTTTTCGGAGCAAGCCCTTCCCCTCAATCGGATTCATGTCCGTCCCCGAGGGAACTGCCATTCAAATCCTCAACAGCCCCCCGCTTCCACAACATGGATCGATGAACTATTTGTGCCGACGACTAATGGGCGTTTCCCAGCATAAACTGGGAAAACCTAATATGTGGAGAAGGGGAAATTGGCTCCGAGACGTGAGGCTATCAACCATCGGGACGCTGCTGATCACAGTACTTGCCGTGCTAGTCACTTCCTTCTTCCTCCTGAACCTCACTTCCCCGCCATTTGGCCATGGAACGGCCTCTGGGGGGATTGCCGAGGAGGTGCTCGGGGTGCTGGCCCTCCCAGTCACGACCCTGAGCTGGGCAATGGTAGGGTTGGCGTTCATCGTCGACAGGAACGGAAGATTGGCAATGAGGAAGGCCGGCGTCGACGAGGAAGTTTACGACGTAATGGTGAAGATGAGGGGAGCGAAGTCGAGGCTGGCAACAAGCCTAGGCACCGATCCGAACTTGCGGAAATCACTGGCCTGGACTGGAAGGAGGTGGACCGCGACCTTGAGCTGCTTGAGAAGTACGGAATCGTATCCCTGTTCGCTGAATCAGGGGCCATCAAGATCTACGGGCTCACCCAGCAAGGGAGGCTGCTCGTGGACCTCTTGACCGAGATGCTGAAGGATTGAACTATGTTGGGTGGTATTCGTGCGAAATACTCACAAGGATTTCAGCCTTTCTCATACCGCTCTGGGAAACTCTCATATCGGACCTCGGAGACAATCTGCTAAGCGATGAGTGTGCGCGCCAGGAAGACCGCTGCCGTGTCTGGGATCATCGCAATAATTGCGCTTGTGATCGTGGTTGTGGTTTTCATCAATTCCATGAATGTCGGCGGTTGCACGTCCTCCGTGGAATACGTGAACGATGTAAAGTGCAATGATGCGCCAGCCAGCCTGCCTCTGCTGGGTCCAGGCTGCACGGCAGAGATATACGTCACGTACTTTCTGGGCACAAGCGTACCGGAGAACCTGTCTCAACTCTCCCCCATTTACAAGGTGTCCGCCTACGATCTCAACGTCTCCTTGGTCACCGATGGCGAAGTGGTCGTGAACTCGTCCCTCTTATCCGGGCCTTCCTTGACGAACGTGAACACGACGGTCATGTATACCATCACCGCTTCGAATAATGCCTTTGGGACCTACATCCTGGGGGTGCACGGTTCATGGTGCCCTGGAATCTTCTTCATGGTCGGTTCCAGGATTGAGAGCGTCACCATAAGCATGATACCCATCACTCACGGGTGTTCACCATCGGCAGTAGCCATGACGGAGGTGAAGGGGGTCCGCATCATCCCGAATGAAGCGGAGTTACCCGTAGGTTGATGCCCAGCTTCGGCGATCCTAACCCGGTTCAATTACGCGTTGGGGTCGATTCCTTGGACCCTCTCCGAAGCTTCCGTCGGAGAGCAAACTTACGCGATTCTATAACCTAACATTCTCGTATCTGCCCACTTGGCCCATTGAATTCATGTCCAAACCTGACAGCTATTGTCAGGTGGCCAAAACTACGGAATTAACTCACTCCTCCGCAGGTCCAAGCCCACGCCCTGCACCGCAACACCTATGAGCCGTCTTCAGCGAAAAGGACTCATGGTAGAGACAAGGACGGTGGCAATCGTGGGTCTCGTCATCGTCCTCCTGTCAATGGGGATGGATTGGGTGATGGGTCCCATCGAATCGACATTCCTCTCTCTGCCGTCTGTAATGACATCATCTCCCTCCGATGATTCGACATTCGAGGGCTGGGCCACCAACATCCTCGTGCCGTACTTGTCTTCACCGGGGCAACTGCTAGCCATCGCGCTTTCGATAGGAGGCTTTCTTGCTGGAGTTGTTGCAGTTATCAGGTGGAAATACATGTGGGTGGCGGGCTCTCTGGGTCTGGTGGGAGGTTCGCTCTGGACGATCGGAATCTACTCCATCCCCTCGAAGGTGGCGGCTCAGCTGTGCAGCTGGCCGGGTTACGCGGGCCTGCAGGTTTCTTGTGGGAGTCCAGCATTGCAGACAGGTCCAGGGCCCTATGCGATGATTCTCGGCGGAGGAATCATGCTGACGGGGTACCTGTTGAGCCGCAAAGGTATTCTGGAGGTGCCCGCTGATTGAGGATCCCCAATCAGCTGCTTCATCCATAGAAGGATACCGTTACGTTCACGGACAATCCCCCCGTAACGTTACCGTTCTGAACCCATACAACTATCTGCCCTGCATCAAGATTGTAGATAAGTGGCGTCCCCGATGGAAGAGTTGTCCAGCCAAACGTCGAGCAGAGGCCGCCTGTGCAATAATCCACTTCAATAGTCGCCGTGTCGTTACTCGACCCGTAGACGAATAGAAAGACTGGCGTGGAGGTCGTGAAGTTGGCCAGCATGACCTGCGACGCGCAGGAAAACGACTCTCCGTTGAAGCTATTAAAACCGCAATTGGGAGTGGCGGGGGGAAGTGTCACATTCGAGTTGTTCCCGTAAGCCAACAGTAGGCCCAACACCTGCGAGAGGTCCGCTTGGCTGCTCTGCAGCTGGGCGACCTCCTGCTCCAGGTTCGATAGCTGGGATGCGTTGACTTGGTTGGATTGGAGTTGTTTCAACAGGTTCTGAATCGTGTCTTGCTGCGTGCGAACTTGCCCCTGAAGGGACTGCTGGGTCAAGACGGTGAAGGAACCGAGAACAATCAGCACGACCAAGGAGATCGCCAGCACGCCCGTAAGGAGATTCATCCTCTCGACTCGGGCTGCTGACGGCCGTGCTACCGATCGAACGGTAAGGCGAATGGCCTCTCTGCCATCGTCTGTGAGCTGATAGAGCCCGTCCGAATTGGTCATCACCAGTCCGTCCAGCTTCTCAAGATGGTGTGTCAGATGGCCGCTGCTGGTGACGTTCACCTTCCTCTTCAGATCAGAGAAGCCAAGGGGCGAATCGGAAAGAGCGTGCAATATCTCCATCCTGATGGGATGACTTAGCGCCTCAAAGAGGTCGGCCCTCTCCTTGCTGAACTCGTCGTCTGACTGATCGCCGCTCAACGGTCATCTCTAGGAACACTGCTGTATTTAGTTCCTATTATCTGGACAGCCCCGAAGTTGCCCTGCCCTCATGGTCTCGGAATGTAGACCAGCCATAGAATCCTGATGATGGCCGACCAATGGGCGGCATACAGCATCTACAGTAGCGGGACGACATTGCCCATGCCCCGCCTTGGATATTGCCTGGTTTGAATATTCCATCTGCCACAAGAGTCTAGGGAACTGCGTTCATGAGGTGGGCGAGGAATATCAGGGATACCGCAGTCGTCAGATTCCTAGAGGCATGAAGTACGATGAAGTATCTGTCGTAGACACACCTAAGGAATCCAGGGCCACCATAACCGATTTGCTAGTGATTTCAGAAGATGGGCCTTGCACGTGGTTTGGCTTCGCTTCCACTTCCATTTGCCAACGAGCCACTAGGATTCAATCTCTGTATAACGAAGGAATCATCTCCAACGATGCAGCTCTAAAGTTCAGCAGGTTCTTCGCATCGAACAAAGAGGGCAAATCAACTTACCCTTGAAACTCTTTCGTAATGCACCAAGCTCTCTTGGTTTCTTGATGAACGTTCCTCTGAACTCTGTCTTTTGTTGAAGCATCTGTAGCGTCATTAGTCTAAGCCGAGTTCGTCTTTAGCTTCAAGACGGCGTTAAAGTTCGTAGAATGAAAACTGCTACCTAGCTCGTCTCCTAATGAGCGGAGGATACGTCGGTTCTATGAGTCGAGCTTTTTGTCCGTGGTCAAGAAGAGGTCCAAGCGCCCGAATTTTCATTTTCGTAGGCGCCATAGCAGCGCTTGGCGTAGCAGTTTGCAACTCGATCTAAATAGCACTATGATTCGGACTAAAGAGTGCGACATTCGTCGAGTGGGTGCCGGTCGAGTCCTATGAGACTGCATGCGAAAGCTGTCGTCCAGGCGCATGTTCCGACGGGAGACGCAAGTCTAAGATGTTTGGCGAAGGAGGCTGAATGTCGCTGGTATGCATCTGACACCAATTCTCGCCCTCCGCTCGTATCTCATGTGACAGTTGGTCCCCGTAGATGACGGCCGCGCAGAAGCATTGAGACATGCAAACGCGCGAGAATATCTCGCTTTCCGTCGACAGTATGGCGACTAGCGGCTCCACATGGGCTGAGTTGAAAAGAGCAGTAGAGTCTAGGGAAGGCATGACCATAGGCCAGCGTCAAATGACGAAGCTCCCCTTCAGCTTGGAGGATACGGAGTTTGTAGTGAAAGGCAACGATGGAACACACTTCATACCTGACCCTATGGTGATGGAGGTGGCCGCAAAGGGGCTGACCTGGGCGATTGGCTTCCCACGTACATGCGAAGGCCCAGTACACATGGGCATACTTACTTGGTACACGTGGATGGAGCACGAACGGTCATCACGTAATCATCACGAAGAGTGGGTGGGAGGAGCCTTCGGCCCACAGCATGTCATGACGGAGGTCAAATGACCTGATTCGAGCTAATCCTGTAGGCGCTCGGCCAGAGGCCAAGTAGGTCTTCCCACGGCCGCATGGAGGGTCTGTGACTGGTATTCCACTTGCGAGCAAGGACTTGTCTCCTTCCCTTCTGGCTGAGAGGATGACATCTCTTACCCTAGCACTCTTTGGAACTCTTGCAAGGCATCGTCTGGTGTCTGGCCTGCGTGGTATCTTTCATCAGCGTGGCGTAACCCATGTCCCCGGATGCCTCAGCATTGGCTCTCCCTCCTCAATGGAAGGCATCAGGATAGAAACTCTGGGCTTCTCATCTGTGCTGCAGATTGCGGATGCTCCGCGGCGCCCCATAATCTTGCCGGGGGCGTGCGTTGAGTCGAGGCACAGGTTCATTCGGATGCCTAGAGTGGCCCAGGAGAAAGGGGTCGAGATGAAAGGTGAAAAGAGGCCGGATGAATGGAGACGAAATCAAAGCCCAGGAGATCTGAGAAGACGATCCCGGAATAATACGCGAAGCCGAGACGGGAAATGCGAGCAGAGATGGGCTTCGAGAGGTCCTACGGATGAGTGAAGCAAGATCCGACGGATGGCTGCCGTGCCATCAATACTGCAAATCATGGCTCCAAAGGGAATCAAGAGGGGGGAGCTGATCGACGACAGCTAGGTCATGGGTTGGGTGATTGACTAGCACAGCTGCAAGTTGGGGAAAGTTATGGACATCGAATGATACGGCTAGAGCAGAGGTT
Source organism: Conexivisphaerales archaeon (assembly GCA_049509455.1). Lineage (GTDB taxonomy): Archaea > Thermoproteota > Nitrososphaeria > Conexivisphaerales > DTJL01 > DATKKG01. The sequence goes on from JBEKZX010000075.1 coordinate 11,954, forward strand.
GGAGGGCCATGACAGAAGGGTGCGTTGCGGTGCGGTGACGAGCAGCGCGGTGCAGCCATCATCCATGACCTACAGAAGCTGCAGAACATTGCTGAGCGATTCTCTGCAAGCCTTCTCCGACGCTGAATCGTCATCGACGAGCATCAGAGGCGTCGTTATCCCACCAAGCTTCTTCAGCTCGTCAACCGGAGTGACCTTCGCCCATATCCTTCCGTTTGCCAGGTTCTGAACAAACAAGATCAGGGGAAGGCCGTACTTCATCGCCACCTTGGTCTCTGCCAGCATCTTCCTCTTCGGTATCCATCTCTGCTTCGTCGCGTCCTCTGACAGGGTCAGGGCCTTGAACGCGCTCACGTACTTCAGCGCACGAGTGTTTGGATCATGGAAGACATAGTCGGGCTCTCCCTCCTTCAGACTGCATGTATGCAACTTCGCCGCGCTTCTCAGCACCGTCTCGGAGAACTGGAGCTGGGCGCGATTGCCCTTCTCCCTGTTCGCCATTCCGGCCTCTCTTGTCAGCTTCCCTCTGGTCGGCGGCACTCCGGCCCCCGTAGGTGGTTCCGGTCCGGTTCGGGCTGATGCCTGCGTCGTGCCCTCCTTCTCCCGTCCTCGTCCGTCCTCCTCGGAAAGAAGCTCAAGGTACTCGTCAACCTCCTCGGAAAGTATGCCGAACCTCTCCAGCACGTTTTCAGCACCGCTTATGAGCTTCGAGATGACCTCCTGGTCTTTCCTGTGCTCATCGTACCACTTGTTGTATCCATCGATCACCTTGTTGAACTGCTCCCTTCTCAACTCTACGCTCTCGTTGATCGATGCCACCGTCCGAGTCTGAAGCTCGATCGCCTTGGCTTGGGCCTCCACAGCTGAGGCTAGTTTGCTGGCCTTCTCTTCGAGGGCGTCGACCTTGCGTGATAGGCCTGAGCCCGAGACCTGTAACGCTGTAACCTCGCTTGTCAGCGGCTTGAGGGAAGCGTCAAGCTGCTTGAAGCTGTAGTCAACCATGTTCATCTTCTCTTCATCGTTGAGCCTTGAATGCAACGATGCCTTGTGGTAGATTGTCCACGCTCCGAGAAGAATCATGAAGAGCGAGAAGATCCAAATCGCTGTCAGGACTG
>JBEKZX010000076.1:0-7046 GCA_049509455.1 Conexivisphaerales archaeon
AGCGCCCCCTTCGCCGTGCAGGCTTCGGCCGCCTGGAGCCCCGACGGCTCCCAGCTCGCCTTCTTCGAGAACAGCGGCCTCCCCCAGCTGATGGTCTTCGACTTCAATACAGGTGTGAGCACCTCGGTGGCGAACGTCAGCGGCTCCTACCTTACAGCCACCTGGGCTTCCAACGACGAGCTCCTCTACTCCACTTCGGTCGGGGGATACAATCAGATAATGTGGCTGAGCGTGGGGACGGGAGCAGGCGGCCCCCTCCTCAGCGGTGCGGCCAATTTCACTAATGCCGCCGTCGGCCCCAACGGTACCATCTCCTACTACTCTGACTTCAACCCCGGGGTGTTTTCGATGTACGCCGTGGGGTACGGCGGGTTCAACGTGTGGGTCGCCAACGCTGACGGGTCGAACGGCACCTACCAGTACATATTGGCGCTCGCAGAGGAGGGCGGACCCGACATAGTTGAGACTCCCTATGTACCCGGCCTGCTCGACGTAACCTATCAGCCGGCGTGGAGCCCTGACGGGACAAAGGTCGTCTACACTGCGTTCGCAGCAGGGACCGGCTACTCCATGTACATGTGGGATGTTGTGAACTGGGCCTCGGCACAGATCGGCCCCCTCGGATCTGGGTTCAATTCCATCGAGCCCAGCTGGAGCCCCAATGGCGCGAGCATCGCCTACAGTTCGAACCTAGGCGGTTCTTACTATCACATCTGGATGCTCAGCATCAGCGGGAATCTGACCTCCGTCGTGGCAGGGTATTAGCACGATCGGGACGGTCCTGGGCGAGCTGGGTGGCTCTGCAATGTCAGAGGTCATTGAAATTGAGTAAGAAAGAGAACGTAGAGGAGGTAATCCGGTTGGTTCGCCTGGAGGGAAGAAGGCGCTGGGGCCGAAAAGGTCGACCGCCTCCGGAGGGACCTGCTCAAGGCCGCTGGGGCCTTTTGGCGCAAAGATCATGGCCGAGCCTCCAATAGTCCTGCCGGCACCGGCCATGAGGAACGCCGTGCTGGACGCCACCGGAGTGGCCGTCAACGACCTGCCCGTCACATCGGAGAAGGTGCTGATGGGCCTGAAGAGGGGGATGCGGACGGTTTCGGACCAGTCCTCTGGTGGGGCCAAGTAGGCCTCCCTACGATCCCGGGGCAGCGTCGTCATGAGTTGGTCTGAGGGGGTCCTCCGTCGCGTCCTTCCCCAGCTCCGAATGAAGGGGGAGGAACGAGCTTGCCCCGGCTTGGTCGCTGTGAAGATGCATTCGCAGCCGAGGTATCTCCACCCTCTACCAATCCAGAGCCCCCGAAGCCGGACCTGCACGCGGTAACCGTTTTCGATTTCCAAGGCATATAATGGTGCAGGTCAATCAGGGGGATGATAATCGTTGAAGCGAATTACCCTCGCGGCCGTGGCCGTCGTGGTGATACTCCTCGTTGTGGGCATCCCCTATGCGTACTTCACCCTACAGCCGGCCAAGCCCCCTGAGCAGCTCACAGTTTTTGCCGCTGCCAGCCTGACCAACGTGATGCAGAACATCAGCGTCGCCTTCAACGCCAAGTACGACGCCAACATCACTTTTAACTTCGCGGGCTCCGGCACGCTGGCGACCCAGATCACGGAAGGTTTCCCCTGCGACGTCTTCCTCTCGGCCGCTCCGACCCAAATGAACCAGGTGGCAAACGCTTCCTTACTCTATAACGGCTCGGCCATCTTCGCCAAGAACTCGCTCATCGTCATCGTGGCTAAGTCATCGGCGTCTAAGGTCAGCTCCATCTCCGACCTCGCCGCTTCGGGTGTGAGGGTCGAGCTTGAGGCCAGCTCCGTCCCGGCCGGCGCCTACGCCCTGACCATACTGAACAACATCCAGTCGACCTGGGGGAACTCCAGCAGCCCGAGCTACGTTGGGTCCCAGTACACCAACTTCTCAAAGGCGGTCCTGGCGAACGTAATCTCGTACGACACCGACGTGGAGTCAACGGTCACCAAAGTGGTCACCGGCACCGCCGACGCCGGGATCGTGTACAAGACGGACGCCATCGCCCAGGCCGCTAACATCAACTTCATCACCATCCCGAATTCGGTGAACGTAATGGCCCAGTATCCGGTGGGCATCGTCTCGACGTCGCATCACTTGAAACTCGCCCAGGAGTTCTCTAACTTCCTCCTTTCCAGCCAAGGGCAGCAAATCCTTAACAACTTTGGCTTCGTTAGTCCGTAGGAACCCCATCGTGAACAAGCTTCAGACGCTCCTGGTGGCCGTGTCCTGCGCCGCCTTCCTTCTTTTCATATCCATCCCGGTGGCAGCCGTCTTTCTCTACGTGACTCCGGGGGAGCTGGCGGCCACGGTGACCTCTGATGCCGTGCTGACGCCGCTGAAACTCAGCCTCCTGACGGCCACCATCTCGGCGACGGTGGTTCTCGTGTTCGCCACTCCTCTCTCCTACATCCTGGCCAGGAAGAAGTTCTCCGGGAGATGGTTCCTCGACACCCTGGTGGACGTCCCTATAGTCCTCCCCCCGGCCGTGGCAGGCCTCGCCCTCCTGTTAGCTTTCGCCCCCAAGGGCCTCGTCGGTCAATACCTCCTTTCGCGGGGGATCGTTCTGCCGGGCTCCCTGGTGGCCGTCGTCATGGCGGAAATATTCGTGGCCTCCCCCTTCTACTTCCGCTCTTCCAAGACGGCCTTCGAAGCCGTGAACCAGAGGATAATCGACAGTGGCAGGATACTTACGAAGTCCGATTCCCGCGTCTTCCTCCGCGTCACGCTTCCGCTGGCCGGCAGGGGCATCCTGGCCGGGTTCATCATGTGCTGGGCCAGGTCCCTGGGAGAGTTCGGCGCCACGCTGCTCTTCGCCGGGAACCTTCCCGGAGTCACCCAGACCATGCCCCTAGCCATCTACATCGCAATGGAGAGCAATCTGGTGGAGGCCGACGTCCTTTCCGCAATACTAATCCTGTTCTCCTTTGCCGTGCTGGTGGCCTTCAAGCTCCTAGGAGGGTGGAATAGGTCAGATTGATCTCCATCAGCGGCCTGACCAAGGCCTTCGGTGAGAGGCAGGTCATCAAGGACCTCAATCTCGACGTCGAAAGCGGCGAGGTCGTGGGACTCGTCGGCCCCAGCGGCATCGGCAAGTCGACGACGCTGAACATCGTGGCCGGCCTCATGAAGCCCGACTCGGGTGAAGTGAAGATCGACGGGAGGGTGGTCACCAGGTCGGGGGGTTCCTCAGAAGTGATGGTCCACCCGGCGGAAAGGGGCCTGGGCTACGTGATGCAGGACAACGCCCTCTTCCCGCACATGACCGTCGTGGACAACATAGCCTTCGGCCTGAGGGGGGCGAAGTTGGCTCCAGAAAGGGCACTCAGCAGGGCGCAGGAGATGATGGAGCTCCTCCGAATCGACGACTTAGCAGAGCTACGCCCAGGTCAGCTCAGCGGAGGTCAGCAGAAGCGCGTCGCCCTCGCCAGGTCCCTTGCCCCCCAGCCGAATATATTGCTGATGGACGAGCCGCTGTCGTCCATGGACCAGGAGCTGCGGGAGCACTTGAAAGCCGAGCTCAAAGGGATATTCGACCGGCTGGACCTCACTGTCATGTACGTCACGCACGACAACCTTGAGGCGCGCCAACTGGTTGACCGGATAGCGGTCTTTGGGTCGGGCAGGATATCCGGGACCTTCTTCGTTTCACACCAGCCCCCGGCGGAGCCTTCGCCGGCTCGTCTTCCGGACGCGAGTGCGGCCCCTGATTAGCCTTCCTTGCCAAGTATAACTTCTGTGGATTTCACGATCACGGTGACCTTGTCTCCCGTTCTGAGCTTGAGGTCCTCCGACGCGTCCTTCGTTATCATAGCGGTGAAAGTGAACGGCTCCTTGACCTCCACCCTTACGAGCGCCGCTATCGCCCCTTCTTCGACCGAAACGACGGTTCCCACGGCGTGGTTCCTAGCGCTGAGCTTCATTGTGAACGGTAGATTCGGCAAGGTAGTTAAGTCTTACACAAGGCCTGATTCAACACGGCCTCCGGCCAGGAGCCACCGACCAATTGCGGGAAGCGGCTCCGCCTAAATGGTCATCTTGAATGTGACCGTCCCGTCATCGCTTATCTCCGCCTTCACCACCGCCACCAGATGGTGCCCCCTGATCTTCGCACGACATCTGGACCTGAGGAGCGCGAGTAGGCCGTCGGTCGACTGATTGAGCTTGATCCACAGGCCTCAGTTCAACTACTGCGAGGAAGCGGTCTTCGTCGCTTTGGGGCCGTAGGCCCTGGACCCTGTCCAGAACGTCGCCGGGTCCCTGAGCGCCCCGTTGCCGAGGTCGTCGTCGAGCTGCCTCCACTGATGATCGAGCTGTGGAACGTTCATAACCGCTGCCTGCGCTAGCCCATTGTTATGCATCACGCCGTTGCTCCATGGGCAAACCCGTATGCAGATGCCGCAGGTGGCTCCGGTCTGCCCCCACCATCTGTAGCATGTCTCGGCGTGACGCTGCCACTTGTAGACGCCGGTGAACTCCGAGATGCTGAACCCCTGCCACTCGGCGTCGCCGTAGGGTAGCGCCTGGGGGGGACAGGCCTGGACGCACTTCTTGCAGTTGTTGCAGAAGTTCGTGAGTCCGAAGTCTATTGGGGAGTCATAGGCCAAAGGCATGTCCGTTATGACCTTCGCGATGCGGACGTTGGGGCCGTATTGCGGCGTGACGAGGAGGCAGCACCTTCCCAGCTGCCCCAGCCCAGCGCTAATCGCCTCGGGAATGCTAAGGCCCGTGTTGTTGCTGCAAGGCGCGGCGTTCCAGCCAATTCCCCTAACGAATTCGCCGATTCGGGCGGCGACCACCGCCTGGTCGTCGTACCCTTTGAGCGCAGCACCCTGGGCGTCCCCGTAGGGTGCGACGCTCATCATGTCGTATGACATCTGCACGGCGAAGACGATGATTGACTTGTAGCTGTTCGGCAGGGCGTGGTGTTCTTGGTCCGAGTATGCCACGTTGACGTCTTCGAAAGTGACAGGCAACCCATCCATGTCGACAGTGTAGATCCACCTCGGGTCTAGCTGGCATATGCCGACCAGGTTCGCCCCGAGGGAGAGCGCCGCCTTCTTCACTATGAGGGAGTTCTGCAGGCGGCCCTTGTCGAGGGGCGACACCATGGATGGTATCTTCACTGCCCCAAGGGGTGACCAGCTAATGATTCCCCTGTCGGGGTACCCGGTGCCGATGCCCTCATGCCTTATTGTGGCGCCCACTGCGTTGGCTAGCGCGTAATCCTCCAAATGCCAGCCGTCCTGCCCCAGCCTGACCCTTTGTTGGAAGGTGGGGTCGGTGATCGCTGGAGTACCATAGCACAACGCGGTGGTGTCCCACGTGCCCCTGATGAAGGCCGTGTTACGGTAGCTGAACCTTTGGATGTCGGGCTTTACGGGGAAGATGTCGGCCACTGTCTTCCCGGTGAAGATCTTGGGCGCCGGGAGGCTCGCGTCCATGGGCGACGCTGCCTTCGCCACGCTGGGAATCGCAGGGGCGACGAGCGCCGCCACGCCTAGAAAGCCCGTCGCCTTGATCAGGTTCCTGCGAGTGGTGTCAACTGCCTTTGCCTTAGACCCGTTCCTGCGCACGAAGGTTAGGAACGGTTTCGAACGGTATTAACTTTCCGCTGGCGGGTCCGCGAAAGGTACCGCCTCTTCACAGGCCCCCGGCGTTCGCTTTGGGGGTCGTCCTTTGCGCCGAATATCCTTAAATCGCGGATTGGGGGAAAAAGCAAGCGTGACCGAAAAGGAGCGGTCGAGCGTCTTCGTAAGGGAGAGCACAGGGCTCGTGAAGAACGTCTCCATGCTGGACGCCGTGGCTCTCAACGTCAGCAACATGTCGGCAGGCGCGGCGCTCGCCACCATCGGCTTCACCATGATTGCCCTGCCTTCCGTGGCGGGGGTGAACCTGGTGGGCGCCTCTCTCATCGCGTTCGTCGTTTCCATCCCCCAGATAGTCGTGTACACCATGATGACGAGGAGGGTGTCTCGCACGGGGGGAGACTACATCTGGGTCTCCAGGGCCTTTGGGGGGCTCTTCGGGAGTGCCCTCGGCTTCATGGGATACACGGTCGAAACCCTGGCCTACCTGGCTCTGATCGCCCTCTCGGCCGTCTTCGCCATCGGCTCCGTGGGGCTCTTCTTCAACCCCGCCAGCCGGATGGCCCTCGGGCTGGCGCTACCGGGAGATGTCGCAGGCTCGACGCCATACCTGCAGGCCCTGATAGCGGTCATCATTTTCGCAGCCCTGATCGCCATAAACATCCTCAAGCCTAGGTACGGCTACAGGCTGGTTTCGGTTTTGGCCGTGTTCGGCGTCGCCGCCCTGGTCCTCGGCATCTTCGTCATCCTCGGGGCAGGCAACGCCGGGGTCGCCTCTTACATGGACTCCCTGGGTGAGTCCGTGGGCAACGTCAGCCTCACCTACAAGGCCGTCGCCTCGAGCTACACGGGCCCCTCCTTCGGCTGGTCGGCCTCCCTCTTCATACTGCCATTCTTCGCCATCTTCGTCTATCCCTGGCTGAACGCCGGCCCCGCGGTTGCATCAGAGATCAAGGGGTCCCGCAGCATCAAGTGGAACGTGCCCATCGCCTCCTTCATCGTCATGGTCCTCGTGACCAGCGCCTTCGCCGCGATGTACTATGCCGGCGGATACCAGTTCGTCACGGCCGCCCTCTCCAACCCCACCCTGGTGGTCGACTATTCCTTCAACTTCTGGACCCTGGCCATGGGCGTCTCGAACAACTTCGCCATCGCATGGGTCTTGGGCCTAGGGTGGATCCTCTGGACTATGTCCGTGCTGGCCTACGGGATAATCGTCGATTCGAGGTACTTCTTCGCGCAGGCCTTTGACAGGTTCCTACCTGAAAAGGTGGCCTACGTGAGCCAGAGGCTAGGCTCCCCCATATTGGCCCTCATAATCGAGCTGGTCGTGACGGGCGGCCTGGTGGCCGTGGGCGCGGTCTTTTACGGAGGTTTCCAGTCTCTCTATGCCGCCGTCATCGCCTCCATGATTTACTTCGTCTTCGTGG
>JBEKZX010000077.1:0-6806 GCA_049509455.1 Conexivisphaerales archaeon
AGCTCCGAATACCTCGCAGCCCCCTTCTCTTGGAGCTCGTTCAGTATCTTTCGCGTCGCGCGCAGGCTGAGCAGCTCGACGATGTCCATCTGTGGAAGCAGGTTCTCTTAGCCCGGAAATAGTATATTAAGCGTATGCGACGGTCAAGTGGCAAGGGGGTTTGCCGGACTCTCCCGTCCGGCGAGGGTCGGCTCTTGGGTATTCGGGAGGGCTTGAGTGCCGAGCGAAGCGTCTCCCGTAGCTATGGCTAAGTTAGGTTCAGACATTTGGACCACTTGCGGGAGGAGGAGAGGGGTCGGGGTGTTACCAAGTTATACCGCTTCCGCCATCAGGCTGCATCAGGTTGCATCAGGTTCGAGGGAAGGACCAAGGACGGAGAGGGGACCGAGGGGAGAATTCTCCTCTCCGACTTGAGCCTGTTTTCTGCCTGCCTCCTCTATGGGAATAGCCTTGACGGGGGGGGTAGTGCCTGATGAAACCTGATAAAACCTGATGGCAAACCTGATGGGAACCTGATGCCCCTCTCCCTAAACCTGATGGCAACCTGATGGCAAGGGTCAGAAACCTGATGCCTCCAACGAGAGCAAACCTGATGCCGCCGTGGAGAAACCTGATGCCTCCACCCCGACGACATCCGCTAGCGACGCGGGAAAGGAAGGTGCAGGGCAGGTCCCGCAGGTTGCCTCTCCCCTTCCCTCACAGGCGGGAGAGCAGGTCGAAAAACCTGAAGCGAAGGGTGGACGCCTCGACGACGAAGACAAGCAAACGATTTACGGCCTCCTCCACAAGGGCGAGTCTCAACAGTTCGTCCTGAAACTCTACGGCGCAGGAAAGAACGACACCTTGGGCAAGATGGCAGAAGAGCTGAAGACGGGCAAGGTAGTCTATCACGAAGGGCGATGGATGGATGTCGAGGAACTTGAGAAGCACGATACTACGAAGGCTGGCGAGAGCGCAGCGAAGGTGGCGGCGACGGCGGAGACAGCCGTAGAACCCCGCGCACAAATCGTGGAGCTTGGCAAGTATGTGAAGGAGGAATGCGGAGGGATTCCCCCCAACAACGGCTACGCGATTCCGTAGGTCCTCGAAGCGGCGACGGACCTCTACCTGATGTATAAGGAGATGGTGGACGAGCTACAGATGCGGAACCGCGCCCTGGCCGAATATACCCAGCTCCTAGTCGCTCTCGCGGAGAGCAGTCAGACAAATGCACGGCCAAAGAAACATGGGATTACTTTAATCGCAGATGCCGCTGGTGACGTAAAGAAGAACTACGACATTCAAGGCTTATCTGGACAACATCAAACTCAAGACGGGAAAGTCTCCGGACGACTTCCTTGATTTGGCCACTAAGAAGGGCTTCGTCGCGAATGGCAGGATAGTCGCGAAGTATGCCGATCTAATTGCGTGGCTCAAGTCAGACTTCGGACTGGGGGTCGGACATGCGAATGCGATTATCTTGTACCTTCGAATCAAGACGAATGATCCCAATCTGAAGCAGATGAAGAAGCGGCCGGAATGAATCTCAGGAGCCAGCGAGAGCCCGCGTCTGACGTTCGCACATCAGAATCAGTGTCGATTGCAAGACTTTCTGTCAGGGTCATGTGCGTAATTTGCAGAACCTTCTGCCAGTGGCGTCGCCCTTCTTGACCAGTGTCTGCCACACCTTATGTCACCGGTCGGATGGCTCGGGGAGGCTACGAGAACTAATGAATCTAACGGGCTGGGAGCGAGGAGAACGCCCGTTGGGCGATGGGTACCATAAAGAAGAATCCGCAGCTGGGTACTAATCCTTCGCGATGATGACCTCGGTGGATTTGATTATAACCGAGACTCTGTCGCCCTTCTTCAGGCCAAGGTCCTCCGCGGCCTCCTTCGTTATCATCGAAGTTATGGTGAAGGGGTCCTTTACCTCCACCTTGACCAGGGCGGCCACGGCCCCTGCCTCCACGACGGAAACGGTTCCTGCGATCTTGTTCCTTGCGCTTAACTTCATGCTCTGCAGTTCAGCTCCTGCGGATTCAAGTGCCTCGTCTCCTGGGTATAACCCTTGGTAAGCCCATTTGCTTACAATGATGGAAGGCTGCGACCCCCCTGTTAGCAGAGGCCGTGAGATCCCTGCACATATCGGGGTTAATCCATACACTGCAGACTAGGGCTGCTGTTGAGCGCGAAATGTCCTTTAAAGCTGGCTTCCGATGTAGCGGCCAACACGAGTCCTCATTCCCTGTTTCCTTTGACCCTTCAGTACATGTGCTTCCGATTATTTTGGGCTCTCTAGAATGGTGGATTCAAATGGAACGGGAGCGTTGGTTCCTATCCCGCATCATAATAAACGATAGCGTAATGCGACCTCTACCCGATTACACCTGGGTCTGAGTATCCCTGACTCTCCCAAGTACCTAGGAAGTTATAGTCGACCAGGTTTATGTCGGCTAGGTCATTTATCCATTTATAGCCCCATAATCCCGGTGTGACAAGGCGTAGCCCAGTCAGCGGAACTCCGTTGTTCTCAAAGGCCACGATGATATCATTCTGCATGCCGGTCGCCAATGTAAGGTCCGTAGAATAGCCATCGGTCGCGTAGAATGCGATCTTGATGGCTGTCGTTGATACGTTAGCCGTCTGTAATATCAACGCTAAGCTCACTCCCGTCCAGTTACCTCCAGCGATTGCGGTGGATGGGGAGCCTACGCAATACAGGGTGGCGTTAACAGTCGTCCACGGCATCGCAACAAGATCAGAGAGAGTTAGGTAGAGAGAGCCTTGAACCAAACCGGTCACTGAAAGGGAAATATGGCTTGAAACCTGATCGTTTAACCCTGTTATTTGGTTTTGAAGGTCGGCGATCTGAGAAGTCTGATTGGATATAGTGACCGCCTGACTCTGGATGGTTTCTTGGGACGCATTCAGTTGCGCTTGTAGGCTGTCCATAGAAGTGGTAAGGCTGCTTATCTGTTCGTTCAGCGACAGTTGAAGCTGCGCGCTGGTGTTTGCCTTCTCTTGAACCTGTGCGCGGGACGCGTTAAGATCGGATTGCGTCTGCTGCAGCGAGTATGTCTGCAGGATTCCGAATCCTGCAACAACCAAAATGCAGACTATTAAGAAGGCATAGACACTTGATGGCTTCATTTTGCTAAAGAGGTAGTTCCAGACTTAAAAGGATTCAAGGGCAGACAAAAACAGGCTCTCAACTTGACTTCTTTCGCAAGTTCCATTTGCGTTGACTTCTGGTCTCAGGTCACTATCTTGCAGAATGCCTCGATTGCGTCGAGCGACTCTGACTGAGTTGCGATATTCTGGCATTCAAATGCCAAGTCGTTGCGGAATTGGGTGGGGACTCGCTTCCGTGTGTCAGTTGGTCTGAACGGGGAAGCCATCGCCAATACCATATAGGGTGGCCATTCTTGACTCCTTAGTTACAAGTGTGACCCAAACGGCATCAGAGGATGTCTATTGCTGCTGGAAGGTATCATGATACCCTCAACCGCCATCCTCAGACGTAGCCTTGGACCTGCGAAATGGGCTGACGCCACGGAATCAGTTGAATTGGAAGCTCAGAATGGATTCGTCTGTTGAATCTCGGCTGACGCCATATCCATCGCAAGAAGCGACCTGGAGAGGGCAGCGTACGCGATGACCGTTAGAAGATACGATTTGACAGCGAACAGATTGACCGACGCTCCGAAGATTTCCAACCCATCCAGATTTGGGTGTCGAGCTACATTAATCATACCAATAGTTAGAAATGGCCTCTCTTCCGAGCTGGACGGCAATGAGGCTCACGTGATTGGTCATGCCAGGCCCTCCACTTCATCAGCTCCCTGCAGGGTCGATTTGATTCCGCCAGTGGGCCTGTCTACTTGAAGCCGTGAAGCCGGAGTGCCCGTTCGAGCGCCAGGCCGAGGAAGACGGCGACGCCCACCGTGGCCAGGGCCAGAAATCCAGGGAACTCTGGCGTCGGCTGCTGAACGATGATGTCTCCGGTCATGCCAGGGTGGTAGGAACAGTAGTAGGGGAAGTCGCCGGACGTCGTAAAAGTGAAGTTATATGATCCGCCGGGCACAACGTCCCCAGAGTTCCAGACAAAAGTGTCAGAAGTCACGGTATGGGTGGATCCCCCGGCATTGTACCAGACGACGGTGTCACCGACGTTGATATTGGTCGTCTGAGGCGTGAAGTAGTCGTCTCCCATTTGCACCGTCACCGTCTGAGCCGCCCTGACGCTGCTTGTGGCCGAAATGGAGAGCAGCAGCGAGGCGAGGATAAGGACCATTGCGAAGCCACGTGCTGCCGAGCCCACACTGACGGATGCGCCGAGCCATCTCTGCGACATTTGAGTAGGCGTCGTTCGCTGTCTATTTATCCGTACACAAAGAAACCGCTGCAGCCAAAGAGGTCAGCTCGACGCTAGCCAACTTCCCTGGAGTTATGGACAGCCAGGTCTCAACTTTCCGGCGCTCCCACTTCTGCCACGGTCACTTTCCTGCTCGACACACCCGAGGCTGACCCCATATTCCTGGTGGGGGGAGCTTCCCGCAGGGGGTTCGGCTCGGCCCCGTCCAGACCACCTCCGCTGTTCGAGGATCTGCTGGTGGAGGGAGGGATGTCGGACTGGAAGAACAGGGCCCTGTCGGGTGACCCCTAAGTCAGCGGTCTTCGGAATGTCGCCGTTCGTCTGTAACCCCTTCGCCCCCTCTGGGCATGGTACTACAGGGAGCTTGTGGTTCAGCAGAAGCACCGCTGGGGGGGAGGAGGGGTACCGCGCACAAGCCGTTAGCCTATTCCGCGACCGAGTCCTAAAACAAGTTCGTCTCAACAGCGCAAAGCAAAAGGAATAATGCCGTGATTAGCCATAGGTGTACCACTTATTGTAGAGGCGCCGCCGGCAGGACTCGAACCTGCGACCAGCTGGTCTCTGCGTGGATTAACAGCATCAGCCTTCTTGGAAGTCAGCTGCTCTACCACGCTGAGCTTTCGTCAGCCCATAAAGGACCAACGGCGGCTCGACGGCAGCGCTGGGAGGGCTGACGGGAGGTTTCGTTATAAGTGTTACTGGGAAGGAAGCCTATGCCAGATAGGCCTTCTCGAAGTCGGCCATGGCCTTACCTACCTTCACGGCCTTCGGCGGGTTCTTGAACCCGAAGGCCGATATGACCTCCTCGACGCCTCCCCTCCCCTTCGCCGTGAACGCCGCCCTGGCGGAGTCCAGGAGGATGTTGGCCGCGTTGACCGGGTCGCTGCTCTTGAAGAAAACGTCCATGATGTACGGCTCATCCAGCGGCCCCTTTCCCACGATCCAGAGGTACACAGTCCTCTTCGACCCCATGAACTCGACGAAGTCCGTGGTCCCCGCCACCGTGTCCACCTTGTACGGAAGCTCTTCGGCGATGGACTCGCTCTTGATCCCCCTCTTGAACGCCCTGATCTCATCTTGAAGGGTGTTCAGGGTGTCCGGCGAGCCGCCGACGTCCAATTGATAGCTCTTGATGATCCTTATGCCTCTCTTGTTGAGGAAGTCCAGTATCCCCTTATGGAGGATGGTCCCTCCCATCTGGCTGAGGAGGTCGTCGCCCACCAGGGGCACCTTCGCCTTCCTGAACAGCGCTACAATCTTCCTGTCGTTGGCCACCAGCGCCGGCGTCGCGTTGACGAAGGAGATGCCCAGCCTAGCGCAGATCTCCGCATACTTCTTCGAAGCCTTCTCCTGCCCCGAGCTGATGAGGTTGAGGGCCACATCCACTCCCTCCTCCTTCAGCTCCGATGCCAGGGTGTCGGGCTCCTGCTTCACAAAGGAGCTCTGGGACAAATGCCTTGGAGGCTCTTCCAGGAGGAGTCCAGGCCTCACCTTCACCCCGCCCAGCGGCTTGCCCACCTTGTCTCCGTCCACGTCGTAGATCAGCCTGACGGAGAGCTCCTTCACGGCGTGGCCGCCCACCCTCTCATGCCAGAGGCCTGACTTCGAGCCCCCTCCGTACCTCTTCACCGATTCCGAAAAGGCCTTGGCGCTATTCCCCGCACCGAACAGGGCCACTTTGATCAATGAGCATCACTCATCGTACTTCGAGACCAGGGCCATGAAGCCCGCCCCGCCCATCACGACCCCAACGATGGCGTACGAGGCCTGCACCGGCGGATAAAGAGAGGGCGAGGTGGTAAGGGCATAGTAGGCTAGCAGAAATCCCATGAGCAGCGATGTGGCACCCAAGAGGCGTAGGATAACTTCGGCCCTGTCGTTCATTCTATCTACAGCCCTTTATCCCGAGAATTTAAACCCTTTTGATTTCGGCTCTGTGGAGTTGATGGCTGGTAACGAACAGCAGGCACTTGATATATTAAGTGAATCCGAGGACTTTGCCCAGCAACTGCGGGGCGAAAGACCATCAAGGCCGCCGGCGTGAAGCTCTCCGTCAAGAATTCTCTCGAGTAGCTGTGGCGGGCTTCTCTGACGCGAAAGTCAGAGACCGCAAGGGCACGCCGGCGCCCATGTCCAGCCATCCCCCTGCTTCCAACACCCTGAAGTTGGACAGGCCGGCGGCTGCCGACCTGCGCTGGGTCTCCTCCTCCGTCATTGCGCCCGAGAGGCATTCGGACCACTTTTCGAGGTCGCCCTTTAACTCAGGCGTCATCTCGTCCTTCGCTACTATGTCGGACACCACCACTCTACCGCCCGGTTTCAGGACTCGCCAGATTTCTGCAAATGCGCGCTCCTTGTCGGGCACCAAGTTGAGTACGCAATTACTTACGACCACATCCATGCTTTCGTCTTGGACGGGGAGATGCTCGATTTCCCCGAGCCTGAATTC
>JBEKZX010000078.1:0-6759 GCA_049509455.1 Conexivisphaerales archaeon
GGAGCGTGCAGAGGAGGTGGGGGCCGAAGTCCGCGACCTCCTCGTTCCTGCTCTCCTTGGCCAGCTTCAGGTTCTGCTGGAGCGCGTCGACGACGGTGTTCCCCGTCACGAAGACCCTCTCCCGGGGGATCCCCTCCCTGAGCAGGTTCCTCCGCGCCCCCTCCGTGGGGGCGAAGAGGTAATCAGATATGTGGTCGGCTACAATCCGGTTGATCTCCTCCGGCATCCTCCTGTCGAAGCTCCTCAGCCCGGCCTCAATGTGGCCCACCGCGATGTGAAGCTTGGCCGCGGCCAGCGCCCCGGCGAGGACGGTGTTCGTGTCCCCCTCGACCAGGACGACGTCGGCTCCCTCCTTCCTGAGCACCTCCTCTATGCCGATGAGCATCTTCCCGGTCTCCTCGGCATGGGTCCCCGAGCCCACCCCGAGGTTGTA
Organism: Conexivisphaerales archaeon; assembly: GCA_049509455.1. Classification (GTDB taxonomy): domain Archaea; phylum Thermoproteota; class Nitrososphaeria; order Conexivisphaerales; family DTJL01; genus DATKKG01. Next base: position 434 of record JBEKZX010000078.1, read on the forward strand.
TTTCGGCTGGGGCAGCTTCAGCCCCTCGAGGAAGACGGCGTCCATGTCCCGGGTGTAGTGCTGCCCGGTGTGGAGGATGAAGTAGCTCCTCCCCTGGCGCTCCAGCTCTCTAATGACCGGGGACATCTTGATTATCTCGGGCCTCGTGCCCAGGACGATGGAGATTCTCATCCCTTCCACGAACACCTTTCTCTAGCGAAGGGCTTCTTATATCTCTACAAATGACCCCAAATCACAATGGCTGGTGGCCGCGTCAGGCCTCGTCGAAGGAGGTGTTCAGCCTTCCTGCAATTCCCCTGCCTTCGTTCGGTAATCCCTCTGCAAAGGCTTAAACCCGACCCCCGGTCATCACTCGCAGCGAGACATTGTCTGTTTTTACTCCAATGAGCCATGACGAAGTCACGAACCTCCTGGCGGAGGAGCTCAGGTCGGAGATGAAGGCGCTCGCTCGGAACCTCACCAGGCGGAGGGTCTTCCTTAGAGCACTGACCCCCGTTGAGCGAGGCATACTCCACCTGAGCTCCAGGGAGGGGATTAAGCTCACGAGCTCCCTCCTTCGGAGGACGCTGCTGGCCATAGTGGAGAAGGCCTCGGCATGGCTGGAGGACTCGTTCAAGAAGAGGGTCACGGGAATTGGAAGGGAGAAGGCGTCGCTCAACGTGGAGGCAGCCCTGCTCATGGGGCATGCGGGGGCGGCGGGATGGGGCAGCGACGCGGACTACGTCGTCCTCCTGGGCCTGAACGCGCTGGGGACAGGAGCTCCCCTCCCTAGGGGCTGAGGCGACCCTTGACCTCACCTGCGGAGGGGCCCGGTCCTAAGGGGCCCTACATCGTGGCCTGCATACCCGCCTTCAACGTCGAGTCCACCATAGCCAAGGTCCTCGTGGGCACTTCGAAGTCCGTTCGGACGGTCCTGGTCTGCGATGACGGCTCCAAGGACATGACGGGGGAGATAGCCAGGGGCTTCGGGGTCGAGGTCATCACTCACCCCAGGAACCTGGGGTATGGCGCCGCCCTGGCTTCGCTCTTCACGAGGGCCATGGCCCTGGGCGCCGACGTCGTGGTCACCATCGATGCCGACGGCCAGCACGACCCTGGATGTATTCCCTCGCTGGTGGAGCCCATCATCAAGGGCGACGCGGACATAGTAGTAGGGTCCAGATTCAGCCGCGGCGAAGTCGGTGGCATGCCGGCATACCGCAGGGCGGGCATCGGCGCCATAACGAGGCTAACCCAGACTAACTCCTTCAGCGAACTCACCGACGCCCAGTCGGGCCTCCGCGCAATCAGAGGGAGCGCCCTGGCGAAGCTGGTCCCCACCGAGCAGGGCTTCGGGGCTTCCACGGAGATCCTGATGAAAGCCAAGGAGAACGGCCTCAGGCTGAAGGAGGTCCCGGTTGTCATCGACTACACAGTCGCCAAGCCCTCGACGAGCAACCCCTTCTATCACGGCGTCGAGGTGATGCTCTCCACTGTGAAGCATCTCTCCACACGCCATCCTCTCATCTTCTACGGCGTGCCCGGGCTATCCGCTCTCGTGATCGCAGTCGTCTTCTGGATATGGACCTTTCAGATTTTCGCTGCGACCCGCGCCGTGGTGACGAACGTAACTCTCGTCGCCATAGGGGCGACGCTTGTAGGCCTTATGCTGCTCACAACGGCGATAATCCTGTGGGTCATCATCGGCGTGCTCCGGGAAGCGAGATAGAGCGAGACGACTCCCTATGCGGAGACCTCAAAGATGGTAAGAAAGGCCCCGATTAGGGCATAACGGGGCAGGACGGGTCATACCTTGCGGAGCTGCTTCTCTCTCGAGGTTACGAGGTCCACGGCATAGTAAGGCGGGCCAGCACCTTCAACACGGCTCGAAGAACACAGCCACGGACTGGACCTACTACACATTCAGTGTAAAAGCCACCAGCTGGCACACGACGCTGAGCTTCGCCGATATCGGGGAGCCCAGCTCCTATGGCGACTACCTTGATGACGTCTCCGTCGTTCTCCCATGCCCCACTAGCCCTTGCGGCGGCGGCAGCGCTTAGAACATACCGAAGTCGTTTTTCTGTTTTCTATCCCCACGGCGGAGTATGCGTTGACCTTAGCTTAAGATCGGCCGACCTCGACTCGTAAGCGGGGCGTTTCTCTAAGGTGGATCAATCCTATCTGTCGCGATGGACGAGGGATTTCACGAAGAGGTGCTTTCCCAGGGGCGTCCTGGGGACCTCGTCGACGAACTCCCAGACCACCCTGCAGGCGGGGCCCATGGCCAGCCTCACCTTCTCCTCGACCGACCTCCGCCAGGCCTCGCTGAGCCCGGCCGCCCTCACGAGGATCCGAATCCTCTCATAGTCCTCTTGGACGACCTGGAAGGCCCTTATCTCCTTCGCGTCCCGCAGAAGGGAAATGAAGTACAGCCCGTGGACGAGCCCCCCGTCCTCCCTCACGAAGTAGTCCGTCGTCCTCCCGGCTACCCTCCCGATGGTGGGGAGGACCGAGCCGCAGCCACACTTGGACACGCCAGGGAAGGCCTCGTCGCCGATCCTGTACCGAATCAGGGGCATCGCGAAGTTGTGGAGGGGAGTGACCACTATCTCCGCCTCTCCCCCCTTCCCCCCGGGGAGCAACTCCACCTTGCTGTCGAACGAGAAGACGTGCATGGAGCCTGACCCACATTCTCCCGCTATCATCCCGGCTTCGACGGCTCCGTAGAGGTCGTGCACCTTGCAGCCGAACGCTGCCTCGATCTCCTCCCTCATGTGGTCGTAGAGCATCACATCGTAGCTGACGACGACCTTGGGCCTGTGGACCTTCAGCCCCCGCGCCTCTATGAACCTGCCCAGCTCGTAGAGGGTGTCCGCCATCCCCTGCACCGAGTCAGGCCGGAACGAGTTCAGCCTCTTGACGTAGCCGCCCATGGCATCTTCGGTGAGGAGGAGGCCGTCGAGCCTGGCCGAATTGTTCAACCATTCGCCCAGGCTGCGCTTGGGGCCGTTGGGGGGCCACCTGAAGGGGTTACTGAAGCTGAGCTTCCTGGCCCTGAAGTAGTCCAGGCAGAGGAACTCCCTGTAGAAGTAGAGTTGGCAGGCTATCCTCCAGCCGTCGTAGGCGGCGTCCTTCATGACGTGGAGGGGCTCCCCCGTGGAGCCGCCAGTGGAGTCTTCGTAGGTCCCCCTGCCCCTGGCCCCCGTCGAAGTGAAGCCGCTGGCGTGCTCCCTTATCGTCTCCTTCGTCAGCAACGGGAGGCTGTCGAACCGAGAGACCTCCACCCTCCCCCCCTCCACGAGGCCGTGTCCTTCGAACAGGGCGTGATAGTACGGGACGTTCCGGTAGGCGTGAAGGAGGAGCTCCTTCAGGAGTGCCTCCGTGCCCGCGGTGAGCCTGTCTTCGTCGCCAGCCATCCCGTTGATCTTCGTGAACGGCGCCGAATAGTCTACGCCCGAGGCCCTCTGCGCCAAAGAGTACAGCGAGCCCCTAGAGGTCAAACTCGTAGGCCACCCGTTTCGAGCGAGGCGTCCCCACTATATCAGTTTCCCCCGCCAGCCTCATTGCGAACGGCGAAGAGGACGTGGCGTCAAATGGGCTCGACCCGCAATTCCGAACGGATGGTACTGGATTCCGGCGATCACAGCCTTACCCTGATCTTCAAGAGGTTCAGGGCGACCACCCACAGGAGCAGGTAGATCCCAACGTAGAGGAGAGATTCTTGGAGCAGCATCGTTCGGTAAAACATGTATGAGACAACATAGACGAGGATCGTGTTGGCCCCCAGTATCCCGACGAACTGGGCTACGCGGATACCCCACCTCTTGATGTCGAGGGCGTAGTGGAGGGCGCAGAAGAAGAGGATCGCGAAGCCGGAGGAATACAGGACGAAGCTCGTGCTCCAGACGGGTTTGCTGATTGGAATTATCACGCTCAGAAGGAGGGCGGCTGGCAGGCAGAGAAGCCCGAATGACACCCAATTCTTGATGTTCAGCTTCCCCTCATTCTTCTTTAGCGTATTCCCGATGATCTGACCGAACATCGTAGAACATAGCGCCCCCACCGTCGAAAGCAGGCCTTCGGGGTCGCCGAGAGGGGTGTAGGTGTGGCCCTTCAGGATGAGGAGGTCGATCTGGTTCGGGAGCCCGAAGTCCAACGCCAAGACGAGTGAATAGCCTAGGAAGAGGGCGACCAGCACGGATTTCTTCGGGCGGGGGAGGACCACCGCGCAGACGAGATAACAGAGGGCGATCCGCTGGAGGACGTTCATTATGCGGACGCTCCCAAAGTCAACCGAGAGGACGAAGGAGGGGAACTGGCTCCATGCCATCTGTGTAAAGACGTTCATCAGGAACCCGACCCCGAACATCGCCACCGCCCGAACAATCTTGCCTTTCGTGGATTTGTGGCTGAACGGGATCGCCAGCCCCATGCAGAAGAGGAAGAAGGGGAACACCCAATCGTCCCCGCCTTGGAGAAGGTTGACTTCAGAGATGAAACCCACGCTTCCGATGACGACGAGCATGATGGCGATGGCGCGGGAGACATCCAGGCTGAGTATCCTCGCCGAATTCGCCATCTTCCAACAGCTGCACCAAGCCCAAGGCATCTAAAGACTCTTGCTAGAGCGCCGAGGGGCCCGCCCCTTCATTTGCCCGAGATCTTGACCGTAGCCGCGCTCAAGGTCGCGTTGGGCCCACCGAGGGGCTCTTCTCGGGTCTTCAGTCTCTATGCACCAGAGACTTCACGTAGAGGTGCTTGCCCAGAGGCGTCCTGGGGACCTCGTCGACGAACTCCCAGACCACCCTGCAGTCGGGGCCCATCAGGGTCCTTATCCCCTCCTCGGCGCGCTCCTGCCAGCCCCTCTCCCCCTTCTCCGTCACCACCAGGACCCTGACCCTTCCGTAGTCCTCCTGGATGACTTGGAAGGCCCGTATGGAGCGGTTGGTGTTGAACAGCGGCATGATCCTGAACGCGTGGACGAGCCCTCCGTCCTCCCTGACGAAGTACTCCAACGTGCGCCCCACGATCCTCCCCATGGTGGGCAGGGGCGAGCCGCAGCTGCACCTCCCTCCTCCGGGGAGGGCCACGTCGTCGTTCTCATATCTCAGGAGGGGCATCGTGAAGTTGTGGAGAGGGGTGACCACGACCTTTCCGGCTCCTCCTAGGCCGTCCGCCTCCACCGTCTCCACGAGGTTGTTGAACGTGAAGACGTGCATCGATCCGCGCTCGCACTCCCCGGCGATGGCGTTCGCTTCGTTCGCGCCGTAGAAGTCGTGGACCTTGGTCCCGAAGACCTCCTCCGCCTTCTCCCTGATGAAATCCTGGAGGACCTCGCTGGAGCAGATGACGGCTTTCGGCTTGGGAACCCTCAGGCCCCTCCTTTCGATGAACTTCAGAACCTCGTAGAGCGCCGAGGGATAGCATATCACGACGTCGGCCCTGTACGAGTTGAGCGCCCTGACGTGCCCCTCCATCTGAGCGTCCGAAAGCCTCCCGGTGGCGTGATAGACGGCGTTGGAGAGCCTCAGGGTCGCCCAGCCGGAGAGCCCGTTCCGCGGCTCCCTGAACGGCGTCCCCAGGAGGAACTTCCTGGACTTCAGGTAGTCGAGGCCAAGGAACTCCTTGAAGTAGTACCTCACGGTGGCGATCACCCACGAGTCGCACACGTTGTCCTTGAGGATCTGGAGGGGCTCGCCCGTCGACCCCCCCGTATGGTCCTCGTAGACCCTCCTGGCTCCGGAATCGGTGGACGTCAGCTGGCCGTAGTTGTCCCTGACATCCTTTCTGGTCAGCAGAGGGAGCCTGCCGAACCTCGAGACGTCGACACCTCCATCTTCGACCAGGCCGCAGCTCCTGAACAGCTCCCGGTAGTAGGGCACGTGGAGGCTGGCGTGCGACAGCAGTGCCTCAAGGTGTTTCCTTTCTGCTTCGGCCAGCGCTGCTCCGTCCCCTGTCGAGTCTCTGATCGACCGAACCTGGGTCGTGAAGTCCCTGCCGATGGACTTCTGTGCTAGGAGGTATCCGCGCTCCCTGAGGAACGAGATAGGCGGTCACACCTCAATCGAGCTTCCAACGACGGCGGATCGACGCTGGAGACTCCTTGGTTCAGCCCTGGCTGCCCTGCCCATCCTGCAGTCATCCTGACTCCCGTCCGACCTTACTTATATCCTGTTCAAGGCCCCAGCGGCTGCACCCACGAACCGTGGTGCATAGGATCTTGCGCTTGCCTGGAACTGGCCCGAAATAAACTGCTCAAACTTTAACTATCCTGCCAAGACATCCTTGGTACATGTCCTCCAGATCGAGTTTATGGAGCAGGGTCGCCCTCTGCTTCCTTATTC
>JBEKZX010000079.1:0-6725 GCA_049509455.1 Conexivisphaerales archaeon
CAACGACCTCTTCGTGCTTTCGATGAACTCCTCGGCGCTCTTGATGCTATCGTTTAGGTCCTTTCTTACCCTATCCGCTGCACTCATATGATTCCGTTTTCTGTAGCTCTATTTAATGAATGTGTAAGAAGCGCATCAGGAGCTGATGCGTCCCATCTTTCAGAAACAGCCGTGGCGCTTGCTCTAGTGTGCTTATATTGAGAGGGTTTTGGTCCGTTCATTGGTCCTAGAAGGGAACGTCAGGTAACGATCATCGTTCCTGCCCTTCCGGTAAGGGCCTCTTCAGCTGCCTCACGAGAGGTGACTGTGACACTGGCTCCTCCAGACTCAAGGAACTTGACAGCGCTCTCAGTTTGGGGACCCCTGCTCAGAGCCCACCTCAGGTGCAGCCGGCAGAGTAGGGGGTGAACTGATTCCAGGAAAACATACCGAGCATGACGAAGCGCAAGTCCCTTCTCAAAGCGTAGAGTGGCATCTCGTAGTGCAGTCACCAATTCGGTCTGCAAGGGTTGTTCTTGTGTCAGAGGAGCGTCCGATGAGTGCACATCTCCCGATGGACCACTCACCGTGGGGGAGGAGAAATAAGAAATAGAAGGGTAAGGAAGGAGTAGCTTACTACTTCCTGATTAATACGACGATTTCGAGCACTACTGCGATCGCGATCAGGATGATTGCGATGTACAGGATGTCCATCATTGTGCTTAGCGTGGATGTTGCGGTGTTGATTGTTGAAGCTGTTGAAGACAGCGTTGTGACCTGCCCGCTGAGCGTGCTAACTTGGCCGGAGAGCGTCGAGACGCTGCTAGCCGTAGCGAGGGTGCCAACTTGTGTGCTGACGCCACTCACCGCATTGTTCAGGCTTGAGAATCCGCTCGCTTGGCTGGAGCTCAGGCTTGAGACGCTGCTAGCGACTCCGCTAACTGCCGTGTTGACTCCACTCACTGCCGTCGTCAGGCTTGAGAATCCGCTCGCTTGGCTGGAGCTCAGGCTTGAGAATCCGCTCGCTTGGCTGGAGCTCAGGCTTGAGATCGCGGAGTTCACCGAAGTGAACCCGGCAGTCATTGAAGTGAACCCAGTATTCACCGAAGATGTGAGAGAGGTCACTGAAGACTGAACGCCGCTGACGGATGTCCCCAGCGTAGACAGCTGTGAAGTTAGCGCTGCGAAGTTCGTGGCCGTAGTCGAGGAGAATGAAGACAGGGTGGTGTAGATTCCGTTGACGGTGGTCGTGAGCGCGGTCATCGATGCCTGCAGGGAAGCGTTTTCAGATGTAATAGCAGCTATAATGGCTGTTTGTTCGACGGTGGTGCCGTTGACGGTGATTGCGAAGAGATTGAGCTGACTCAATGTGTTAGCATCGAAGATTTGTATGTAGTGGACCATGGGCACGCCTGCCGCAACGAAGGTCATCTGTAGTTGTCCTGTGGAGTTTCCGAAGGGTCCGTTGCCCCAGTATCCATTCACAGTCTGGGCGTTGTCATAGGCAGCCGTGATGTACTCGGGCGCAGCTCCGAACGTAACGGCGGTCAAACCTGGGAACTGAACGCTGCCCGATGTGTATGTGGCTGTTCCTGAAGGGAGGCCGTCGCCATTCGCGAGGAAGTTGCTGCCGAGTGCCAGGGTTGTAGAATTTGGTGAGGACCAGCTTCCGGTCACTGTGAAGAGTACGAACGACGATGACGGCGCGGTGTTGCTGCTGTTCATGTACACGTAGTGGGCTCCACCGAACGTGTGAGCCGGGATAGTGAACGTGAAGTTAAAGGCGCCGGTCGTCGTATTGACAAGTCCCTCGTATACGTAGTCGTTGTCTGGGTTGACTGTAGGTGTCGAAAGCTTGCTCAGGTTTGTGCCGAGGAAGTAGACTGTCTCGTTGAGGTTGGGGCCGAATCCGTAGCCAGTAACTGTCACCACTGTTCCTACCGGGCCACTCGTCGGGGTGATGAGGAGCGTAGTCAGGACGTTGATAGTGAAGTTCCAGTTCCAGCTCGCGTCCACGAAGGTCACCAGGTGGTTGCCTAAGCTTACCGCAGGCACCGTGAATGTCGCATTGAAGATGCCCTTTGAAGTCAAGCTCGTGAGGAAGGTCAGTGATAGGCTCCGCTGTGAGGCAGTGCCGTAGTCAAGGAAAGCCGTGATCGTTCCAGAGGGATTGAAGTTAGAAGCGTTGACGTATATCGTGCCGAAGACCTTGGCCGCCAGGTAGTAGGGTGTGTTAATGGATCCTAATGGGCCTATGCCGGGTCCTGCCACAGGTACGCCGCTGTTGTCATAGGTGGAAAGGAGAGTCCAAGACCTGCCGATGTAGTAGACAGTTGAGTTTACGGTCAGCTGTGTGGAAATGGCAGTCTTCCCATCCAGTGTGGCGAATGCTAGAACTAAGTTCGAACTTGCATAGTTCGCAGTGGTCACCTGGGGAATGACGAGCATGCCATCGTCGGGCATCGGGAAGGTCCAGCTGAAGGTTCCGGTGGCGCTGGCAGTGACATTGGTAATACTAGCGAGTATAACAGTGCCATTTGGACTATAGACAGATATGTTGACGAGTTGGTTAGGGGCCCAGGCAAATCCGCTTACAGTTATCGGAGTACCGGCCGGAACTGGCGCAGAACCAGATATACCGGGGCTAACAGAGATGCTTGCTAGAACTGCCACCTGCTCTGCACTGACGGCGACAGATGTCGTGGACCCATCGTAGACCTTGACGTAGTAGGCCTGTCCGGTGATGTTGGATGGAATTGCAACTATGATCTCTGGGACACCTGCGTTGGTCGTTCCGTAGTAGAATGTCGGAGTAGTTGAACCCGGCCAGACGCCGTTCATCCCGGTGGTAGAGAACGTGATGTTAAAGATGGCATTGTCGAGTAGATGGTCTACAGAGAAGTTGCCCGTGAACAGGATGTCTCCTGTGCTAATCTGAGAGTAGCCGTTGGTGGAGAGGAACAGCTCGAACGTCGAGCCGTCAAAAGTTGTATTTGCGAAGTTCAAGGCAAAGTATCCGGCGGTGGCATTAGAACCTACATAGAGGACATTATTGGTTCCCGCGAGCACAGAGATGTTGGTCGCCAGCCCCGTCCCTGTGAAAGTAGAGGTCGTGTCCAGTGTAGTTGCTACGCCAAGGGTCGGGTGACCCGAGGATGCTTGAACTGGTAGTACTGCGAAGATGCTTATTACGAAGAGAGCGATCAGTAGTATGCTCTTATATGATTTCATCTAGGTTATTCACCTTATCGTAAGTAAAAGGTCGTCGCGGTCGCTTATTAACCCTTATGGACCAGTTATCCACGACAACTTGTACAACATTTTTAAACATAGGTGGACGCGAAGTTGTTCGTGGATAGATACAGGACCAGGTTCGACATTGAAGCTGAATTGCTCGTTTCTCTTGGGGAGGGCCTCAATATGTCGAACGCCATGCATAGGTGCAGGGTCTCTTATCGCGAGTTGAAGAAAATGCTGACCGCCATGACCAAGCAAGGGATGATAGAGCGAGAAGGGGGAAAATACAAAGTCACTTCACGGGGCGAAGAATTCCTCTGGCACTACGGCCAGCTCGCCAAGCTGATGGGCGGACCGGCACGTCTCATCACTGTCATGGATCCCAAGTTGCTGGAAAGGGCCAAGTCGCTTGTCGATGACGCCAAGAAGAAGGATGTTGAGGAGAGGCACTTCAAATTGGTGGGCAGGACGAGCTCGGTCCTCACCGCTGCTGCCTATTGCATCGTCGCGGAGGAGGGGGGAGCCAACCAGACCCTCTATGATATCTCCCGGTTCTTCAGCGTGTCATCGACGTCTATAAGCAACGTGAAGAAGTTGATGGAAGAAGTAATGAAATAAGGCCGCCTCTAGGAACGTGCGCTTTCGCATACTTGTTACCCAGAGCTCTAGCGGTCTATTCCTTTTCGTCGTGTTCACAATCGCTGCAATAGATCGTGTTTGGCTCGAAGCCCAAGTCGTCTAGATATACGTGAACCACCCACGGCTGAAGCTCGTGGGCTTCTTGCTTCATCGGCCAAACTTGCTTATCCTTCTCCGCTGGACGAGTAGAGGTTCGGCTTCCACACGGGCCTGTTCCAGACCCGCCTTCAGGATGTTTCGTGCGGCATTCACATCCCTGTCCATGACCAGTCCGCATTTCGGGCAGTCGTGGACTCTTTCCGATAGCTCCTTCGGAACCACTTCTCCGCACCCAGAGCATTTCTGCGACGTTCCGCACGGGCTGACGAGTATTACCCGTCCGCCACGCCTTTCTGCCTTATAGACAGTGAATTGGCGCAGCTTACCCCATGCGGAGTCCATTATTGCCGATGCGAGGGAATGGTTCTTCACCATGTTCCCAATCTTCAGGTCTTCGAAGACGATGACCTTATTCTCCTGTGTCAGTCGGTCAGAGAGTTTGTGAGCGAAGTCATCCCTCTGCCTCCTCACCTTCCTCCATGACTTCGAGAGAGACAGCTTTGCCTTCTCCCTGTTACTCGAACCCTTCTTCTTGCGAGAGAGCCGACTTTGAAGCGATTTGATTCGTCCCAAAGAGCCGTTCAAGAAGCGCGGGTTGTCTATCAGCGTCCCATCGCTGAAAGCCACGATGCTCGAGATTCCCACATCTATGCCGACTTTACCATCTCCTGATTGCACTACGCTGGGAGCTTCCTCGGCTAGCAGGGCCACAAACCATTGGTCGATGTCCCTGATCACGGTGACCCGCTTTATCGCCCCGATAACATTGCGATGAAGTGTCACCCTCACCCTGCCGATTGTACTGAGCCTGATTCTGTGGCCTTCGAGCTTGAAACCCGACTGCGGATAGGTGAACGAGTTGTAGCGATCTCTCCTCCTGAACTTCGGGTATCTGCTCAGCCCAGCGAAGAAAGCCTGATACGCCTTGTCGAGCCTCAGGACGACGTCCTGCAGGACCTGAGAGTGGATTGATCTGAGGTGCTTGTCATTCTTCTTCAATTCCGCGAGTTTCCGCTTCTGCTCGTAGAAACCACTATGGTTCTCAATCCTGTCGGCGAGCATGCAGTTGTAGAGCCTCCTGCAAGTTTCAAGCGTCTCCTCCATGATTCTCGCCTGCGCCTCGGTCGGATAGATGCGGAACCTGTAGGTCATCATATCCCTTTCTGCTCCTCCACATACCTCTTGATGGTCTCGGAAGAGACGTGCCCATGCGTCGAGACGAAGTAGCTCCTCGTCCAGAGGCTAGGGAGACGGGATTTGAGCTCTGGGAACTCCTCCCTGAGCACCCGGGAAGTGTAGCCCTTGATTGCCGCTATGATCCTGTTAGGGGCGATGGTAGGCGTAGACTGGACGAAGATGTGAACGTGGTCGGGCATGGTTTCGAGTGCGAGGACGGTGCATCCGAGTTCGGCGGCTTTCTCCTGGATCAACTGCTTGAGCCTCGATTCGACGTCACCGACTATAACCTTCCTCCGATACTTCGGGCACCAAACAAAGTGATAATTCATGAAGTGAACTGAGGTCTCCGAGGAGAGGTAGCCCTTAGGCATTATATTAGATGTATGTTGTGTATCTATATAATGCTAATGGGGACACAAATTCATCCCACCCATAAATGGTGTGGGGTTTCTTTGTTTCCCCAAACCTCTTCATTGGTTAAGCCCGATTGGTTTACCGAACACTTATAGTACGGAAGTGAACTGTTTTCATGTTCGCGGGAATATGTAGTGGTTCAACCGAAAGGCCTAGCCCGAGAGAATCTGGCAAGTTCCTTTCGCTAATAGCATTCTTCACCGATTATACACTTGGCCAATGGAGGTGCGGTCTTAGCAAATGTAGGCAATACCTGGAGTCGCAGTCTTTGTCCTTTGCCTGACCGGCGCGGACCGCACGTTCCACGAGCGGCGTCCCATCTACGGTTTCAACGAGCTTATTACGTCCGGGACGGCTGCTGAGGCCAGCCGCAAGTACCATAAGATATATGGGCTTCGATAGCAGACCTCGCTTCACAGGTAGACGTTTGTTAATGTGCACAGCCATTCACTCGCCGTGGTATATCACCCTCATTGACTTCCTTTCCTCCGCCTACCGGAGAGGTTACTCCTTGGTGGTGGGGAGGCCTTCGAACTTCTTATGGCTCGTGCCGGATTCGGTGGCGGGCAGCGGAGAGCCTGGTAGCCATAGGGCTATCCGCTGGCTGAAGAAACAAGGCATCGAATCATCCTGAGCCTGACAGAAGAGACGACGGACGAAAGCTATGCGGAAAAGCTCGGCATCAAGGTCCATAGGTTCCCGATGGTGGACTTGGAGGGAACCTCCTCGCAGGCACTCGACGAGGCGGTGGACCTGGTGGGGGACGGAAAGGGAGGGAAGGTGCTCGTCCATTGCCTTGCAGGCATGGGCAGGACGGGTATGGTACTTTGTGCCTATCTGATTAAGGTGAAGGGGATGAAGGCCGACGATGCGATAGAGGAGGTGAAGAGGCTCCGCCCCGGCTCTCTCAGGCAGGGGGTTCAGATGAAGGCCGTCCGCGACTATGAAGCCTACCTACTCAAGGTCCGAAGCAGCCAGCCTTCCACCTAGCTGTACGAGTCATTGATGTCTCATCTTCCAAGAGGTACGGTGCGTCCCTGAACTTCAGGCCTGTCCTTGAGCGCGCTCGACGAGTGGATGGGAGCCCTAGTCTGAGCCTGATCCCCGTTCGGAGGAGGGCGAACGTTCTCCAGCTCCTCTCTTGGCTCCTTGGGGCTCCGATACGGAACCAGACTGGA
>JBEKZX010000008.1:0-47770 GCA_049509455.1 Conexivisphaerales archaeon
CGGACCAGTTGATGGGAGCATGCCCTGGAAATCCCCTCCACCTCCACGGTGGCGAAAGAATGCTTCATCAGCTGCCTCGGGGAGACATCCCTTCCGACTAGCTCCAAGACCTTGGCCTGGTCGAGCTGCTGAACAATGATCGTCCGAAAGCCCGCATCGGAGGCTCCCGCGCTGGCTGGCTTCTCCCCGTTGAAACTCCTTTCCCCCGAGTCGGACTCCAAGGAAGCGGCGACCGTGGGGGATATGTCTCGGATGAACCCCGACAGGGCGTGGCAGTCTCTCCCGTCACAGCCGAGCTTTCTGCCCATCTCCGTAAGCGTGCGGAGGTTCGCGCTGACGAGGTAGGACCCGTCGCCGATGCTGCTGAAGGCCAACTGAGGGTGAGCCTCCGTCAGGGAGAGCATCTCTTTTGGCTCGCCGTCGACCTTGAATAGCGCTCGGACGTGCTCATAGACGTCGAATTCTAGGCGCCTAAAAGCGCTCTGAGTGAGGTAGGCACAATAGCCCTCTATCGAAACGTCCTTCTCCAGCTCCTCCCAGACCTTGGTAGTGTAGCATCTTCGCATTGCGAGACCGATGAGTTTCTCCGGGTCATGGCTTGACCACAACAGTCTTGCCTTCAGCTTCCCCCGCAGCTCCTGTTCAAGTCGGGAAGCGGCGCCCTAGAAAAACTCTATGACGTCCGCCTTCAGGCGAAGAAGAGATAGATGAACCAAGCCCCGTAGGCCAGGAGGACTGCTGCCGAGGCGAACCTGACGACCTCCAGGATCCTCCCTCCGAAGGCTACAACGCCCCTATGGACTGCCTGTGGGAATGCGGTGATCCAAAGGAGGATCCCGACGAAGAAGCTCCCTACGACCGTGAATCCGAATGAGGTCACTAACGTCAGGCCGGCCGTCAGCCACCAGGCTATCTGGAAGGGGTTGGTGAGCCCCATGGTGAGGCCGGTGAAGTACTGAACGTGCCCTGGTCTCCCAATCGAAGGCCGGGCCCTCAGCACGAATATCGCCAGCAGGATGAAGACGACGCCGCCTGTCAGCGTAAGGGGCCTTCTGGCCCACGACGGGAGCCACGTCCCTAGGGTCAAGGTGAGCAACATGAAGAAGGCGTCAGCCGTCAGCGCTCCGAGGCCCACCAGCGTACCTTTGGCCGCCCTCTCCGCTCCTTCGGTGGCGATCATGGCGTTAACGGGACCGGGCGGCAGTGCGAGCGACAGCCCTAACGAGAGACCCAGGGCGACGGACTGCAGCAGCTGCAAACGAGCCCACCACCTGCCGTGCGATATTTATGCTTTGAAGCATGGGTTGTGGGTTGGCTCAGCACTGATGTCATTCATCATGGTTCAGAAATACCAGCTCGCTTCATCGCCGAGAGGGTAGCATGCGCAGCTTGCCATATAGCTTCTCCCCTTTCGGCGCCATGTCGGAACCCCTGCCGGGGTGATACTTGGCCGGGACACCATAGGTTCCCCAGGACGCGGAATGGCCACGCAGGGGCTGACGGGGGCGATGACCCGGTCCTTGTGAGGTTCAATGCTCGTCGATAACCGTTAAATAGAGTGACAAGAGTGCTTGAAACGACTCGTAGGAAGGGATATACTTGATGCGCGATTACTACCAGCTGACTAACCCAAACATAGTCTACCTCCTTGCGTTCACGGCCGCGACTTCGGCGCTGGTCGCGGGGGGCATCTCCAAGCCACTCGAAGTGGTCGCCATCACCGCCGCCACGGCCCTCTGCTCGGCTGGCGCGCGTTCCGTCACGAACTACATCGATCGGGACATCGACCTGCTGATGCACAGGACGCAGAAGAGGCCTCTTCCGAGGAATGCTATCCCTCCCAACAATGCCCTGATATACGGAACCGGCCTCATTGCTTCGGGGCTGCTCCTATCGTTTCCGATGGGAGCGCTGCTGCCTGTCTACCTGACACTTGGCCTGATCGACAACATCGTCGTCTACAACCTGCTCACCAAGAGGAAGACGGCATGGAACATCATCTTGGGCGCACCGAGTGGTGGAATCCCAGCCTTCGTCGGCTACGTCGCGATCCGCGGATACGTGGACTGGACGGCCGTGGTGTTGGCTGCTCTAGTCGTCCTATGGACCCCTGTGCATATATGGAGCTTGGCGGTCAGGTTCAAGGACGACTACGGAAGGGCGGACATACCAATGCTGCCCGTTTCGCTCGGGGTGAAGACCGGGATCAGATGCATAGCCTACACGTCAGTGCTCCTTGCTGCATTCACAGCCATACTTCCCTTCCTGCCTGGGTCGCCCTTTGGGTTGTCCGCTGCCGTGGTGGGGACCATCCTGAGCTTGGTCTTGGCCGGTATGAGCATATGGCTCATCAGGGAGCCCACCGAGAAGAATGCATGGGACCTCTTTAAGTTCACCAGCCCCTACCTTGCCCTCCTCTTCAGCGTTCTGGCACTAGGCGTTATCATCGGAATGTAGACATCGAAGCAATCTTGCCGCGAGCCAGCGAGAATCGCCTGTTGAATCTAGGCAGCCTTGAGCCCTAGGTACAGCTTTGAGAGCTCGGGGTGCGCCAGCAGGTCCTTCGCCGTCCCTTCGAAGGCCTTTTGGCCGGAGACGAGAAGATATGCTCGGTCCCCAACCTCGAGTGCCCTCCGTGCGTTCTGCTCGACCAAAAGCACCGTGAGTCCTCGCTCCTTCGCCATGAGAGTAACCATTTCGAGCACCTGGGTGGCCAGCTTCGGCGCGAGGCTGGCGGTGGGCTCGTCGAACATCAATACGCTCGGCTTCCTAATCAGCGCCATTCCCATTGCTAGCATCTGGCGCTCCCCTCCGCTGAGGTTGGCTGCCTTGGTCTTCATGTAGCCGACCAGCCTCGGGAAGGTCCCATATAGCTCCTTGACTTTCGCCTCCAGCTCGGTGTTCTTCACCGTAAAGCCAGCGAGCCTAAAGTTCTCCTGCACCGACAGGTTGGTGAAAACATTCTCGGTCTGCGGAAGGTAGGCCACGCCCATCCGAGCGATCTGGTGCGATTGCATCCCGCTGAGGGTGGTGGAGTCCACTTTAACGGTACCTTTGTAGATGGCGCAGAGGCCGGAGATCGCCCTCAGGAGAGTGCTCTTCCCCGAGCCGTTTGGTCCTACTATCACCGTCACTTCGCCAGGCTTCGCTTCGATGGACACATCGGTCAGTATCTGCAGCTTTCCATATCCCGCTGACAGGTTATCGACGGTGAGCACAGCTTATGCCCCCAGGTATGCCTCAATAACCCTTTTGTCGCTCAGGACTTCTTGAGGCTTTCCAGATGCTATCACCTTCCCGAAGGCAAGGGCATGAGCGGCATCGACGTATTGTGCGGCGATGTCCAGCCTGTGCTCCACTATCAGGAGGGTGAGCCCGAGCTCATTGCGAAGCTTCACCAGGTCTGCGAATATCTCGTGGGCAAGAGTTGGATTCACGCCGGACACCGGCTCATCGAGGAGGAGGAGATTTGCACCGCTCATGAGAGCTCGGCCGATTTCCAGGAGCTTCATCTGGCCCCCACTAAGGGCAAATGCCTGCTTGTCCCAATGGTCTGAAAGGTTAAGGAGCTTCAGCAGGCCGGCCGCCTTTGTAATCGACGCCGACTCTTCGGCTTCCCAGAATTTCCGGAGCATAGATCTCCCGAAACCCTCTCCTGGATTACCGCGGTCCGCCACAAGGAGGTTCTCTAGGACCGTGAGCTTGAAGAATATCGAGGGCACCTGAAAGGTCCTCGCAAGGCCCGCCCCGTACACCCTATGGGGCGCCCAGCCTGTGATGTCCTTTTCCCCAAATATCACTGTCCCCTGGTCAGGCTTGTAGAACCCCGAGACGGTGTTGATCAGGGTGGTCTTCCCTGACCCGTTAGGGCCGATTAGGATCGTCAGTTTGCCCTTCTCCACCGTCAGGGAGACCCCGTCTAAGGCCTTCAGTCCGCCAAAGGACTTCCCCAAGTCCTTGACTTCGAGGAGGCTCGACATTTTAATCACAAAAAGAAGTCTTTGTCCATTGCGCTTACGGGGTTGTTCCGTTGACGAAGTTGACTACGTTGGTCTGGTAATTCCAGGTACCGATGAGGTTCCAAGTTGCTGTCCCGTTCGGCAGCGCCTGTACGCCCCAAACGTCGTAGTTCGCGATCGTCTTGTCTCCGGCTGCATCGAGGTTGGGGTATCCGGACGGACCATAGTAGTGGGCAGCGATATTCAGTATCTCTTCCTGGATCTTCTGGCCGTTCGTGGAGCCCGCTGCGATGATTGAGAGGGCAGCTATCCACGTGCAGTCATAGGCGGCGGCAGCGTAGGACTGGATGCTAATGCCGGAAACGGCCTCGAACTTCTGGACGAACGCGTCGTAGAGGGTGCTACCTCCTGGTGAATAGAGGGTTGAGTACAGATCGACCTTTAGCGCTTCCGACGCGGCGGTCGTTACGAATGGGTCAAGTTGAGCTTCACCGTCGCACCCGAACCACTTCACATTGAGGAGGCTCGAGTAACTAGTCGAAGCCTGCTGCATGATGACTCCACCTTCGTCGAAGCTTATGAGCTCGACCGCTACGTGCGAAGCTCCGTATTGCGAAACAGCCTGGCTTACGTCGCTTTGAGCTGTGGCCAGCTGGGTCGAGTAGTCCGTCGCGGTCGTGTCGTAAGGCAGGTCGACCAAGGTCTTCCCTCCGACGGCCTGGAAGTCTGATTCGAAGGCCGATGAGAGACCATTTCCGTAGGGGTCGTTCCTGTGGATGACAGCGACTGCCTGGATGCCCATCTGGTTCTGTAAGGCAGCTAGGGCCTGTCCTTGGGCCGCATCGTCGGGGATCAGCCGGAAGAGGTAGTCGTTGGGTATGGCGAGGGTGACAGCTGTCGCGGACTCACTCAGGAGTACGAGGTGGTTAGTATCCGCATAGTTCAGGATTTCAGTTGTTCCGCCGCTCCATTCAGGTCCGACGTAGACAGTCACTCCTTTTGCATTGAGGGCCTGGATGTCTGCCAGCGCGGTGTTGTCGTCCGTCGCCGTGTCGTCGGTGTCGACTGCGAACTTGTATTTCGCACCTGTGGAATTGAGCCAAGTATTGATGTCGCTGATTGCTAGGTCAACGGCGGCCTTGTCGCGGGCACCCTGAGAAGCTAGGTCACCTGTAAGGGCGACTAGGTTCCCAATCGTGATCGTGCCGCTCAGTCCGGATGAGGACGAAGTCGAACTCACGGTCAGCACACCGGCTGCCGCAAGTCCGTACATCCCAACCGCACCTATGACGAGGCCGACGATGAGAAGCGCAACGGCTATGGTTGTCGAAACGGCATGACGTCGAAGTGTCATTAGTTCCGGTACTTATCTTTCGCAATTATATAAACATTAACGAGTACTAAATTATCTCGTTTTGAATATTTTAGATATATTGTCGACTAAATTATCCTATTTTGAATACGCTTACGAATAACTATATAAATAAGGATTCTGCTGTTTAGAGGTCGTATCCGGGTCGGTTCGTAGATTAATGGTTGCATCTTACTTCATTAGCGCGGCTGTCCTTGCCTCGTTATACTCCCTCTGCTGCATCGGCCTCACATTAACTTACATGACAACAAAGGTGCCGAACTTCGCCTATGGATCGCAGGTGACCATCGGCGCATATGTCGCCTTCAGCCTCTTCACCTTCAAGAAGATCACCCCATACGTTTCGGCACCTGCGGCTTTCTTGATTGGCGGAATCGTGTCTGTCGTGACGTACCTAATCGTGCTTCGCCCAATGATCAAGAGGGATTCATCTCTGATAGCGCTGATGATAGCCACGCTAGCTGTGGATACTTTCTTCGTGGGCGTGTTTAGCATCTATACCGACTACCTGACGAACGCTTTTAGGATCGAAGACAGCAAGCTTTTCATATTGAGCAGCGCCGATACCGCTCTGTTCGGCCAGCGTGGCGTCTTCGTCATCACGCCCCTGATTTTGATCGCCATCGTCCTTACTATGCACCTCATCCTGACGAAGACCAAGTTCGGGATTGCGATGAGGGCGACAGTCGAGAATCCGAAACTCGCCGCCATTTCAGGGGTGAACATTGGGCTCGTATACCTCATTTCGTGGTTCATTGCAGGCGGATTGGGTTCACTCGCGGGATGCCTCCTGACCCTCAACAACTTGATCGAATATGACATCGGTTCACTGCTTATAGTGGTCTTTTTCGCTGGTAGTGTCATCGGAGGGTTCGAGAACATCTACGGAGCTGTCTTGGGCGGCGTGATAGTGGGGGCCAGCGGCGTGCTGGTTACCCTAGGTATCGCATATTTCGTGGGACCGTGGTTCGACGCGTACACTAGCGGCGTTCCGTTGGTGCTGATGGTTATCGTCTTAATCCTGGCGCCCCACGGTCTGACGTCAATTAACCTGAGGAGGCGGTGAGGGTGGCCATTCTCATATTAGGCGTGGACCCCGTTGTCGTGATCCTCAGCTTCGCGGCTTGGGTCGGCGTGTATCTCCCGATATCGATCACCCTGAACCTCGAACTTGGGTACACCGGGATCCCGAACTTCGGTAAGGCTCTCTTCGTTGCCTTGGGGGCGCTAGTTGCGGGAGGACTGATGGCGAGGATTACGTTCTACCTTCTCGGAGTGCAGGGGAACTTCCTCACCGACACTACGCCCATGACGGCCCAGGTGAACTCCATCCTGTCCAACAACGCGATTCTGTCCATGGGCCTCCTCTTCATGACTTTGGCGATGGCTGCGGGAATCGGCGCCCTGATGGGATACGTCGCTTCTTATCCTGCCATTAGGCTGAGGGAAGACTATCTAGCGATGACCCTTCTCGTCATGGCAGAGTTCTTCATCCTCTTTGCGAACAACTACACGCCCCTAGTGACGGGAACGATTGGAATACCTCTGCCCAACGTCTTCGCGTGGGCGGGGACGTCCTCCATTAATGTAGCCACCCTATTCCTCGTGGTCTTCGCCGTGCTCTGCTACTTCTATTCCGAGAGAGTGGTCAGATCTCCTCTGGGGAGGACCTTGCGGGCGATCAGGGACAACGAGAACGCGTCCGAAGCGCTCGGCAAGGACACCGTTTCCTTCCGGAGGAACATACTGATCGTGGCTTCAGCCCTCACCGCTATGACAGGTGTCTTTTTCGCGTTCTATCAAGGGTACGTGCAGCCGGCCCAGTACCCCCGTCTCGATTGGACCATCATCCCATGGGTTATGGTGATCATGGGTGGGGCTGCTAACAACTTCGGAGTCGCTATGGGGGTAATAATCTACGAAGGGATAATTCAGACGATCCAATATCTGAAGTTCCCGTTGCAGCCCTACGTCCCGTTCGACGTTAATTACCTACAGTACATCGTCGTGGGGATACTTGTGGCAAGCATCCTGATCTATAGGCCTGAAGGGATCTTCAAAGAGAAATCCTCCGCTACCCTAGGGAAGTCGAAGACTGAGGAATTGATGAAGCCATTCCTCCCGACCCCCTTCGCTGAAGCAAAGGGACCCCCTCCGCCAGCCGACAAAGACGACAAAGGCTAACGAGTGCAGTTACCTTTCGTCAGGCAGGATCCATCTGCCAACACCAAAAGGTATTATACACAGCATCCTCACGACTTTAACGAAGAATATACATGACCGAAACGGCAGTACTAGATACGAGCGCCATCATAGATGGTATTTTCTGGCGCTCGCTCGAGAGCGGGGAGATAAGGGACGTGGAAGTCTGCATCCCCTACGCCGCCCTCGATGAACTACAGGCTCAGGCTTCAAGGAACGTCGATGTGGGGTTCATCGGACTGGCGGAACTTAAGAAGATTCGCCTCTTCTGCGAATTGAAGGGCTACCGGCTGTATTTCTACGGCCCAAAACCTTCATTCGACGACATCCGGCTGGCGAAAAAGGGAAGGATCGACGGGATGATCAGGGACGTAGCTCGGGAGGTAAACGGGACCCTCTACACCGCCGACTACGTCCTATATCTCACGGCCGAGGCGGAGGGGATCAAGGTCAAGCACCTTAGACCCGAAATCAAGACCAAGGGGCTTAAGTTCGAGAGTTTCTTCGACGAAAAGACCCTCAGCCTCCATCTCAAGGAGGGGGTCGTTCCACTGGCCAAGAGGGGAGGCCCGGGCTCCTGGGAGCTGGTGCAGCTCGGCGACAAGCCGTTGACGCGCGAAGAGCTGGAGGCGATCGAAACTGAGATCCACGAAGCATCGAGGGTTAGCAGGAACGCGTTCCTGGAGCTAAAGATGAGCGGGGCCAGTGTCATCCAGCTGGGAAGCTTCAGGATCGCAGTGGCTCGGCCGCCGTTCAGCGATGGCCTGGAGATAACCATCGTGAGGCCCATCGTCAAGCTTACCCTGGAGGACTACAACCTCTCGAAGAAGCTTATGGAGAGGCTCGGCAACAAGGCGGAAGGCGTCATCATCGCCGGTCCGCCTGGCTCGGGGAAGAGCACCCTGGCCTCCAGCATCGCTGAATACTACATGAGACAAGGGAAGATCGTCAAGACCTTCGAGTCCCCTAGGGACCTACAGGTACCACCCGCCATCACTCAGTATGGTCCCCTCGAAGGGGAGTTCGAGAAGACGGCCGAGATACTCCTCCTCGTCAGGCCTGACTTCACGATCTACGACGAAGTCCGGAAGACGTCGGACTTCAACGTATTCGCCGACATGAGGCTGGCAGGAGTCGGCATGGTGGGAGTGGTGCACGCCAGCGGCCCCGTCGACGCGGTGCAACGGTTCATCGGGCGAATGGAGCTCGGCATGATACCGCACATCATCGACACGATCATCTTCGTCAAGGCAGGGAAGATACAGGAAGTGTTGGATCTCAACCTGGTCGTCAGAACACCCACGGGCATGGTGGAGGAGGACCTGGCCCGGCCCCTCGTGGAGGTGAGGGATTTCGAGACAGGAAGGCTCACCCATGAGATTTACACCTTCGGCGAGGAGAACGTCATAGTTCCCATAGCGGAGGGAGCGGAGAGGTCCGAGAAGAAGGCCTCCGGAATCGAAAAGCTCGCCATCGAGAAAATAGCTGCGCGGATGGCGGAGTACGACCCCAATGCCGAGGTGGAGCTCTTGTCCGGAAACAAGGCCGTGGTGAAGGTTGGAAGGGAGGCGATACCGAGGCTGATTGGCAGGAAGGGCGAGAACATAATGAGCCTTGAAGAGTCCCTCGGGATTAGGATTGATGTCAAGCCACTCACCGGGGAGGACCGTACCATAGTGAAGAAAGAGAAGAAGCGTCGCCGTTAATCGACTAGTCGAACTATTGCCCGTCCCTCCATTCCTCGAAGGGATCGGCCATGATGGCTGAGTCCGGAGACCATCGACCCTACACTAAGCTTAAAGCGACGGGATATGTGAAGGAGCGTCGCAGGGTCGGGTCGATGCTCGAAGAGCGTTCCGCCGGTGTCGTGGTCTTCCATACGGACGACGGCGTGACTAAATACTTGCTGCTGAAGAACGACAAATCGAAGTACGATCTGCCCAAGGGCAACATCGAGCCCGGCGAGTCCGAGCTCAAAGCCGCGGTCAGGGAGGCAAAGGAGGAGACGGGCCTAACCGACATCAAACTAGTGGACGGCTTTTCAGACAAGGTCATCTATTTCTATTTGCGGCCCGGTGGCATCAAGGTGCACAAATCGGTCCAGTATTATCTTGGTTACACGAGCAACATCGACGTGAGGATATCGGACGAACACAAAGGCTTCTCATGGGTGACGTTGGAAGAAGCTTTGAAGTTGACTACCTATGAGAACGTGAGGGTTCTCTTGAATAAGGCGGACATGTTTCGTAAGAAGAATGGAATTCAATCTACCCTTGTTATCTCATGATTTGGTGTGAAGGCAATGGGTGCTTCCTAGTTCTTTTGGAAGGCCATCCGGATTTACTTGTTTATGGATACCATTCTTTATGGTATCTCTTCTTTATGAGTGTTGTTTGATACTCATTTTGTTAGTTGATAGTTTTTTCTAAGTATAATTTAAGTGTGTATGAGTGCACAGGATGAGTGTGCTTCCTAGTGGTTTTAGGCATCCTTGGCAACAGGAACGTAGCAGGTCTTGTTTCGACCCGTCCTCCGATCCAACGGGTGTCTGTAACGATAGTAGCTGTAACTCTTCTCGGGGTTCTTTCCTGTCCTAACGACCACGTCGGGGTTCCACGCCGGCCTGCCGCACTTGGGACATCTGGTCAGCTCCTGTCGTGGCACGGACAACACCATGTCCCTGCCATTCATATACTTGTCCACGCCGCGACCTCCTCCGCAAGCACGGTGTCGCTTGGCCACTCTAACGACCAATTGTCCATATCGCGCTCAACACCTAAAGAATCCCCATTCCTTGCCGGACAATTACAAAGGCGTGGTTGACCACTCCAAAGGGGTCAGAGCTTGGTTCGTGGACAACACTCGAACCCCCGATCCTGAGGCAAGATAAGCTCATCTTCTGTGTAACCGACGTTTTCAGACCGGCAATACTGAGGCTTCGCGGCCTACCCCGCACTTGGTAGTAGCCCGGACAACCACTGGGAAGCACCTATCACGCTCAATCTAATTAACGAAAAGATAACGCTCTATGAACAGCTTCTATGTCATCCGAGTATTTAGAAAGCCTCTTTTTAGTCAAATTCTCTCGCACAATTGAAGTCACATCAGAGTCTTGGCTCTGAGCTAGCTTGACCATGTAGGCAAAGCCCTCTTTGGGGAGGGCTGCTACGACCACACTAAATGAATACCCGAGGCTTTTCTTCAAGACCTTGTAGCCCTCGTCTTTACGGTTGAGCCCGGCAAGTTTTTCGAAGATTCCCTGATGCAGGCGGAGGGCCGAGCTAGCCATGCCGCCGTCAAGGAGGCGCGGCTCCGCGATGCCAGCCACTACGGCGCGAAGGAGGAAGGGGTCGTCCTCCTTTGCCCACTTGAATAGAAGGAGCAGGGTCTGCTTTGGCTCGACGTCCAGCATGCGCTGCAGGGCCATCGCCACAGCCTCTCTGGTCCTCCACCTGGAGTCAGCGCTCATCGATTTGAGGGAGGAGGCTACGATCGAATGGTCTTCCGCCCGAAACGAGAGAGCTCCCAGTCCGAAGACGCCGCAGAACACGAGGAACTCCTTAGGATCGTTGGTGGGAGCCAAAGAGGCAGGTATCTGGGCAAGGCTCTGGCAGAGAGATATCATGTCTCTCGGATTCAGCACACCAGCGGTGGCCCCCCGCTGAAGGACGTTGGCGAATGCGGTCGCGAGCTCCAGGTTGCCCCTCGGGCCGGGCAACCCGCTCCTCTGTAGTAAGTAGGCCCGCAGGTCGCCGAAGTCGCTGCTCTTGGAATAGGCCCAGAAGAGAGACCACAGGTCTCTTTCGTAATCCCTAGTCTTCTTACCCACCTCGCACCAGCTGACGAGTCCTCGACGCGCAAGCTATTAGACGTGTCGAGCCGTCCACTAGGAAGCACACATCATGCAAAACGAAACTCAAGTAAACTTAATAGTGAACATCATACAAGAAACCTCTCATGAATTCCACGCCCATAGTACTTAGCGATATAGCAGCAATTAGACTGAGAGGAATCCTGTCAGAAGGCAAGTACAAGGCGATTCGGTTCGCCATGTCGGAAACAGAACAAGGGAGACTCGCGCCCAGCATGTACCTCGTCGACGAAGTCTCCGAAGGTGATATGCTGTTCGATGAGGGAGGGATCTCCGTGCTAATGGATAAGGAGACGGCAGAGGTCCTTGAGGGAGCAGAGGTCGACTTCGTCCGCGAAGGTGAAGACGAGCATTTCGTGCTGACTGGCGGCCTCACTAGCGGTTGCGGATGCGGGTCCGACTCGACCGGTGGGTCCTGTGGATGCGGTTGCGGCGGCGGAGCCGAAGTGGGCGAAGAAGACGCCTAGGTCGGAAAGGTTCTTCATCGTACTCGATATCTTGCTCGATTTTGGTTCGCCCGGCTCTGAAAGTGTCCGGTGCGTCTGACCAGGCCTCTATTCCTGGCCCGGCCACCTCTGGGCTGGGATCGTCGAGACCGACAGGTTGTGGCATCAGGACACCATGGTCTCTTCGCGAAAAGGCTATATCATACTATCATATCATCTTATGATATGAAGAAGTCGCGAGTCACCATCACTCTGTCGGAGGATCTGTTACAGGAGCTAGACAAGGTCGTCCGACGTCGGCAGGCAGAACAGGTCAAGGAGGGCCAACTAGTCTCTGTTAGCCGGAGCCAGGTCATCGAAGAGGTCCTCCTACAGGGATTGAAGAAGAGATAGCCCGTGTTAGTTTCTTCCCCATGCTCTTAAGAAGAGGTAGATTCAAGCCTCCGGACTGAGACTTTCGAGACCTTGAACGGCAGGATAGTAGTCCAAGGCGGTGCCGGTCGCTGGAAGATAGACGATTCACCCAACCTCAAGGCTATTAAGGTGCTCGAGGACGCGGCGGAGGCTGGAGCCACCTCGATAAGGAAGGGTAGCGCGGTGGACGGAGTTGTGGCCGCGGTCAGGGTGATGGAGGACTCTGGAGTCTTCAATGCCGGAAGAGGCGCCGTGCTGAACTACGAGGGCTTCATCGAGCTCGACGCCGGCATCATGGACGGAGAAAGGCTCTGGGCCGGCGGAGTGGGTTGCGTCAAGGATGTCCCGCATCCCGTCGAGCTGGCAAGGATCGTCATGGAGCAGACTGCCCATGTCCTCATGGTGTCTTCCGGCGCAGAGAAGCTGGCCTAGGCATACGGTCTAAGGGAGAAGCTTTCGCCCACAAAGGAAAGGGAGCAGTCCTTCCAGCAGGGACGGAGCTCCTACCTTTCCTCCGCGCAACAGGGTTGGATAAGGAAGCTGGACAAGAACTACCTGCGGGCCGCCGAGCCGTCGGACACGGTGGGAGCCGTGGCCCTAGACCAAGACGGTCAGCTTGCCGCCGCCACCTCCACGGGTGGCATGCAGTTCAAGCTTCCGGGCAGGGTGGGCGATTCGCCCCTCGCCGGGTCGGGCTTCTACGCCATGCGAAACGTGGGCGCCGCGTCGGCCACCGGGACCGGCGAGATGATCATTAAGTGCGGCCTCTGCCTGAAGGCTGTGGGCTTGATGGCGGGGAAATTTCCAGCTCCCCAGGCCGCCAAAAAGGCCGTCGAGGAGATGGGACTGCTCGTGGGAGAGGACACCGGAGGGCTCGTGGCCCTTGACAAGAACGGAGTGGCGGGCGTCTACACAAATACGGAGGTCATCGCCGTAGGGTTTTCAGGGGCGGGGTTGGACCCCTATGCCAGGATAGTCCGTCGCGAAGAACTGGAGAGCTTCAGGCGCACTATCTCAAGGCGTATGTGAGAAAGACTTAATTCGCCGTCTCGGAAGAAGTGGGTCGTCATGGTTCTGGTCAAGGTAAACCGGGTCAGCAGCCATACCGACATGGAGACGGGCAAGCCGGGAAAACAGATCGAGCTGGTGGAGGTTCGACGTCGTCAGGGACAGCCACCTGGGATGCCATACGGGGAAGAAGCTCAGATGGTGCAGGGCATCTTGAGCCAGATGCAGAACCTCGGAGTGATGATGCCGCAGGGGAGGGACCTTGTCTTTCCTAAGCTCACCGTGATCCTTTCAGAGGACGAATACGACCTCTTGGGCATCAGGTTCGAGGTCAACGACATGTACGAGCTCAGCATGAAGAACGGCACCTTTGAATTCAAGAAAGCGACAGAGACGGAGTCCTCGTACTAGGACCCCCCTTTCAGCAGCGCCTCGATCTGCGGTACTGAGTCCTCCACCAGTGATTTCGCCAGGAGCTGGGCCCCCATAATTTCATCTTCGCTGGCATCTTCGACATGGATGCCAGCCGAAAGCACAACGGGGAGACCGGTCATCGCGGCTAGCTGGCCGGCCAGCTTCTTGGCAAGATCGTCCTCCTTGTGCCCTAGGCGCGCAAAGACTGAAACAGAGCTGCTCATCTTCCTCGGGTCCCTCCGACTAGGTCGCGGCTCCGCTAGGGCGACGGCTCCCACGTGCGAAACATCGCCTCCGCCGAGGGTCACCACAATCCCTTCATCCAAGACCACGACGACAATCTGGACGGATAAGCCTCCCTCAGACTTCGCCGCCTGGAACACGCGACTCTTCATCATGCCGTCCGACTGAGGGGGCGGCGGATTAACGTTGCTGTAGGCGGCCGTCGAAAAGAAAGCCTTATCTCGACTCCAGGGAGAATGCCAGCCTTGATCGGCAATGTCTCGCTACAAAGATGTGCCAGAAGAGCTCGTGTATCGGCTCTTCTACCCCGCGCCTGTCTACTTGATCTCCGCCGCCTCGGGCAAGGATGAAGATGCGATGGCGGCCGTCTGGGTGACGCCCGTTTCCCTGAAGCCCCCGAGGGTGGGCGTCGTCGTTTCGCCCGAGAGGTACTCTTACTCGCTCATCCGTAAGAGCAGATCTTTCGCCGTCAACAAGCTTCCCTTCCGCTATGTCAAGCAGATGGCCTTCATCGGTGACGTATCGAAGCGATACCAGCATAACAAGTTGGACCTGAGTGGCCTTCACATCGCCGCGGGGAGGACTTCGGGAGTCAGGGTCATCCGAGAGGCCGACGCCGTAATCGAATGCAAGCTGGTCACTACCTTCGAAGCGGGGGACCATGACGTCCTCGTAGGCGAGGTAGCCAGCGCCTACGCCACGCCCGACTTTGACATGATATGGCAGGTGGACAGGTACAGCTACGCAAATTACGTTGGCTCCATCGGAGACGGTGACTCCGCCCGGAGGGTCTTCACATCGCCAGCTGGCGAAGTCGATGAGACCAGGTGGCCCCGTAGCGAAGCCGTCTTCCGTCGTAGCAGGGACCACAGGTCGGTCGAGGAGGCAGGCCTCGGCGTCAAAGGGAAGGAGATTCACACGGCGGCCAAGCTCGTATCAGGGAAGACGGGCTTGAGGGTCAAGGACGCGCTCTTCCTCCTTGAGGAAATGAGGCGGCAGGGGCTCGTGCAGCTAGGCGGAAGGCTGGCCGCTTCTGACTTTGAGTAGGTAGGCTTCATACTCACGGACGGCCCTGATCTGCACACGCCTCTTCAGCGAGCCGGGGCGGAGCCTCTTCACCTCCTTTATCGCATCATCGGCATTCATCCCCTTCACCTTGATCAGGTAGGCACAAAGCACCATGCCCGTCCTGCCCATGCCCGCGAGGCAGTGGACGAGCACCTTCACTCCCTTTCCGTCCCCCATTAGGTCCACCGCCTCGTCCAGCGCCTGCGCGGTGGCTCCTTCCATGTTCACCATCGGAAGATCAAGTACCTTGATGCCTATCCTCTCTGCATAGTTGCGGTCTAGCGTCTCTTCGGTCAGGTTCAGGATGACGTCGATGCCTCTCTGCTTCAACCAGCGGAGGGCACTGTGGCTACCAGGGAACCCGCTACCCGCTACCGAATTCGGGATAAGCCACGAGAAGTTCGAAGGCCTCCCCACCACCAATGCGTAACCCTTCCTGTAGATGGAGGAGAGGAAGTCAATGAGGGTGATGAACCATGGTGTGCGAATGGTTGCGCATATTAATATACGTCTAGCTGTGAATTGAAAAGGTCTGCTGTTGAAGCCCATCTATCTTATGGTACTTGCGGCTGGCCTCAGCAGTCGTTTCGGGCGGAACAAGCTCGTCGAAGTCGTCGACGGGATGACTGTAGTGGAGCACGTGGTCCGCGCCGGCCAAGGTGCCGGGCTCAAATCGACGGTGGTAGTGACGGGCCATGAAAGGGAGAGAATACAGGCTGCTCTGTCCAAGCTGGAGTACGAAGAGGCTTACAACCCGGATTTTGAGCAGGGGATGAGTACCTCCATACGGACTGGGATAGCCCATGTCAAGAATAGAGCCAGAGCAGTGGTCATCTCCCCCGGCGACATGGCTTTCACGGAGACACGCCTGTACGACATGGTGTTGGACGAATACGCCAAGCGGCGCAATAAGATAGTCGTAGCGACCTACAAGGGGAGGGGCGGTCATCCCATTCTGTTTGATGGCTCCACCTTTGAAGATCTTCTAAAGATATCCGAGGAGACGCGAGGGATGAAGGAGGTCGTCCAGAAGTACCGAGAAGTCACCACCTACGTCGAGACATCCTCCCCTCGGGTCCTCCTGGATATAGATTACCAGGAGGACTTCGCCAGGGCTGCGAGGGAGCTGGGCACCCAAATAGGTCAAAGGGCTACGAAAGACGGTACAAAGTAGTGAATGGTCGACGCTAGCCATCGTCAAACTGCTCTGACGGGCTCAGAGGAGCCAACGTTGCTGCGTTAATCATATGGACTAGGGAATAGAGGACCGCGGTCTCCTCGTAGTTGCTCGACCCTTCGACCCGACGGAATCCAGCTCCCGAAGGACGTTCTCCGGCTTCAAGGGTATCTGTCGTATTCTCACTCCGATCGCATCGGACACGGCGTCGACAAGCGAGCTCGCCACGGGGATGATCGGTATCTCCCCGATGCCCTTTGCGCCAAAGGGTCCCGAGTCCAGCCTCGACGCTATGAACTCCGTGTATATCTCCTCGGGGGAGTCGGTAGGGCAAGGCACCAGATACGTGGTGAAATTAGGGGTCCGCAACCTGGCGCCATTATAAACGTGCTCTTCAGTCAAGGCGTAGCCCAAGCCCTGCATTATCCCACCATCGCACTGCGCCGACGCCAAGACGGGGTTCAGGACCTTGCCGACGTCCGGGTAGAACATGATCCTCTTGGCCGCGACCTTCCCTGTCAGCGTATCCACCTCAGCTTCACTCACAAGGGCCGCGAAGCTGTATATGAGATGGGGTATCTCCATGGCGCCCTCCAAGGTGGACCGATGACGAGGAACCTCGAAAGTCCCCACGAAACGTGTCGATATGCCCTTCGTCCGCAGGGACTTGGCCAGCCGGAAGATTCCCCTTTCGTTGCCTCCCGATCTGAAATTCCCTCTTCCATAAGCTAGCTCCTCGGCCCTCAATCCCAATTCCTCGGCCGCTTCGACCCTGAGGGCCGAAAGGGCCTGCCCGCAGGCGTCCAAGAGTGCGTTACCGGACGTGTAAGTGCTCCTAGAAGCGCTGCTGCTCCCCGTGTCAGGCACAAGACCGGAGTCGGCGTTGACGACATGCACCACTGAGGAAGGTATGCCGAGCCTTTCGGCCACGATCTGCAGGTTCGTCGTCACCAACCCCTGCCCATAGTCGGGGTTGGAGAACTCGATTATGACGAAGCCAGCTGGATCGATCTCCAAAGCCGCGGAAGGATAGTCCGGGAGTGTCCCGAAGCCGATGCCCTTGACCGCCAGTGATAGGCCCACGCCTCTCTTGAGCCAGGGTCGCCTCCTCCCATGCTGCCCCCTCGCTCTCCACAGCTCTGATGCTGAAGCTCGTGCCAAGGCTTCGTGGAGCCCGCTGCAGTCCCCCAGCTTCTTTCCGAAGTTGCCTTCCTCGCCAGTGCGCCAGAGGTTTCGTCTCCTGATTTCGACCTTATCGAAACCGAACTCCTCGGCTGCAGAATTCATCTGCCCTTCCATGGCGAAGTTGGACTGGGGCGCGCCGAAGCCGCGGAAGGCCCCCGACAGTCCGTTGTTCGTCCGAATCAGCTTCCCGTTCACTAAGAAGTTGGGGACGGAATAGGGCCCGTTGATGATCTCCATGGCGACGTCCAGGACGGCAGGTCCGAAGGACCTGTACGGTCCCGCGTCCGCAAGGAGCCTTGCCCCGTTCGCCACGATTGTGCCGTCCCTGTCGAAGCCCGTTTCTATGTCCACCTTGAAGGCGTGACGCATGAATCCCGCTGCGCCCGACTCCTCTCTCGTCCACTGCAGCTTTACTGGCCTCCTCGACTTCAGCGCCAAGAGGGCCAAGTGCACCTGCACGGTGACTTCATCCTTTCCCCCGAAGGCCCCTCCCACCGGAAAGCTGACCACCCTCACTTTCTCCTTGGGGAGCCCCAAGCTCCTCGACACCTGCAGGACGTCCCTGAAAGGGCTCTGGCCGCCGACGAAAATGTTAACGACCCCCGCGTCGTCCAAGAAAGCAAGACCAGCCTCGGGCTCGATGAACATGTGCTTCTGTTTCTGAGTACGATACAGGCCCCTGATTACGTGGGGGGCCTCCTTGATTGCCTCTTCGAACTGGCCCCTCCTGATCACGCTGCTTCGGGCGATGTTCCCTTCGGGATGCAGCAAGGGAGCGCCCGGCGCCAGAGCCTCTTCGATTGAGCAGACGGGAGGGAGCTCCTCGTATCCCACCTCGACGAGCTCGGCTCCCCTGATCGCCTCCTCCTCCGATTCGGCGGCCACCAGCGCCACAGGCTCGCCCACGTAGTTTACGAAAGTCGAGGACAGGACGGGCGCGTCAGTGAAGAATACGCCGTAACCATTCAAGCCCTTGACATCGCGGTACGTCACTACAGAGCGGACCCCGGACGAAGTTTCTGCCCTCGCAGTGTCGATTCTCGTGATCCTGCCCCGAGGCAAGGGCGAGCGAACGGTCTTCGCAAAGAGGCAGCCTGGAGGATATAGGTCAGTGAAGAACTTTATCGACCCGTCCACCTTACCCTCGCCATCCAATCGCGGGAGCGAACGGGAAATCCACTCTTCCCGGGCCTTCAGTTTCAGCCGCCTCCTACAGGTGGGAAAGCCATGAGCTTGTCTCCCTCCGACACGACATCCGAAAGCTCAGCTCTCCTTGAGTTCCTGATCACCACGATGAAAAGCTCCTCCGTCACACCGACGCGGTGGAGGACTTCACGGATGGTGGAGCCCTCGGGCACCACTAGCGAATGCCACTGCCCCTTCTCTTCTCGCATCGGCCCGCCCAGTTCCAGCCTAACGTGCATCACCAAAGCCTCCTGTCGAGGAGCTCATAGAAGCCTTCAAAGGCGAGGGCCTTCACGGCCTCCAGCCTGTACTCCTTAGATCCTCTCAGATCGCTGATCGGTGAAGAGGCCTTCGACACTAGGAAGCAAACCTCCTCCAAGTTAGTCCTGTTTAGCCCTTGTTTCAAAATGAATCTTTCCGCTTCTTCGGCGCGCACGACTGTAGGCGCGACGGCACCCAGAGCTATCTTCGCTTTCTTCCCCTCCAACGAGGCTGCCACGCTTGCCACCGAGATAGCTTGCGAGCTCCTCAAGCCGAGCTTCCTGAAGAAGCTATGCGTTCCCTTCTCCATCTTAGGTATACGAACCTCGGTCACGAGCTCATCGGGACCCCTGGCGGTCTTCCTCGGGCCGAGCACAAAGTCCCCGACGCTGAGCTCTCTGTTCCCCCTAGCGCTGGTAAGCACGAGACTGGCTTCATGTACGTAGAGTGGCGGAAGTGAGTCCGCAGCAGGCGAAGCGTTACAGACGTTCCCCGTAAGGGTGGCCAGGTTCCTTATCTGCAGGGAACCCACCTCTAGGGCCGCCTCTGAAAGGAGTGGCGCCCAATGCCGGACCAGAGGGCTTCGGACTATCTTCGAAAAGGTGCTCCGGGCACCGATCTTGATGAACGGACCACCGTCCCGGATGTAATCGAGCCTTTTCAGCCTGCTGATGTCAAGAAGCGTCGACTCTTTGAGCGCGCCGTCCTTCATGTAGACGGCGACATCGGTTCCGCCGGATACGATCCTCAGGTCGCTCCCATGCGAGGCCAGCAGCTCAAGCGCCTCCTCGATGCTGCGGGGAGAGCTGACCTGGATGCTCGAGTATCTCATACACTCTTCCCTCCTCCGGAGGCGGAGGCAGCCTTCTTAACAGCCGCCATAATCTTCGGGTAGCCTCCGCAGCGGCAGATGTTCCCCTCCAATTCCTTCCCAAGCGAATCCAACTCTTTCAAGCGGTTGGACTTGAGCAGATAGTACGAAGTGATCACGAAACCGGGAATGCAGTAGCCGCATTGCACGGCTCCTTCCGAAGCGAATGAAAGCTTGAGATTATCGAGTTCGCCCATCCTATCCAGCCCTTCGACCGTGGTAACTTCGCGACCATTCACCTGCGCGGCCAGCACTAAGCAGGAGGTGACGGGCTTACCGTCTAGCAGGACGGTACATGAGCCGCACTCTCCCGCTTCGCAGCCTGGTTTGGCCCCGGTCAATCCGAAGTCCTCACGAAGGAGCCTCAGCAAGGCCTTCGCAGGAGGAGCCGAGACCGATACCCTCTCACCGTTTAGCGTGAAACGGAGCTTCGCCAGCACCAAGCTGACCAACTCTCAAGAATCCATCTTATTTACATTTGTGAGATTGTCCACAGCACGGGAATGCGGTATCGTGATCTCCCCTCCTCCAGCTCCTGCTCTGTCGCCTTCCCGGCCATTTGGTGAGGCCTGATGGGGATATGGTTCCGCAGTTGTGGACAGGCTGACGAAGGGTCTGCAGCCGCCCTCCGAGGTCTCCACCCGATGCTCGGGCTCCATGCTTCGGAGACTGATCAAAGATTCTTTTCGCGACATTCGAGGCCCAGTGGTCGGACGGCCAGCTTAAGTGTTCATTTCAGTTTCATGGGTGCGAGAGGCACTCTGGGTGCGAGATGGTCACGCCTCGTCGACTACCTGCACAGCTGCCTTTCGGAGCCTGTTCATCACGGTGAGGAGGATGCCCCTCTCTTCGAAGCCCTCGGCATAGATCACGTCCACTCCGGCGAAATCGAATTCACGCAGCGTGGAATATAGGTTGTGCGCTATGGAATATGGGTTGAACCGTGTCCCAACCGAAAGGACCCTCCAGTCCTTCGGATACTTCCCCCTCGTCTCTTCGGTGGCGAGGACGCCCACCCTGTGTCCGCGAGCAACTTCCAGGCGAGCCATGGCTGAAATCCTGTCGGCCATCCCGTTGGGGGTTCCCAGGACCAGTATGAGCGGCGATCTGGGGGCGTAGTGCGGGTACTTCATCCCCGGAGCCTCGGGGACGACCTCATTGTCTGCCGGCTGCACAGGCACCACCGAGACTTCGCCGATCACCCCAGCCAGTTCGTCCGGCGTGATGGGCCCTGGCCTCAAAACCGTAGGCGGATTGGTGGTCAAGCTCACCACCGTAGATTCGACACCGAAGGCAGTCTCCCCGCCGTCTAATATGAGGGGCACCTTCCCCTCAAGGTCCTTAAGGACGTGATTCGCAGTGGTCGGGCTGGGCCCGCCAGAGACGTTGGCGCTGGGGGCCGCTATGGGCCGCCGCGACATCATTATCAGAGAAAGCGCCACCGGGTGCGCAGGCATCCTGACCGCAACCGTTTCACGATTGCCGGTGGCTTCATACGACACAAGCTCTGACTTCTGGAAGATCATAGTCAAGGGGCCGGGCCAGTACACGTCAGCGAGGTCCAACGCTCTTTGGTCGACGATCTTGGCCACCGTCTTGAGCTGGTCCATGGTGGCGATGTGCACGATGACAGGATTGTCACCCGGCCGACCCTTCGCGGCGAAGACCTTGCCCACAGCGGAGCCATTTGTGGCGTCGGCGCCCAGACCATACACGGTTTCGGTAGGGAATGCGACGATGTCACCTCGCCGGATATATTCGGCGGCGATGCGAATGAGCCCAGCTTCGGGGTTCAGGGGGTCAACTTTGAGTACCCTCGTAAGAAGCTTGGGGTCTCCCTTCTCCACGAGCCGTATTGCCTCGAGTTTTCCTTAATAACTGTTTCAAGGTAGCGTCCTAATTCCTGCGCACGGCGGACCGCGCCGCGTTCATGAACACCATGCTCATGAGAGCTTGATACGTTTAATTATGGGCCAGCCATTAAACTCGTCCGGACTTGGAAACCCCTGACGAGACCTCTGAGAAGAAGCCGGAATGGGTCGAAGAGGTAACCGAGAACCTTGACTACTACCTGAAAACGGACGAGGGGAAGCAACGGCTCCTGGACCTGGCGAAGAAGGAGAACGAGAGGATCCTGGAGGAGGTGGCCAAGGTCCATCGGCCACAGAGGGACATCATCTGGCTTTCCAAGTATTGCCGGAGCTGCCGATACCTAGGGGGGAAAGGTGATGCCTTGAAATGTCACAGATGGGAAGTCAGGATTGTGAAGCCCTTCTTCGGAAGGCCTCTCTGGTTCATGGCGCTGAACGAGATGGGCCGACCCGTGGTCTCCGTATCCGAGCTGGATTGGAACCACAAGTGGCTGGAGGTCTCCGACACCATAGTCGAAAAGGCCGTGGAGCATATCAACGGGGGGAAGCCTTACGAGTGCTATGGCCCTTAGTAGCTATAGCTTCACCCCGTTCAGCGCATAATAATAACCGAGCACCGCCCTAACGATCTAAGACGACGGTCCTGGCATACTTATCGCTGAATTTCTGCCTGTACTCCGCCTGAGTCGCGAGGCCAATGACCACGTCGAGGAGGAGGAGCACCCAGTAAATCTTGCTGACGTTCCTAATCAAAGCCTGCTCGAGGGTTAAGGGCCTTCCGTCGAGAGTCGCTACTTTTAGGCCCAAGATGCTCTTGCCGAGCGTCACGCCGTAGAGGCTTTCAGTGAAGGCAAAGTAGAGCACCAGGACGACGCTCTCGAAGAATGAATAAGCGCTGGCGCCGAAGATGCTGGCGATGCTGATCGTGTTCCCCGATAAGAAACCGCCGATGACGGAGGGCAAGACGAGGACGGCGGCCAAGATCCAAAAAACGAGGCCGACTACGATGGCGTCAATGATGAAAGAGGCCAATCTTCTAAGCCAGTAGCCCTGGACCATCTGGTCCTTCGTCAGGGCGTCGATGCCGCTGACGGGCGCGGCCGCGAACGGCTGACTGAATGTGGACCCCTGAGAGGGAGTCCTGCCAGCTACAGGCGTTCCACAGGCAGGACAGAAATACACGTCGTCGCCGAGCAGTTTGCCGCACTTTACGCAGTAAGACATCCTGTTCTATCTTGGGTTCGTGCCCTGACCAGCGGATAAAAGGTTTGCTGTGTCGGCTGATCACTGGCCGGACCTAGGATAGTGACACGAGGAAGCACTATTCTCGATATGGGACACCATGCCCCCCATTCCCTGAAAGTGGCTCGCAGGGAGTCTACCGACGCCGATGACGTTCAGCGTCCACCGAGCGAATCTTCGAGGCGGAACCCGTAGGGGAGCCGGACATCCACGGCGTCGCCCTCCTTCCGTGTGCCATCGCCCTCAGCGAGGAAGAATCCGTTCGTCCGAGTGATGACGTGACGGGACGTGCTCGCTGGGATCATCGGCTCAGCGATGAGCTTCCCTCCGACGGCCCTCAAGCGGACCCAGACCACCTGTTTGAATGGGTCGCTCTTCTTCAAGGTAAACTCCTTGCCAAGGAAGGCGGTCACCGTGGGCAAGTTCCTCCAGCCCAGTCCCTCCATGAACTCCAAAGAAGGATACACGAGGTTGAGGAGGGCGCTGACGCTTGCCTGGATGAGCCCCGAAAGGACGAACACTGGTTTCGTGCCTAGAAGGAAGGCACCGGCGGTCCTTGAAGGACGCATCAGGAGGCCATGGAACACCTCAACCCCGCCAAGGAGCTTCAAGGCCTCGGGCACGAAGTCGGCCTCGCCGACGGAAGAGCCTCCCGTAGTAACGAAGGCATCACAACGCTTGAGGCCCCGTCTGATGGCGGCGGCAATCTGATGGGGATCGTCGGCGGCGATCCCGAGGCTCTCAGTTTCGAAGCCCAGTTTCCCTAGCGTCTCCATGATGATCATCCTGTTACCTTCGTTGATCTTGCCCTCCGTCCTTTCGGCGAAGGTTTCGATAAGCTCGCTGCCAGTGGCCAAAACGCCCACGCGCAGCTTCGGGCAGACGACGACTTCGGCCACACCCAAAGCCACGAGGAAGCTGACTTCCCGGGCGCCCAAGAGTCGTCCTCTGGTCAACAACAGGTCGCCCTTCGCGACGTCGGAGCCGGCTCGGTGTACGTCACTAAACGGCTGGACCGGGCTGCCAAACGATGCCCTTCCTTCTTTGGCCTTAACCTGCTCCTGGGGAACCACCGCGTCGGCACCCTCGGGAAGGCGGCCTCCGGTTAAGACCCTCATGCATTCCCCGGACCGCATAAATGACGGAAGGCCGTCAGGCCGGGAGATGCCAACTATTTTCAAGGAAACAGGACCTCCGTCAGAAGCCGACTGCAGGTCCTCAGAGATCACCGCGTAACCGTCCATGTGGCTGATGTCGTAGCGTGGCAGCGACCATCCCGCAGTCACGTCTTCTGCCAGCGACATTCCTATGGCGGCCGATATCGGCACCTTCTCGGAGGGCTTCCGTTCCAAGAGAGAGCAGAGCCTCGATATGCCCTCCTCCAGTCGTATCCGTTTCACTTTAGCGGGCAAGATACCAATTGGTCGGAGACGTGCCGTTAAAATTCCTTTCCTAGGCGTCAGGAGGGTGTCATAGCAGAGCGCAGCAACCGCGCCACCGTATGTCTCTGGGCAAGTAACTGGGCCCCTCCTTAGGTGTTGAGCGCGCCGCGGGACGTGCAAGGAGTTTTTGGTCAATCGTGTTAGGCACGCCTGTCAACCCGATTAGCGCAGCAACACTAAGGCTCAAGGCCCCGTTGCAATGTTTTGCACACGCCAGATGCCGCCAATCGTGCTGGAAAAGGACGGTTTCAGGATCGAACTCGAGGAGAAGGGGGACCTCGTCAGGTGCCCAAAGTGCGGGAGGGCGTCCTGGAAGCCCTACCTGACGGCGCGGACAGGGAAGAACCCCGGAGGAGGTCCGTATTACTACTGGGAGTTTAGGCATAGAAAGGACGGCCGCACCCATAAGAACAAGCATTGCTACTGGAAGGCCCGAAAGGCCGGCGGCGCCACCGGAACGTGAAGCTTCTCTCACTGTCAATGCGTCCGCAGACTTTGTACGACCGCCGCGAGCCAGCATCGGGTCTTATGGAATAGGCTCAGTTCAAGCAAAGGATCCGGAAGCACGGTCTAAACTGCAGGCCAGACGGCCCCTCCAGGGTCCTTATCATGAGCGCGCGGTAGCTCAACCGGGAAGCCAGATAGATACTGTCGAGCCGAGAAGACGTCCGCATCGCCAGTCGTCGCTCGAGGCGAAAAACTCTAAAGGCGTTGGAAGCCATGCGGTGTCATCGGCAAGCTGTGTGTTCCTATTGAACAAGAAGAGAGCCCTCCGATTCGTCAAGTATTTCCTCATGATGTTCGTCTCGCTCAACTTTATCACTACGATCCTTGTGTTGATGCTCAACCCAGGGCTAGTCATATCGGTATTGATACTGGTGGTGATGTCTGCTATAGCCGTCATAGTCGCCGCTCGCGACGTGAGCTACATTCGGTGGTTCTAAGCAATCGTCCGAGCTCAACAAATGGGCAAAGAGCATAGGAGGCCAAGCCAGCCTTGGCCAGTTGCTCGTCGACCATTGCGAGCTCCTCGGATCGATGCTTTATGACGTCAAGAACTTCAGGTGGGGAACGTTGACGATGACAGGACTCCTGTAATGGAGATAGCCCGCTGGGAGCTCTAAACCGGCCAGAAGATACTGGAAACCAGAAAGGAAAACGAATCTTTCTATTTCATAGTCCCGAAAAAGAAAGGCCGATGCCGCTTACTTGTCGATAGGGCTCTTCACCACGTTGCCCCACTCCGCCCAGGAGCCGTCGTAGTTCTTAACGCGAGGGTAGCCCAATAGGTACTTCAACACGAACCAAGTGTGAGAGGACCTTTCGCCTGTCCTGCAATACGTGATCACTTCCTTGTCAGGAGTCACGCCTTCAGATTCGTAAAGGGCCTTCAGATCCTTGAATGATTTGAAGGTCCCGTCGTCTTTGATGGCCTGGCTCCAAGCGATGTTGACTGCGCCAGGGATATGGCCGCCCCTCTGGGCTTGTTCCGTGGGGTATTCTGGCGGGGCCAGTATCTCTCCAGAGAACTCTTTCGGGCTCCTGACGTCGACCAGCGCCTTTCCTCTCACATGAAGGGAGCTACGCACGTAGGGCATGAATGCCCGGATCGTGTCGTCGGGGGAGCCCGCATAGAAGGGCTCCGGAGGAAACCTAGGGACCTCCTTGGTCACCGGTCGGTCCTCTGTCAGCCACTTCTTCCTCCCTCCGTTAATCAGCCGAACCTTCTCGCATCCGTAGTAACAGCAGACCCAGAATGCAAAGGCGGCGAACCAGTTTCTGAAGTCGCCATATAAGACTAAGGTCTCCTCGTTGCTGACCCCTAAATCGCCCATGACCTTCTCGAATGCGTCCTTCCGGACAATGTCCCTCGCCAAAGGGTCGTTAAAGTCCCTTCGCCAATCCAACAGGATGGCTCCGGGGATGTGACCGAGGAAGTAGTTTGAGACGGGGTCGTAGTCGACTTCTGCGATCCTCAGGTCCGCGTCGCGAAGATGGTCTTCCACCCAGGCGGTCGAAGTGAGGACCGATTCGTCGGCGTAGGGCGATGCCATTTCGCCCTTCAGTTCTGCTTCTCACACATAAGGCTGACTCCGCAACCAGATAGAGGAAGAAGACTACACAGGGCGGGCCCACTCTCCTGCTTGCACATTACGATGGTCGAAACTACGCTGTCACGTCGTTGCCTCAAAGGGAGGGCCGTGTCCTCATTCGAGCAGCGCAAGGAATACGTGGTGGTGCTCCTCTTCGTCGGCTTCTATGTCTTCGAAGAGTTCGGCGGTAGCGTGGTCTTTCGCTTTGACGGCCACGTCGATGATCCGCTTGTAGAGCTTTATCGTGGTCTCCTCTGCCTTGACATCGTCCTTGATCATGGCCTTGGTGGTCCTGCTGTGAGCGATGGGGTCGGGCTCGGTGGTAGGCACCGCTCCTAGGTAGTCCAGCCTCTCGGCGATCTTCTCATAATGCTTCATCTCATCAATGGAAGTGTTCCTAAGGACGTCCGCTACCTGTGGGCCCGTCAAACCGTTGACCATGACGTGCTGCCACATGTATTGGAGTACGGCTTGCAACTCGCCAGCCTCAGCCTTGTTCAGAAGCTCGGTAATCTCGGTCATTATAGATCATGCTAAACCTGGGGCTCACAATATATGAGTCTTTGCCCCTGTGCAGCTCTGATGGATTCCTCTCGTGCGATTCTCACGCCAGGAAGCCTGGGAGCCGGCGCAACCTGACACGCTCCATCATCATTTTATATCGGCGTGACGGGATACAGAGCAGAGGCCTGGACGTCCGCAATGATGAACATTAAGGACTTGCTGGAGATGAACGATTCTCAAGTCAAGGAGTACTTCGCTACGCTCTCTGAGGAAGAGAAGCTTCACGCCTTCGAAACGCTCGTGAAGCATTCCAAGTTCTATGATGAAGAGATGAAGGCCCTGGCACGGGACTGCCTTAAGGACGTTTTCGTGGACGACAGCTCCGCGCTTTACGAGGGATATGACCTCCCCGGTTAGACCTGTGAGTCGATTTCTAACTACTTCATGCTTTGGATGTGTTCGGGAGTCGATGCATAGAGGCGAGGCCGACCCGGCTGAGAGACATAGCGGGCGCAATTCAAGGTGGCCGAGCCGAGTTCCCACCAGCCATGTTGATGCTACGGTTCATATGGGCTAGAGTTCTCTGAGGAGTGCAGAATGGCGCCCCGTGTTGACTTCGGCGGACAAGGACGACGACCCACATTGGACCGGGGCGGACACCTACGGGGTCATTACAACCTTCCCGCTCTGCCCAGACTTCATCAGCTCGAAGGCCTTCTGGTACTCGCTCATCTTCAGCCGATGGGTTATGAGCTTGCCCAAGTCTATCTTGCCCGATCTCAGATAGGATGCAACGGTGTACCATGTCTCGAACATCCTGCGGCCATATACGCCGTTCAAGCTCACCATTTTCGGAACGATG
The DNA here is from genome assembly GCA_049509455.1 of Conexivisphaerales archaeon. Lineage (GTDB taxonomy): Archaea > Thermoproteota > Nitrososphaeria > Conexivisphaerales > DTJL01 > DATKKG01. The sequence continues at coordinate 27,691 of JBEKZX010000008.1, forward strand.
TCATTCGAGAAGTCGATCTCCACCGGCTTCGAGGGAAGCCCCAGCAGAGACGCCCTCCCTCCGGACCGGAGGACCGCAAGGCCTTGATGGATAGTCTCTGCGGTCCCCGCCATCTCGAGAAAGACGTCAACGCCTCGTCGATTGGTCTCCAGCATTATTTCTTTCACGGGGTCGGACTCTTTGGCGTTGATCGTATAGGTTGCCCCGAACTCCTGGGCCATCTTCAACCTGTAATCCGATATATCCACGGCGAATATCTTCTCGGCCCCAGACATCCTGCAAACCCCGGCCGACGCGATTCCGATGGGACCGCAGCCGAATATGGCCACCGTCTTCCCTTCGACGCCGCCCCCCGAGAAGACCGTGTGCACTGCGTTTCCCAAGGGCTCCTGGGCGGAGGCCACTTCAAACGGCAGGCTCCTGTCATTGCGCCAGGCCGTTGTCTCGTCCAGCGCCACGAACTCGGCGAAACATCCCTGGATGTCTACGCCCCTGAGGAGGACGTTCTCGCAGATATGATAATTCCCCGTCCTGCACTGCTCACACCGCTGGCAGGGAATGTGCGTCTCCCCGGAGACGCTGTCACCTACCACGAGCCCTCCGACATCCCTGCCCACCTCGACGACTTCGCCAGCGAATTCGTGGCCGATGACAAGGGGAGGATGGATCCTTGCCGCCGCCCATTCGTTCCAGTCGTAGATGTGGACATCCGTGCCGCAGATGCTGGTCGCTTTGACCTTGACCAACACTTCCTGCTTCTTTATCGCGGGCTCGGGAACGTCCAGGAAATCGGCGCCGTAGGCAGGCGTGGCCTTTACGACGGCCTTCATGTCGAATTAGAGGATTCGACGTCCGCATTTATAGGTTATCCCAGTTCGGGCATAGTTTTTCTGCAAATGTTGAATCAGGAATCGCCGCCAACAAGCGTGGAGGTGATGATCTAGAAGTGGGCGGAAGATCCCCCCAACTATCTGACACCGTGGCTAGCTTCATTTTCATAGAATGGGCTCGGACGCGATGGCCCTTCACTAGGCCTCAGCTGACTTGACACGCCATCTGGCATTGAGGTCTCCGATCGTCTCCGAACAACGATAAATATCACTGCCGGCCTGGCCGTACCAATGTCTAGTCCACGCCAGGATGACATCGACGCGATAGCCAAGGCCGAGCTCGACCAGATGGCCGCCGGCAACGTCCTATGGAGGAAGCGTGTGCTTGAGGGACCTTCTGACAGCTGGGTCACCGTCGACGGAAAGAAAGTGCTCATGCTGTGCAGCAACAATTACCTGAACTTGGCGAACAATCCCGAACTCAAGCTAGAGGCCATCAAGGCCCTGGCCGAGTATGGGGTCGGCTCCGGCGCAGTGAGGGTCATCTCGGGCACCATGAAAATCCACGTTCAGCTAGAGGAGGAGCTGGCTAGATTCAAGGAGGCGCAGGCCACCATAACGTTCCAGAGCGGCTTCGCGACGAACCTCGGAGTCATCCCGACCCTAATCGGAGAAGGCGACGTGGCGGTAAGTGACGAGCTGAACCACGGAAGCATAATCGATGGTATAAGGATGAGCAAGGCAGAGCGGAGAGTGTACGGGCACTGCGACATGGAATCTCTAAAGGAAGCACTGGAAGGAGCTTCCTCCTTCCGACGCGTCCTCATAATAACGGACGCCGTCTTCAGCATGGACGGCGATATCGCGCCCATCCCGGAAATCGTCAAACTCGCTGAAGCCTACGCCTCGATCACTTACGTGGACGACGCTCATGGCGAAGGGGTCCTCGGCGATCTCGGGAGGGGCGTGGTGAACCACTTTAGACTGCAAGGGAGGGTCGACGTCGAGATGGGCACCTTTTCGAAGGCGTTCGGCTGCGTGGGCGGCTACGTTGCGGGCAGTAAGGTCCTCTGCGACTACCTATTCAACAAAGTACGTCCGTTCCTCTTATCTGGCTCGCATCCCCCGGCCGTTGCCGCTGCCAACCTGGCCGCGGTCCGCTATGTCCAGGAGCATCCCGAGCTTTTCGTGACCCTCTGGCGGAACACAGCATACTTCAAGGAGGGTCTCGGAAAGCTAGGTTTCGATACGGGTCGCAGCCAGACGCCCATCACACCCGTCATCGTGGGTGACAGCGGAAAGGCTCAGGCGCTGGCCCAGGGACTCTTCGAGGAGGGAGCCTTCGTAACCCCCATCGTCTATCCCATGGTAACCAAGGACCGGGCGAGGGTTCGCACCATAGTGACCGCCGGACATACGCAGGCTGACCTCGACTTTGCGCTATCCAAGTTCGAAAGGGTAGGGCGCAAGTTGGGAATCGTCTAGCCAAAGCGATAAATACAAAGAGACCAGTAACTGGTTGTCGTTGAAGTACCCCAAAGAGACCCTGAAGGTAATAAGGGAGGTGAGGTCCGACAGGACGAGCGGAGCTATCGGGCTCGCCATAAGGGCCCTGGACGCCTTCAAGCCTCTTGCCGATACGGAAGGTGCGAATCAGAAGATGCTCAAAGGGGTGGCGCGCCAGCTCCTCAAGGCCAGGCCCACCATGGTCTGCGTTGGCAACGCTTCTTCGGAGCTGTGCTGCAGAGTCATCGACAGAGCGGGCGAAGGCGAGGTGGGCAAGCTGGCTGCTAGCGAAGCGGAGAAGCTCCAGAGGAAGCTCGTCCTTTCCAAGTCAGGGATAAGCAACGCCTTTGTTCCATACATCGACAGGCCCATAGTCGTCCTTACCGTCAGCCAAAGCCAAACGGTCCTTGAGACCCTCCGCAGGATCAGAGGGCGGCTGGCCCAGGTCTTCGTCACGGTCTCGGACCCTGGACATGAGGGAGAGGCGCTTTCGGCCCAGCTGTCGGCGGAGGGTATCCGTAACATCTTGGTCCCCGACATGGTGGTGGGCAGCATAATGCCCAAGGTGGACGTCGTGTTGCTTGGTGCCGACGCTGTGCTCGCCGACGGGTCGGTGATCAATAAGCTCGGCAGCAGCACGGTCGCAAAAATCGCATACGTCGAGGGAAGGCAGGTCTTTTTCCTGGCTGAGAGCATCAAGGTCCATCCCTCGGGAGAGGAGGTAACCTTAGAGGTGGAGGCGGCCAGCGGAGACGTGGGCTACCAGCCGAGGTTCGACATCACGCCATTTGGCTACGTTCAGCACATCTTGTCGGAAGACGGTGAAATGGACATAGAACACATTAAGGCCCTCGGCGAGAAGTACGCCGAATTCCGAAAGCGCACCAGGGCCGCTAAGTGAGAAGTATAACCGCGTCCGGGTCTGTCGCCAACTTCAAGAAGCTTGAAGCTCTTATGACGTCGTCGACCACTCCTGAAAGGCCCTCTTTCTCGGTGCCAAAGAGGCCCATCTTAGAGGAGCAGGCGTGGATTTTGACTCCCTTTTCCTTGCCTGTTTCAGCATCTGTGACAGGGTGAGCGTCCCCTCCCTGGAAAGCAGCTGAGTGAGCTGCTCCTTTGGGAGGCCTAGGTTGGCTGCCGGTTCTATGAACGCCGCCGTAGACTCCGTTAGCAGCTTCATCCCCCCAAAAGTGAAGTTGACGTGCGTATCCGTCCCTTCCATCGCAGAAGTCGTAGCCATTATTAGCAGCGGACAGAGGCCGTCGACTCTCCTTCGATTCGCGGCCATCACAAGCTTGCTTCTCTTGGTTACCAAATGTCGCTATCGAGACGGCATCCGGGCTATAAGGGCAGTCCAGTTGCAGGAGGTCAGCCCGAACACGCGCCTGCTTTGTCGCCATCTCCAGTAGAAGAGCAGCAACCTTTGCCACTGTAGCGTCGTAAAGCTTGACCGCGCCGGAACCAACTACGACCGCCGGGACAGATTTCACACCGTACTTTTGGGTCAAATCGGGGAACTCGTAGGCCTCGACCACATTGACACTAAGTCTATTGCTCTCAATCCCGGCCTCCATCAGGAAGCGAACCACGGGGGGACATCTACGGCAGGCGGGCGACACGAAGATCTCGACGCAGACGTCCTCCCGAAGCGCTCGGAGGGCCCTCACCATCGAAGGAGGGAGGCGGCTCCTCTCTCTAGAGGCTGCGAACAAGGCATCGACGAGGACGTCCAACTCGGAACCTATGGGTGCACCGTAAAACACCAAAGAGGACGCGCCCCTCCCTCTGACGGTCAAGGAGGGCCTCTTCAAGTCGCGCCAGGCTGCTCCGGTGGCTGGCGGAAGGGGCTCGTCCACCTTTATCGTTATACTATCGCTCAGCTCCATGAGCTCTAATGCGAGGGCCACGGCCCTGTCACAATTCTCGCACCCTTCACAGGTCTCGATGGCGAGCTCTACCGGCAGTTCCATCCGTGCGGCCAACACCTCCTTTAGATGGCTGGCATAGAGGGGCGGAATAAGGCGAGTCAAGCAGGTTCGCAAGTCCTTCTCCCTCCGTCGGTATAAGAACTGGTCCCATGTTTCCATTTGAAACGATAAATGGACCTCATCCTGCTCTAGAGGAGAGATGCGAGCCTTCGTCTATAACTCCAACGAGGAGTTCGAGCTGGATGGACCCGTGAGGCCGACCCATGATCCCGCCTGCGGAGCGGTGCTCGCTGGAGAGGGCGCTTTCTTCTGCGTAGGGGATGAGCGAGATGAGATTCTCCATTCCGCGAGGCGCGTAATGGGCTCTTTCGCCCTGAAAGACACCTCTAAGGGCGCTCTGGGCGTCACCATCGATGAATTCGCCGATCTCGCTACCTTCCTCCATCAGCTGGACAGCTTCGAGGACAGGCGCGGAAGTTCCGTGGGCCTCTATGTCACTAGCTATGAGAAGGTCAACAGGCTCTTCGCGAAGAACCTTTTCTGGCACTTCATATTCGCGAAGGGCCTCCTCTTGAAAGACACCCATTTCATGGAGAGGCCCCAGAGGACCAGCTTTGAGAAGGTCTGGCGAAGGGTGGACCTCGCCCCCGGGAGGCCCGCCTACGCCGTCATCTCCCTTCTCTTCCTTCCGTCCGGGGCTGCAGAGACTGTCCGGCACAGGCTGCCCTATGTCCATACCTTGGATGACCTTGTGGGGGCGTTGGCGCTGTTCAGGAGCCAGATGGAGGCGTGCCTTGAGGCATATACCGAGAAGATGACCATTAGGTCTGCGGCCTTCTCACAGAGGGTCGAGGAACTGCTGAAGTCCGACTTCATCGACGTCGTGTACGTCCAGACGCCCGACCTGTACCAAAACGCGAAAGTCGTCAAGGAAATTCAGGAGACCCTAGAGACCGGCGCCCGCTGAGACTGATCGCCTGAAACAGCGCTCACCAGCAGGAAACATGCTTATTGCATCTTGCGCGAGCTGCTTCAATTGTCGCTGACGCCTCCTTCAAGGCCAAGTCCACCAGCTCCGGCGCCAGCCCGACGTACTGCTGCGGGGTCAGAGTGAGGAGCACGGGATCGGTGTCTTCACCCACCGGGGACGCGCGGACGGTCTCCCTGAACTCCTTGACGCTGAGCGTCCGCCCCTTTAGCAACTCCATGACGTCGTCGAAGGCACCTTCCCTCCCCAACTTCCTCAGGGAATGCTGCAGCGCCTCGCCGAGGACTTCGGCGTGGCCGTCGAGGTCACGGTTCATCTGCTCTAGATCAGTTTCGATCTTCCTTAGGCCGGCTGAGGCCTTCTTAACCGCGAGAAGCGAGTGCGCGAAGGCCACACCATAGTTCCGCTTGAGGGTCGAATCGGAGAGGTCGCGCTGCATCCTCGACATCTCCAGCTCAGATGAGAGTAGGTCCAGAAGGGAGCCTCCCACCTTGGCATTACCTTCGCTGTTCTCGAAGTCGATGGGGTTCACCTTGTGCGGCATCGTTGAAGAGCCCACCTGGCCCTGGGAACTCTTCACCTTGAGGTATCCCAGGGAGCAATAGAGCCAGAGGTCCACATCCATGTTCTGAAGGACTCTGTCGGCCAGGGCCAGGGTCTGAAGGACGGAGGTGACGCCGTCGTGCGGCAGGACCTGTGTCGTGTAGATCTCGGGCCTCAGGCCCAGCGAGCTCACGAAAGCGGAGCTGAACTTGACCCAATCCACTTCGGGATAGCTGAAATGTAGAGCACTGAAGTTGCCCACGGCACCGGTGGCCTTTCCCGGGAACTCGGCGACCGACAGCGTCCCCGCAATGCGGCTTAGCCGGATCAGATAGTTGGCCAACTCCTTGCCCAGGGTGGTCGGTGACGCTGGTTGTCCGTGCGTGTGCCCCAGCATCGGTGCCGTTCTTGCCTCTTTCGCCTGCTCCGACAGGACCCGGCAGAGCTCCAAGAGGGCCGGGATATAGAGCTTGAGCAAAGCGTCCTTCAGCATGAGTGAGTATGATAGGTTGTTCACGTCATCGCTGGTGAGGCCAAAATGAACGTACCGTGCGAGCTTGCCATGGCCGCCCCTCCTGCACCGATACTTGAGGTACTCCACCACCGCCACGACGTCGTGCCCCACCCTTTCTTCGTATGCCTTGACTTCGCGTGCTTCTTCTTCGCCGAAGCCGCTCGATATCTTGCGAAGAAAGCGGACGTCCTCCTCGCTGACCTCCAGCCGGCTGCCCAGTTGGGATGCAAAGGCTTCGAGGTATCTCACTTCCACTAGGACTCGGTACCGAAGGAGGGCGAACTCGGAGCAGTAGCGGTAGAGCTCACCCACATCCTTCCGGTAGCGGCCGTCGATGGGCGAGACCATCGAGAGCGAGCTGTCAGGAGACATCCTTTCCCAGCTCCAGCGTATCGGCCCGGTCATGCCCATACGAAACATACCTTATGGGCAACCCGATCGACGACTCGATCATCTTCAAGTAGGACCTCAGGTCCTCCGGCAGGCTTCCTATGCCTCCCTTCGCCTTGTCCCTCCATTCCTCAGGGCTGAGATCCGGCCAGCCTGGCACCTCCAGGTAATGCGGCCTGCACCGGCGCAGCTGGACTATGGTTGAAGGGGGTCTAGCCACGACCCTTCCGGCGTCCATGTATCCGTCGCAGACGGGTACCTTTTCGAGGCCACCCAACACGTCCACTTTGGTGACGGCCAGCTCGGTGACGCCACTGGAGTTCGCCGCGCTCCGGACAGCAACGGCGTCGAACCATCCCACTCGCCTAGGTCTCCCCGTGGTCGCTCCGTACTCTCCGCCCTTCTTCCTGATGGCCTCACAAAGGGGACCACTGATCTCAGAAACGAATGGCCCGGCACCCACCCTCGTGCAGTACGCCTTGATAATGCCGATAACCCTCTGCACGCCCTGGCTAGGGATACCTATCCCGGCAGGCGCGTACGAAGCCGTGGTGTGCGTAGCGGTGACGTAAGGATAGGTCCCGTAGTCTATGTCCAGGAAGTAGCCCTGGGCGCCTTCTAGCAGCAGCTTACCTCCCTTCGACAAAAGGTCATTGGCCTCCGCCGACACGTCGCCCACGTAGGGCCTCAGTCGTGGCGCAACCTCCTTCAGCTCTGCGAAGGAATCCTTGACGATGGCGTCGCCGTCCTCTCCGTATACCTCATTGATCAGGACGCGGTTCCACCCCGCGAAGGCTTCATAGGCCATCTTGAGCGCTTCGTCTTCAAGAAGATCGCCCGCCCTGACCCCCACCCTCGAGGCACGGTCCGAGAAGGCTGGTGATATTCCCCGCAAAGTGGTCCCTATGGAAAAGGCTCCACGCCTCCCCTCTTCGAACCTGTCCCTGAACTTGTGAGGCCCAAGGGTCAGGTGGGCCCTGTCACTGATCAGCAAGTCAGGCCGGATGTTCAGAGAGGCCAGGTCATCCAACTCCTTCAGCAAGACCTCTGGGTCCACAACCACGCCGTTGCCGATGAAGAGCCTCTTGTTCCGCATAACGCCTGACGGAAGGAGATGAAACGACAGCTTTGTCCCACCGACTACGACCGTGTGGCCCGCGTTGGAGCCACCGTTAAAACGTGCCACGGCGTCGAAACCTTCGGAGACGAAGTCAATGATTTTACCCTTTCCTTCGTCGCCCCACTGGAGGCCCACGACGACGGTGGCTGGCAATGCGGACGGGATGTAGAGGGAGGCACCTTTTAACTTTGAGACCTGGTCGCCATCCATTCGCTTCTCGTGAGCTACCGGGGGAGGGCGAGAGGCCAGTGTGTGCTCTTCGTACCTGACTTGATCTGTCTTGGGATGGACATTCAACGCATAAGAGGTCGCCCGCTCGAAGAACTGTTAGGGGTCGGACGGCGTGGTTCTCAAGGGATTATTCAACTTGTTCTGGCTTTGCGTTGTTGCGGTCGCCCACATGGCCTCGACTACTACAAAGAATCTTTCTACGAGATTCGCGAAGGTTCTAACTGGCGCCCTTGGGCGTAGAGCGCCATTGATTTGCTCGTCCCCCTCCTGAAGTGGGTCAATATCTCGGCCAGAACGCTCACGGCGATCTCCTGAGGCGTCGAAGCTCCTATGTCCAGCCCTACAGGGGCGTGAACCCTTGAAGAGAGGGAGGAGACGTCCATTCCGGTCTCCTTCGCCACGCGGGCAAAAATGGTCTGAACCCTGTGGCGGCTCCCTATCATACCTATGTAGCCAGCCCGCGTCTTCAGTGCCGCCGTCAGCGCCGGGACGTCGTTCTTGTGCCGGGTCACGATGACGATCCCGGACTGGTCGTCGACATGGACCTTCGGCAGCCCCTCTTCGTGGCGCGCCTTCACGTAACTGTTGGAGCCAGGGAGGATCACCGACGGAGGTATGGGATCCACCAGCACCGTCCCCATTTCAAGGAAGTGAGCCAGCTCTACGATGCTCGTTGCTACAGGCCCTGATCCCAGCACCACAAGCCTCAAGTCTGGCCTGATGAGCTCCACAAGGACGTCCACCTTCCCGCCGCAGAGCATGCCCACGCCGCCCGTGTCCTGCTCTTCTAGAAGCATTGAGCGCACCTCCACGACCGACTCCCCTCTGCTCCCGTCTTCAGGCCCTTTCTCCCTTTCCTTGGCCAGCATCTGGAGGGCCAAGTCGACGGCGTCGTTCTCCAGGCAGTCGCCTCCGATGGTCCCTATCCGCGAACCGTCCTCCAGAACCACCATCTTGGCCCCCAGACCCCTGGGGCTAGAGCCCTTGCTCCCGATGATCGTGATCGTAGCGAAGTGCTCACCCCTGGCTGAGAGCTCCGCCATCTTGCCGTAGAGGTCCGCGGCCCGCAAGCCTATCGGAGAGACGAACTCCGCCCAGCCCCGTAAAAGCTTAGTGCAGATTTCCCGGCCGGCCTGCGGCCCTGCCGACGTAGGGGGCAGCGTTTATTAGTCGAAGAGGCTACCGTAGAGTTCCTCATTTGAAGTTCATCAAGCCTTCATACGACGAAATCAGGGCCGACGCACTCCGGCTCTTCAAAGCCATCTCGTCAAGCGGCTACACGCCCGACGTGAATGTCGGCGTCGGCCGGGGAGGCTTGTTCGTCCTCAGATGCCTCCAGGACTTCTACGTGGCGGGAGGGACGAAGATCCCCTACGTGGTGCCCGCCGTCGAAAGGTACAGCGGAATCGAGTCCACTGGCTCCGTTAAGATCCGACGCCTTAGCAGGGGCGACGTTGAGAAGAGGAAGGTCCTTGTCGTGGACGATGTCTCGGACCAGGGCGACTCCTTAATGGCCATGGTGGACCTGCTTCAACGAGACGGAGCGGCTCAAGTCAAGACCGCCACGATCCACTTCAAGCCTTGGTCGAAGCTCAAGCCGGATTTCTTCGTCGTCGAAACGGATTCCTGGATCATCTACCCTTGGGAGCTCTACGAATCCATTCGCCTTATACTTGAGAAGGGGAAAGATGAAGCGCCCAGCGACGCTTATAAGGAGCTGACCGACGACGCACGCATCACTAAGGAAGAGTACCTGGCCTTCTGCGGGCTAGCGACCCACTCCAGGAACCTTCCGGACGATCTGAAAGAAAGGATTAGAGCCGTCTGCCGCCTCTACCATGGTAAAAATTGAAACGCTGCTGCTTCGGTCGGCTAGGAAGTAGAGAAAATGGTTTTACGACCTGTGGCGCATCAGGCGCTGGCCCGCCCACAGGAGAAGCTTTCGCAGGCGGACGCCTCTGGGGTGACCGCCTGGAGAGCCGAGAAGTGCACAAGTCTTTTAACACCAGTCCGGAATACGTTATGACAATAGGAGATTCCTTGCCTTGGTCAAGAGAAAGTTCACGATAGACACGGGGACCGAAAAGGTCGAAGTCGAGGGTTACGACTACCAAAAGGTCGCGATAAGATATCTCATGAAGAGAAGGAGGTCGCTCCTCTCGACTAGGGACCCTGCAAAGGTGGACGTGCTCTGGGACAAACTACCCAAGGCCGTCGAGGTCATAGGCACGAGAGAGTCGAAGAAGTACTCCATAGATTGGAAGCGGGTAGGCGAAGAGGAGTTCCAGGGTGCCAGATTTGTTTTCTCCCTGAAGGAAGCGCAATAGTCGGCCGCCGTTTCTCGTCAGATAGCCCGCGGGCGTTCAGATTTAACGCTTGTCCGTCCGTCCACCGGCTTCGACGATCCCGACACTGTCCTGATAGCGTCCACCGTAGCCCTTCCCGACCGGGCTAGCTTCGTGGAAGAGGAGATGCCAGAAGCGCTCCCCTTTCTTCAGGGTCGACGGATACGGTGGAGAGCGCACCTGAAGCGTGAGCCTCCCTCTGTAGCCGGCGTCGACGATGGTTCCGGGAATAAGGTATCCCAAGCGGGCATAGGTGCTCCTAAGGTTGACGTGGGCGACGAGATCGAGCGGCAGCTCCATTTTCTCCAGGGTGAGAAGGAGGACGACGCTCCCTGCTGGAAGCTCCAGCTGGTCGGAAATGGAGACCTTCCTGGAATTGTACTCCGGTCCGGGAATGAGGATCACAGCTTCGCCTCCGATGCGGAGGTCGAGGCCGTTGGGGGTCACACAGGCCCGGTTGAAGGGAGTCACCTTCAGGCTCCCTTCCTCCACCCTCTTCAGTATCTCGTTGTCGGAAAGCAGCATGGAAATCTACGGTTCGGAACGTCTCCGGGCTGGATTAAAGCTTGATGGTTACAGGCCGGGAGGAGGCGCCTTTTGCAGAGTTCCATAGAACTAGAACTTCCCAAGAGGAGTTCTACAGGAGCTCTAGAGCGTCCCCCATTAAATACCCACCATGCAACTGCTCGCCTAAGGAGGTAAAGGTACACGAACAGCAAGATCGCACTGGCGACGATAGCTATCGTCGCCCTCCTATCAGTATCGGCGTTCGCGGCCACGTCCACCTCAGCGGTGGCCAAGAGTGACGGCGTCGGGCAGCAGCTGAAACAGATGATGCAGCAGAGGGAACAGAAGCTCAAGAACTTCGGATCGATGTACAACCTCGTGGAGACCCCAGGGCTCTTTGGGCTTGGATACTCCACGTTCACTTCCGTGAACTTGGGGAACAGCACTCAGGTCTTCTACCTTTCAGTCAACCGGAACGGATTCCGTACCGATGGATACCCCTCGATCCTCACGGCATCTCTCAACTCCAGCAAGGTCGACACGACCAGGACTACCGACTGGGTGGCGGGACTCCTGTCCGTCCAGAAGCTCGTCGAATACAACGACACCAACGGTGACGGCCTCTTCACTCAAGGGGTCGACACCGTACTGCAGGTCGTCAGCTTCAACCAGCTTAACTGGGCACTCGGGACGGAATCGATCACCTCTGGCAGCTCTACCGGCTACAACATCACCCTGACGGCTCTGTACGAGGGTGGCACTATCGAAATCGTCGCACAGGTCTACAACACGGGTGTAGTCCTGAGCAACGGAGTGCCCATCTCTCCGACCGAGGTCAAGGTTGACTTCATCATCAACAACTTCCCATGGAACAGCACCACGAGCAGGCTGGCGTTGTTCTCCGCCTTCGGTGGCGTTTCGTCATCCGCCCAAGTCACCAGGGCTGACAACCAGACGACGGCCGTGCAATACAAGAACGCTTTCGCCTACTTCACCTGGGCCAGCACCGCTACGGTCGATGGCAGCACGGTGTCGGTGCTCTCCAACCAGACGAGCATCAACAGCGGAGCCATCCAAGAGGTTCAGCTGAACTATCCGCACGGAAGCAGCATAACCGATGACCCGATCATCGGGGTCGGCTCGGGCAGCGTCCAGAACGTCCCGTCTCTAGGGGCCTCCGCGACCGCGACCCCCACGTCGGTCAGCGCCCTCCCGGGATTATACTTCGTAACGGCAAGCGCTGTAGTCATCCTAGGAGTCGCTGCGCTGGCACTGGTAGCACGCAAGAGAATGGTGGAGCCGAAGCTCCAATTCTGAAGGAACAGCCCCATCCATTCTTCCCTTTTTTCGTTCATTTGGCCCAGCGGAAGCTCCGCGCGTGAAGAGGCATGATCCGAATCTGTGGATACGAGAACTTCACCAAAATGCCGCCGGGAGACGATACCGTAACAGGAGAGCGAACGGAAAGGCTGCATAAGGCACCCTCTGTCAAAGCGAGGGTGCCTGAAAGTTTGAGGCTAACGTTTAACCGATGCTGAGGACGCCGCCCACGGCATCTTGAAGGATTGTCTGCACTGGGACACCCAGGGCAGCCGCGACAGCGATCGCGGCAACGGCAGATCCTGCTACTGCGAGGGCCAGCATTTTCTCATTCTTTTCCAATTCGACGTTCCACCGTCAAAGGTATTAGACTCACCTCTAGATAAGTTTTTCCTTTTTGGTAAGGGATATGCTGGCCCTGCTCGGATTCTTCATCGTTTTGCCGAGTTTGTTCACTTTTTCAGATAGGATGTGGGTGTTGATTTGCTTCCCTAATCCAATAGGTGTCGCTGTCGTTGCCCTTGAGCTGGCACGTTACCTCTTCGGCCATCACTGGGCGAGCAGTTATGAACGCGAAGGCACCCGAGACGATGCCCTTGGCAAGATCGCAGAGGACTGGGCTATATGGCAGGCTGGGATTGTCTAATATGAGGAAGTTCCTGACCTTGATCTCTGCTTCGAAGGGTTCCTCCCTAAAGTGGTTGGTGGAGACCACCCCTAACCCGGAAGCCCTGAAGGCCTTGACAAAGAGGTCAACGGACTCTTTGCAAGAGGTGATTCCCGTCGTCTTCCTGAGGAAACTCGCCAGCTCATAGCCCAGCTGGTAGCCGGAGTTGTAAACTATGACCCTGGCAGGTCCGAGGCCAAGGACCTTCTCTAGGGTGGCATATGACGAATAGACGGCGTTGGCGGAGAAGATGAGTGCCCTCTGGCTCCCCGAGGAGAGAGGGTACATGAAGACGTCCACGTAGCTGTTCTCATGCTTAATGTCGATCACGTCCTCCAGAGCCTTGATCTTCGAGGTTATCTCGTCGATCAAGGCGCTAGAGGTACAGGCGACGAAGACAGCGAAGTAGCCTTTGTCGCCTTCCGTGAAGATTTGGCCCTTCAGCACGTTGACCCCGTGCTCTGCCAGTATGGTGGTTACTCGGTTCAGGGCGCCAGGTTGGTTCTTCAGCGTAATGAACATCTCGAAAATCTGGGCCCCCTTCTGGGGTTCCTGAACCCAGTAAACCGGTCTTCCGGAATTGTCGGCGGACATCGTTCTGCCAATACGCCTATGATTCTGGGATATTTATAACCTTTTGCCTGCTACTATATACTCTGATAGCGGTTAGGATATAATACAGCGGCCATGATTAGCTTTTTCCCAAAGCGAGCCGCCCTGCAGTCGACGATTGGTCAACCCTTAATATATATGATTCAGGAAAAGAGCAGATCGCCAGGAAGCCCTTGGTACCGTCTTTAGGTTTTTAGCAGGTAGGCCCAATGAGACGGCTGAGGCGCACCGCGGCATGGCAGCCAGCCACTAGGGAATTGGTTATATCGCCCGGAAAGCGACCCGTCCTCGTGCCGGCAGAACGTTCTCCCAGCGACGAATACAGGGCGCTGGACCATCCTGCGCGTCGCAGGATCATGGAACTCCTGGGGACCCGGGAGTCCATCTCCTTTTCTGAGCTGAGAGCGGAGACGGGACTCCCTGTCGGTACGCTCTACTACCATCTTGACGTCCTTAGGGGGCTAGTGACCCAAGACAGCTCGAGGAGATACCTCCTCAGCAAGGAAGGTATCAAGCTTTACGCGTCGCTGGCCGACAAAGAAGGCCTCCCCCATCTCCAGAGGTCTCGGTCCCTCAGCATACTCCCCGGATGGATCTTCGCTTCACTGGAGGGCTCGGTGATAAAGACAGCCTTGATTTGGCTGGCAGTGGCCGCCACGGGCGGAGCCCTTTCTTACTTCGGCGGCCAGGCTTTGGTCCTCATGCACTTTGGCGTGTCTGTCTTCCCCAACTGGGTCGACGTCTCCCTCTTCCCCCTCAGCATGTTAATCTATCTGGTCTACAGCCTGGCGTCCACCTACCTGCTCTCAGGAAGAGGGACCAACCTGCCGGGCCTCCTCGCCTCTGGAGTCGTCTACCTTCCCTACCTTGTCTTGCCGCTGACTACTTCTATCATCAGCCCGACGGCCGGCGGAGGCACGGGCCTCGTCTACCTCATCCTGACCATTCTCGTCCAGGGCTCGTCGGTCATCCTGGGAGCGACGTATATGTCTAGCACCTTTGGGATGAGGCTGGAACGGTCTCTCCTCCTCCAACTAGTCTTTTACGTTGCGGCCACGGTGACCTTCACCGCCCTTCAGTACCTAGGCCTCATTGCGGAAGCTGGCCGGGTGGCGGCGCAGGTTATATAGAAGGCCCTGGCCGAGGTTCAGCCAGGATTCTGTTTGAGGGTTTCCCTGAGATTCTGCAGCTTCTTGACGTTCTCGTCCAGAGGGAAGGACCATGACCCTGCCACGGAATCGTAAAGGGAGTGGGGTATGGTGAACGCCAGGGAGTTACCTACGTCAATGGTCTTGAAGTCTAGGCACTCCGCGAGGGAGCCCAAGCTGTTGTTAAGGTAGTACTGCACGTATAGGTAATGCTCCACGGGCACGGCCATCTCCACCAGGTAGAGGTCCCTGTTTCCGGCGGCCGCTTCGGACCAGGTGAATGGTATAGAGTAGAAGGCCTTCCTGATATCCTGAAGCTGGCTCTGGCTTAGGTCCTTGGCGAAGACCCGCCCGTAGATGATTCTGTGCTTCTTGATGCTTTCGAGGTCACCCATCCATCTTACGATGTACTTGGTGACCATCTTGCGCTCTAGGACGTGGCTGTTGTAGTGGTATTGGAGCGTCTTCACGTTGATATTGAGCTTCTTCGACATCTCGGCGACGGTGCTCAGCGAGTTTAGGGCGAGCTCCTTCGCCAAAAGGATGTCCATCTTGTCGTACTCGTTCTTGTCGTACTCCGAGGAGGCGCCGATCTTCGGGACTTCGCTCACTGTGGAGAGGGCCTGCCAGTCGATGTCCCACCTACCTTCCTGGAAGTCGTAGTACTCGGGCCTGAGAGAAAGATAGTTCACCCAGATGATGGGCTTCAGGGAGTACCCTGTCAAGATGCCCAGGTTCACCATTTCGTCCAGAAACTCCATCATCTGCGACTTGTAAAGCCTAGGCGTCTGGAAGAGGCAGTAGTACTCCTTCGACATGAGCTGGCCCGAATAGTACGTCAGGTAGGCGAGCTCGTGGAGAGACTGCAGTATGTATTTCGAAATCGCCTGGTAGCTGTCGGAAAAGCTCATCATAACGATGTATCTCTGAAGGTCGAACTTCTCCGCGTCGATCAGCGCGTGGATGGCCACACCTCTGCGATAGAGCTGGTTCTTTATCTTGTATCGGACCGTCTCGGGTGGGATGCCGGTGAGCCGTGAGATGAGAGAATAGTTCCCCGGTCCAACCTGTATAATTGCGCGCACGATCCTCGCTGCTGGGTCGTCCTCTGGTAGTGGCATGTTACATGATGCCTCCTTTCTCCTCGGCCCTGGAACTTGGTTGGGCTAGAGTGTTATTTTAACCTTTTCCAAACCGACTTACCAATTTACCAATACTATGGGCAGATATGTGGCATTTCTCGCTTGTGCTTTGAGGTGGCCATCTTCGCCACGACGAGGTCCACCTCATGGCCAGCGGAAAGCCTCGCCTTGGCGGCCACCGGCGAAAGGCCTTCCTGAGTGAGAAGGACCAGAATCCTGTCGGCCAGTTCGTACGGAATGCCCAACTCTCCCTCCGCCGTCTGTCCCTCCCATAGCCTGGGGCTGCTGACCTTTTCAGTGATCGAAGGAGGGAGGCCCAAATACCGGCCCAGGACTCTGAGCTCGGTCTTGTAAAGCCCCGCCAGAGGCAGGAGGTCGACGCCCCCGTCCCCCCACTTAGTGAAGTAGCCAAGGAGTATCTCGCTCCTGTCGCCCGTCCCCACGACGAGCCTGGACTGAAGATTGGCCAAATAGTAAAGTAGGGACATCCTGACTCGGGCCTTGAGGTTGCCTCTGGCCAGCCTGTCTCCCGGGAGAAACCCAGAGAAGGCCTCCACCATTGGGGAGATGTCCATCTTCTCCGTCGCCACTCCCAGGCGCGAGGCCAGCGCCACAGCGTCGTCCTGGTCCGCCGCGGGTGTCAGCCCTGCCTCAGGAAGAAGGAGGCCCAGGACTGAGTCCTTCCCCACCGAGTCCACGCAGGCCTTCAGCGCCATCGAAGAGTCGAGGCCGCCACTCAACCCTAAGACGAGGCCCTTCGCGCCCGAGCCTTTGAGCTCACGACGGATGAAGGCCTTAACGCCTTCATACTTCACGAGAAGGTCGACATTGCGCACGGGGGACGGCAGCATGGGCGAATCGTCGAATGGCGTTTTTCATAAAGGTTTGTGCCGCAGCGCTCGAGAGAAGACTTAAAGATGCCCCGAATGGAACGTGTCTTCAGCCAGACGAGGCGGGGTGGAGACACTTATTGAACGACCTTTCTGACAGGATATTCTGGGTGGCGAAGGATGAGGAGGTCAAAGGTGGAGAGGTTACCGACTACTACTTCCTCAACACTGAACAGGCCCTCAAGATGAAGGATATGAACCCCATGGTCACCATGGAGGTCTACACTAGGCATCTCCCATATGACAGCGGATGGGGCGTCGTCACAGGCATTTACGAAGTGGCGAAGCTCTTGGAAGGCCTCCCCGTGGACGTGGACGCCATGGAGGAGGGGGAGATCTTCGTCACGTCGAAGGAGACAGCCGCCTACGAGCCCGTCCTCAGGATCCGGGGGAGGTACAGGTACTTTGCCAGGTTCGAGACGCCCATCCTGGGCTTCCTCTGCAGCAGCAGCGGCTTCTCGACGAAAGCGGCCAGGATAAAGCTGCTGGCAGGCGATCGCAACCTCCTGAGCTTCGGCACGAGGAGGGCACACCCGGCGCTGGCGCCTCTTATCGAGAGGGCCGCCTACATGGCGGGGTTCGACGGAGTTTCGAACACCATCGGTGCTCGGCTCCTAGGCATTGGCGCGTCGGGAACAATGCCACACTCCTTCGTCCTTTGCTTCGACAAGCAGGAGGACGCCTGGAGGGCCTTCGACGAAGCTCTACCTGATGGAGTGCCGCGCATCGCTCTCGCCGACACCCTCTTTGACGAGAAGACGGAGGCCATCCTCGCTTGGAAGACCTTGGGAAGCAGGCTAGCCGCCGTGCGGCTGGACACGCCGTCCACCCGTCGCGGGGAGTGGCGGAAGATCATCGAGGAGGTAAGGTGGGAGCTGAACGTCCGCGGAGGAAGGAAGGTCAAGATATTCGTTTCGGGAGGCATCGATGAAAAGGAGGTCCGCGAGCTCCGGGACGTCGTCGACGGATTCGGCGTGGGCACCAGCGTCGCCTGCGCCCCCTCAATCGACTTCAACATGAAGCTGGTGGAGATTCAGGACGCCGAAGGGAAGTTCGTTCCAAAGGCGAAGAGAGGCGACCTGGCGGGGGCCAAGGACGTCCACAGGGATCTCTCTACCATGGAGGATTCCCTCGTCAGGGCAGGGAAGCGCCCAGCTAAGGGGAAGGTCTCGATTCTCGCCCCGCTGATAAGGGACGGCAGGATTGTGAAGAGGTTCTGCACGGTCGAAGAGCTCAGAGAGAACCTCGCCCGGAGGTTACGCTCCGTCAAGGCCCATGAGCCCAGGGTGGCCCTGCAGTTCTGACAAAACGAGACTCGAAGTAGAATATCGCGACGGCGACGGAGACCACCATCCCCGAGAATATCGCGACCCACAGCGGGATGAAGGACGGGAATTCGTCCAGGACCGAGGCTCCGCCGGAACCGAAGCCAGAGGCGGACACCACGATGAGGAGACCCAGCTGGAACCCGCTATTGACCGGCACCGAGACCGTCACATCGTAGAAGCCCGCGAGGTCGGGAACGAGGGTGAAGTTGTGCGTAGAAGAGATGGTCCCCCGCAGCAGCGAGCCATCGGGCCTGACGATCGTGATGCTAGCATCGTCGGAGCCTTGGTAGGAGGAGAAGATCTGACCAGTGGCGGCGTCATACCCGACCCATATGAAGCCTACGATTAGGCGCACGGGCAGAGTATAGCTGGAGCCTCCCCAGTCAAACGTCACGAAGTCCTCGGTCTGGCCCAGGGAAGATGCAGCGGCCGCCGTGACCGTAACCGAGCTGGTGCCGTTGACTGAGCTGGTGGCGGAGAAGCTCAGCGGGTAGCTTCCGGAGTATGACATGGCCAATGAGGCTCCGCTCTGGAAGGCTGTCACCTCGATGGATTGTGAGTAATTATGCCCGACGGAGGGGTAAAGCATAACGTAGTGGAGGTCCAAGAAGAATGGGAGAGCCAAGGTCCGGCTGACGTTAAGGAACCCTGCACCCTGCTCCTCCTCGGAGAACGGGCCGAAATATCCTTGGCCCACGGTGGCCCCCAGCGAAATCATAGAGAAGGCCTGCTCGGGCGTCAGGCTCGGATGGAGCTGGGCCAGCAGCGCCAAGGTTCCCGCCACCTGCGGAGCGGAGAAGCTGCTGCCAGATCCTTCCACATAGGCGCTTGTCCCCAGAAGTGGCGCCACAACGTTGTCGCCGGGGGCTAGGACCTCGGGTTTGATCGTGAAATCGTCGGCGGGACCGACCGAGGAAAAGGACGTCGGGTAGAGCTCCGTGGTCGGATTGAAAACAGCCAGGGAGATGTTGGTGCCATCGCCGGCAGACTGCGCGACGGAGGTGCCCTCCGCGCCCGAGACGGCGACGACAGGTATCCTAGGCTTGTAGGATGTATCATTGGACGCCAGAGCGGGGCCCCCATCGGTGCCGTTCGCTGTGAAGCTGAGAGGCGAGTCGTTTACCACAATGAGGGCGATGGCCCCGGCATTGGCCGCGTCCTGCTCCATCGTAGAGAAATACGTCTGGTGATCGCGGATCGAGACGGCGATGCGACCCGTGAGGTTGAGCCCCGCCACTTGGCTAGGCTTGCCGTTGCCAATGAAGGTGGTGAACCCCGTGAGGACACCGACCGAGAGTGGCGTGTCGTTCATGGCCATCGGCGTCGTGAGAACGGTCCCCCCGATCTCGACTTCGGCCTGGGGCGTCGTCGTCGCCAAGCTGACCGACGCACCCACGCTCATGTAGTAGGTGAAGTCCCCGGGCGCTTCGGTGCTGGCAGGGTCCGGACCATCATTCCCTATGGCAGCAACGAGCTCTATTCCTTGTGAATACAATAGCTGGCTCAGGGAGTCGAGAGCGTTTGAAGTAAGGCTCCCTCCTAGGCTGAGGTTCACCACCCTCGCGCCGTCCTGGGCGGCCCGGTCCAACGCCTCGATGATGAGGTCGCTCGTGGTCTCGCCGTTGGAGACCACCTTGTAAACCAGGAGCTGGGCGCCGGGAGCAACGCCTTCGAACGTGGACGAGTTCCCGGCTATAATGCCGGCCACGGCCGTTCCGTGGCCGTCGGTGTCCATGATATCGGTGTTGTCATCGACGAAGTTGTATCCACCCACCACCTTGACGCCCATACTGCCGCCGAGAGCAGGAACGGTGTAGTCCACACCAGTGTCTATGATGGCCACCTTGACACCAGCGCCGGTGACGTTGCCGCCGGGGAAGTAGTCGTAGCCACTGATGGCCGCGGAGGTCAGAAGTGAGTCGGTGCCCAGAGTGACGTTCTCCGAAGGCAAGAAAAGCTCCGGACGGATGAGTTCATTCACCCTCGAAGCCACGTCGTCAGAGGCCTCGAACACCCCGCCCACCCCTAAGGCGCTGAAATAGCGGAGGACCTTGACCTGGACGCCCGATTC
>JBEKZX010000080.1:0-6618 GCA_049509455.1 Conexivisphaerales archaeon
TTATGCGGATCTCCCCCATGCTCAGCCCCAGGTCCAGGTGCCTGACCACGGCCCTGATGTACGCGTCGAAGAGCCTGTTGTACCTGTTCTCCTTGGCTATCTTCGCCAGCGCCCTCTGCATGTCGTAGCCCATCTTCATGTATTCCGTCAGGTCCCTCACGAACTGGGGGAGAGCGCCCTCGACCATCCTTATCTCCTTGAGCTGCAACGTAACGGACAGGCCGTAGAGGGCGGTCGCGCCTATCACGGCGGCGGCCAGGGACACCCACGGCTGGTCGAGGGGCAGGGTGACCAGGCCAGCCAGCCCCCCGGCCACCACGGCCCCCTTCCAGTTCCCCGAGATTTCGTCCCCCGTCTTCGGCTGCGCCGCCGAGACGGCCATCAGCGTCGCCGTTATGAGGGTCGGGATGACGACTATCGTCAGAAGGCTCATCATGGAGGCCATCGCCGAGGGCATGACGAACATCGCCGTGAGGATGAGGATGGGCAGGACGAAGAAGAGGGAGACCATCATCTCGCCGATGTCTGAAGTGGAGTTCGCGTACTTCTGCCACCGGAACCTCATGTCGTGGAGGTAGTCGCTGGCCTTGGCCTCCAAGTAGGAGGTCATATCTCCGCCGGAGCGCCACACTGACGTATACCCGAGCAGGAGGGTCTTCATCTTCTCGTTCGGATGGGTCCTTCCGATCGCCTCCAGGGCGCTGACGGGGTCCTCTTCGAAGAAGATGGCGTCGCGCTTGATCAGGAGCGCGTCCTGCTCTATCTGCCTGAACGCGCCCCTCCCTATGATGTTCATGAAGGAGTTGTAGAGGGAGAGGCCCACCATCTGCATTATCGCGGCGTACGTCACGAAGAATGGCATCTCGTCTTCGAGCCTCCTGTTCCTGTCGCCCCTCAGGCTCTTCAGGCGGATCCTCGGAAAGGCGAGGACGATGGCCGGGACGACGGCGACCCCCAGGAACAGCGGGCTCCTGAGGACCACGGTCAGGACGATGGACCCCGGTATCGCTATGAAGGCAGCCACAAGGGCAAAGAAGATGGACCTGCTGACGAGCTCGTACGGGCTGGCGGCGATACCCGCCTCCGTTATGTCCTTCCTGAGCCCGATGGCGCCGCCCTGCGCGGCGTCCGCGAGCCTCCTGTGGGACGAGATGAACTTGGTGGAGTAACTCTCCCTGATCCGCGCGACCGTGGGCCTCTCCCTCATGATGAAGGGCATGTTCGCTTCGAACGTCTCCCCCCAGTAGTCGCCCAGGTACACCACGCCCCCCACCCCGATCCCTATGCAGCAGCCCAGCAGCAGGTCCGCCGAGAGCTTGCCATATGCGACGGAAGCGGTAACGAACGTGGAGTACGCAAGGTACGATGAGAAGGCGACGGATGCCAGAAGGGCTATGAAGACGAGCCTGGCATCGACCTTGAACCTGGTCCTCTTCTTGCCCTCAGCCTGCTGGGACATGTTTCATCCCCTCCCCCTCGGTCAGTCCGGGCTGGGCGACTCCCCCCAGCCCGTAGCGCGCGTGGTAGAATTTCGTGAGCTCCTCCGCCACGTCCCTGTAGCCCAGCTTTTCATCTCTCACCAGGCCGCCGAGCAGCTTCGCCCTCCTCCTCAGCTCCTCCGAAAGCTTCGCTTCGTCCCAGCCCGTAAGGCCCATTATGCTCTTCAGCTGGCGGCTCCTCCTGACGACTTCGTCCGGGTCATCCGGCAGGAACGCATCTCTGCCCGCGTCCCAGCTGAAGATCTCCGTCAGCCGTAGCCTGTCGCCGTCCGGCACTGTTTCCTTGCTAACTACGGCGCGCCTCTTCACAGAGCCATCGGCGGCGCGGACCCTGTTCATCATCAAGAAGGACGAGATGAGCAACTGGCCGCCGAGCTGGACGTTCATCGGGGGCGTCGTCATCCTGACGAGGGCTGCCTCGGGAGAGTCGCCGTGAAAGGATGAGATGCATCCGTGGCCTAGACTCGCGGCTTGCACCAGGGCGGAGATCTCAGCCCCCCTGACCTCGCCCACTATGATGTAGTCCGGGCGATACCGCAGCGAAAGGATCGTCAGGTCGTTGAGGTCCACGTCGAACCTTGACTCCGTTATCGAGTACGTCTTCCTCGTCTTGAACCTCTGCCAGTGGGAATGAGCAAGGTTGAGCTCGGGGGTGTCCTCGATGGTCGCTATCTTCATGTTCGGCGCGATCATCGTCGCCAGCGCGTTGATCATGGAGGTCTTCCCGGAGGACATGGGCCCTATGACCAGCGTGAACCGCCTGTACTCTATGAGAAGCCAGTAGTACGCCGCCATCAGGGGCGACATGGACCCGAACTTCAGGATAGAGGCGATGCTGTAGGGGTCCTTGGGGAACTTGCGTATCGCGAAGGTCGAGCCCGGGAGGGTGACCTCCCCTGCGACGGTCACGGCGACCCTGTGGCCTTCCTTCATGATCGCGTCGGTGAATGGGATCGCTATCGTGACGTTCTTGCCGGCCTTCATGGCCAGCTTCTGCACGAAGTTCCTGAGCGCCTCCTCGGTGCCGAAGACGACGTTCGTCTCCAGCCAGTCGTATTTCGTGAACTCCCTCTGTATGACCTGGACCGGCTTCCCCGGCCCCACGCAGGACACCTCCTCCACGTCGGGGTCGCTGATGAGCGCGTCGATCTGCCTGTAGCCCGTCGTCTCCCTCGTGATGAAATACTTGAACTTGGGGTACGCCTCCTTGACCTGGTCCACGATGCCCAGCCTCTCCGAGACCTCCCAGATGTGCTTCTCGATGTACTGCACGGGGTCCGCCTCCATCTCCATGGACCCGGGGAGGGAGGAGTAGAGGTCGTTCATGATGAACGAGTAGGTCCGCCGCTCGTCCTCCGTGAGAGAGGGCTCGGAGATTATGTACTTCCCGCTGCCGTTCTCGTCGACGATGTAGATGTGGTCGAGGCCGACGTCGTACTCGGCCAGGACTGTCCCCGTGAACTGCACGGGCAGCTGCTCTATCCTGAACTGCAACGATGAGGCGTCTGGCGCCTTTCCCGCGGAGAGGCCGCCGAAAAAAGGCACCTTCATTCAGGAAATGCATGTCAAAGGGCTTTTAACCAATGAGGGGCTTGGTCGTCGGTAGCCATACAGGACAAGTGCTCCAAGCCGGCTCAGGCCCCTTGACACAGGACGCTCTGCGAAGTGGTCGCGCTGCCCCCGTTCGAGGTCGTCGCGGTCGCCGTCACGATGTATGTTTCCCCTATCGTCACCGTCACGTTCGATGGCATCGCGGTGGTCTGGGCGGACCATGATTGGCCGGGGAGGAGGGCCGGCCCCGTATAATTTATCAAGCTCGCGCCGTTCAGCAGGATGCCCAATGATGCTATGGGCGTGCTTCCTGTATCCTTGGCGGTCACCGAGAAGACCGTGGTGCCTGTGCCGGACTGGAGCAGCGCCACGTCGACCAGCTGAACTTGGACGGACTCGCCCTGCGTCTGCGCCATGGACGTGAAGAAGCTCCAGACCAGCAGACTGCCAGCCAATGTTATGGCTATCAGCATGATGGTCGCGAGAAGCGGGCTGACCGCGCGTCTGTGCTTCATCTTGTGCCGACAGACATGCGGTAAGGTACTTTTAACAGGGACAAAAGAAGGGGCGTCGATCCGGCCGGTTGGTGCTATGCGGCTACGATTTGTATGAAGTACGTGAACGTGGAGCCGTCGGCATAGGTGATCGCGACTGAGAAGACGTAGGTTCCACCTGCGTAAATTCCTGAACTCTCGAAAGCATACACCGTCGAGAAGCTGGAACCAGGCCTTATCGAGGTGGTGGCCGGGTTGGGCATCCAAGTCGCGGGAAGTATCGAACCATTGAAAGAGAGCGAGACGCCGACGATTGGAACGCTTCCGGTGTCCTTCAGCGTCAAGACCAGGGTCCAACTCCCGCCGGACGAAGGCGGGGGTAGGGACGAAGACGAATAGAAAGCGGTGTACGTGGTGACGGATCCTGTCACTGTTATCAAATGAGATTGGGCTCCTCCATCGCTCCACGAGAGGAACGTATAGCCGTTCACCGGAGACAGGGCGGTTATGTTGTGCACCGATTCCACGTCGAAGGTGAAGCTCTGGGGCGACGAGTATGTCACGCCGTCCACCGTGAAGGATGAAGCTAAGACTGGGCTCGTCGTCACCGTGACCGTCACGGAGGACGGAGGTGTGTACTGCGTGGGCGTGGAAGAATAATAGGCGGTAAAGGTCTCGTCGTAGGCTGGAACCGTGATGTTGTGCGATATTGCTCCGTTGTCAGACCAATGGTTGAAGTAGAACTGAGACAGGAGGATGACGCTCGACGGCCAAAGTTGGTTAGCGATCCATACTGATGATCCGTTCGTATCAAAGCCATACGACCAGAACTGGCTGGAGGAGCCGTAGCACGAAACGAAGTCGTAGGTAGTCGCATTCAATATCTCGAGTTGTATGTCATTGGAGTTGTCATAGTGCAGAACGTAGATGTACCCGTTCGCTACTTTGATGTCCTGAATTGTGGGAGTGTTCGTGTGAGGCTGAGGCAGAACCACGCTGGTTATGTAGGTGAGGTTGTCTTCTCCCACCAAGCCAAACTGGTCCGTGCCGTCCCAACCTGTGTGAGTGACGTAGAGCAATCCGTTGGCTGCCGCCGAAATGGAGTTGTAGCCCAAGCTGTCCAGAGACGCGCCTCCTGTCTCCGCAGGCTCAGAAGCTACGACCGATAGGTCGGCTTCCGAGCGTCGGACGAATTGGGTGCTTCCGTCCAGAGTCTCCATAGAATAGATGTACCCGCCGTCGATGGCTACGTGGGAATCCCCAAAGAGGCTCACCGCCGCTTGGTTCACGCAGGCTAGGTCTGTGGCATTGTATTGGAGCATCATGGTGTATCCCTGGGAATAGCTTTGATCGATGACAACAAGGTATCCGTCCCCGGCGTTTATTGAAAGAATGCTTGAGTAGATGTCACCACCGTTGACGACCGAGACATCTATCTGCCCCTCGTAAGCGAGAGTGGTGGCGTTCAGCTCGTAAACCATAGGGTAGTATCCATAGGCTTGGTCTACGACGAAGATTGAGCCATTCCAATAGGCGACGTCACTGAGCTGATAATACGAAGCACTGTTCCCCGTCGCAGTCCAATTGAAAGCGACTGGCTGTGCAGATATGTTGTGCACAGTGCTAACGTTCCAAAGCGATGTAACCGGAGGCGACTCCGGCACGTTGTCGATAGTGAGAGTGTTGTTAAGCAACGGGCTGGTTGTAACTGTAATGGCGCTACAATAGCTTCCCCCTAGAGGCGCAGGAGTGCCAACGTAACTGGCTATGTAAGAAGCCGTAGAAGCAGACACCGTAATATCATGCCCTTCTGCTCCGGAGTCCGACCAGCTGACGAACGATGTAGAAACAGAATTGATTAACACAGGACTCAGAGCCTCTATGGAATGGGTTGTTCCTGCAGCCCAGTCGAAGGTTAGGTTGCTATACGAGGAGTATGCAAAGCCATCAATCAACAGAGACAGGTCGATGCTTTCCGGATTGGTAGTTACATTGACAATCTGTCCCGTCTGGTATATCTGCCCGCCAGGCTCGACGAGGTTTTGAGTCGAATAGGAGGACAGAGAACCGATTACGGTGTTGACCGATAAGTTGTAAGGAGCTATCATCGCAGAATCCCACTCGGAGCCTGTGTAGTAGGCTTCCCCGAAGTAAGACCCCCACTCAGACTGGTTAAAGTAGTAGATGACTGGAGCACCATTCCACTCCGAGATGCCTACGGAGTTCTGCGGATTACCATACGAACCCTGACCGTTGTTCACCATAGGAGCTATGTCCTGCTCCGTAAGGGTATTGAGCGCCGCATCGTAGTTCGCGTAATACAGCTCAGTGCCGTTGATGAAAGCGATGTCTGCACCATCAGATGTTTGCACCGCAGCAAACATCACAGCCATTCCGTTGCATGGCGTCTCGATTGGCACAGTGAAATCGGTTCCCTCCCACTGCATCACGTAAAGGTATCCAGGAGCATCATTATCTTGCCAAATTACTATCATGTTTCCAGAAGAGGCTGGAACCAATCCCGCATAGGCATAGTTCCTGAATATGTTATCGACAGCATACGGGAATCCGCAAGCTGGTGAAACCTGGTCAGAGTTGGGTTGATTAGGGGCACAGATACTCGAAACGGCTGTAGTCCACACATACGGGCTGGTCGAGTAGGATACAAGCGTCTCGTCCATGTTTCCGTTGGCGAGGCTGCTGCTGCCTACATACGTTACCCAAGGCAACCCGTTGCTGTCTATTTCAATCGACGGGGAAAACCACCAGCCGTAGTCAATTATTGATTCTACAGGTGTCGTGATGCTACCGTCTGAGGCTGCCGTAGCTCGCCCATACATCAGGTTTGCAGCGGGATCATAGATTGCGTTCTCTTCCGTTATGACGTAGTAAACATTGGTCCCGATTATCCTCCAGTCAAAGCCTCCTCCATTACCATTCGACGTCGTGAGCGTCTGTGGAGACGACCAGTTGGAACCGTCAGGGCTCGTGATGTAATCGATCTCTGACCCTGTTCCGTAAGCGAACCAATAGAGACCCAACGAATACTGTATTGGTCTCTGAGTGCCAACTCC
>JBEKZX010000081.1:0-6569 GCA_049509455.1 Conexivisphaerales archaeon
GTTGCCACAGATGTTCGGTTCGCCGCAGTTGCCCAGGTTGCTGCAGTTCGTTGCGTTGACGTTACCGTAGACCAGAACTCCAGTACTGGCGTCTTGAGTCGAGATGGCTAGCCCGAAGGTGTGCCCATTCGAGACAATGCCTTCCACGACCCCCGTGACTGTGAAGGGAGGCGTGAAGTCTGCAATGCTCTCGATGGTTCCGTACTCCTGGCTGCCGTTTATCTGGGCAATCGTCATCCCCGCCGGCGAAAAGGTTGGTGCCAACGGAATCTGGTTTACACCGGCGTCGTCTGGCCCAACGACTGAACCAACTGGTCCGTTGATTTGCCACAGGTTCGTGTTGAGGCTGGTGTCTTGCGTGAAATCGTCCTGCAACAAGGGGGAGGTTGATGCACCCTTGGCGACAGGCACCGTGGGTATAGTAAAGATCAAGCTCGTGAAAGCGGTGCACGCAAGGAGAAGCAGTACCGCAACGATCACCTCGCGGCCAAAGGACAGCCGCCGAGTCATGCTCTCGTTACGATTGGAGATTCAAACTACTTATGGATTTCTACTAGGGGCTAAGGAACCATAGGCATCGAGGAAAGCAGAAGAACTACCAAACCATACGGTAACAACGCCGCGGACTCAAGGATGTTCACCAGGGGCCGTGTCTTAACGACGACGGCCTGCACCGTCTGCTGTCTGCTCGCGGGGCCAATGGCGCCGAAGACCTTGTCGGCATCGGTCTTGCAATAGACCTTTGCTCCAATCATTTGCCAGCTTTCGATACCGCTGGCTGCCACCTGACCCCTCAGTTCCAGGGAACCCCTGCACCAAGGGATGGATCTAGGCGGGGCCCGACTGGGACAGAGGGAATTCAGGGGAATAGCAGAACCGGGCGAGGATGCGTCTGCCTCTGTACCAGCACTTGTACCTGAGTATCAAATCCATAATTCCAATCCCGGCCGGAGTACGGGATCCGTTATCTTTTGGTTGAGGGTCGATACAGGGTCGGATCCTCCCGGACGCGGAATCCTCTTTCCCCTTGTTAGAGGACCTATACGGGCTTGAATCCCTCCAGGCCTGCTGTGTCATCCCCTGAAAAGTCCAGTTTACGAACCTATCCGAGCTCTTGTCCCGACGGGCCCGCTTGTCAGCCTCGCACGCAATCACCTATCCTGTTGACTTCAATAACACAGAGATGAACGAAGCCCGTTCGCAGGTCTAGGGGTATGAAGTCAGACGACCTACAATTGGAGACTGGAGGAGATGGGGCGACTTCTGAGCTATCCGGAAAGCCCTAGAACGGGTGAAGAAAGGGTGGCGGTCGTTCGAAGGGCTAGGTTTAAGAGTTCACGGAGAGGGCGGCTTCGCTGCGTCCTGCCTTGGCAGCTTGAGCAAGTAGAGCGCACCGTAGGCCACGAAGGCCCACACGAGGAAGTCGACTATGAGGAACAGTGGGTCGACCTTGGTGAAGCTCGAAGGGCCGACGGGGGAGCTCACCTGGACGAGGACGAACTGGAGGGGGAGCCCCTCTCCCCTGACGACATAGGTGATGGGTCCCTGCAAGTTCGATGTGACCCAATCGTACTGGGAGGAAACCGTCAGGCTCACCAGCAGGAGTACTACGGCGACGACGATGGCGATGGTGCCCCTCTGCATCCCGATGACTCTCATGAGACGGGCTCCTCTCAGCCGACCACGCGAAACCCGGGTTCTTTAAGCTTGTTCCTGACCGCGATGTTCAGGAGCAGGGGGGTGAGGGCCTCCAGTGAAGCCGACACCGCCAGCGGCCCCGCGAACAGGGGCCGAAGCCCCTCTATTCCCTCGAGCACTTGGGCCACAACGGCCGCCGAATCCCTCGGTCCCGCCAGCGGGACGTCAAACCCCATCGGGTCGGCGAGGTCCTTCAGGCGTGCCGCCGGGACGCAGTGGAGGCCAGAGACCACTCGGACCTTCTCGCCCAAGGTCTCCTGGACCAGCTCCGCGGCCGATATGGGCCGACCTCCAAGGGAGAAGGGCCTGTAGGCGAAGGTTCCCCCGGCCTTCTCGAACCTGGTTACGGGCGAAAGCACGATCTGTCCCTTCCACGGAAACTCCTTGGCGCTTTCGAGGAACCCCTCCAAGGTGTCGGCCGGGACAGCGAACGCCACCATCTCGCATCCCTCCACGACCTCGACGTTCGTGGCTCCCTCGATCTCCCCCGCCGCCATGAAAGCGCTAGCATTGACCATCTGGGTCAGCTCCCTTGCCACCGATTTCGCCCTCCCAGCGTCCCTGGAGCCGACGAAGACGTCGTTGCGCCTGGACAAGCGCAGCGCAAGGCCGCCCCCGAGGTCGCCGGTCCCTCCGAAGATTCCTATCTTCAACGCGCCAATCCTGACGCGGGATGGCGATTTAAGCCCTTGCAGGTTCTCGTCTGCCCTCGTCTGATGCGACGGAATGCTCCTCCAGGACCTATGGACCCGGGCGACCACTCCGCCGGCTGGCCCATCAAAAGGAACGCTGACTGAAGGGACGCCTTTCACAAACGTATAAAGGCTGACGGCCCTTTCCATTCGTCCAGACAGCCCTTGGCCAAAGATGAGCTCACCATAGGCGTCCATGTGAGCGCCAGCGGCTCCCTCGATCTCGCCGTCGACCGGGCCGTAGAACTGGGATGCGGCGTCTTTCAGATGTTCACACGAAACCCCCAAGGCTGGAGGTTCGGACCCATCAAGGAAGAGGTGGCAAACCTCTTCAGGGAGAAGATGAAGAAGTCGGAGATCAGGATGGCCGTCTCGCACATGCCATACCTCCCGAACCTGGCCACGCCCGATCCACTCATCTTCGAGAAGTCACAGGAGGCGCTGACGGAAGAGCTTCGCCGTGCTTCCGTCCTCGACCTCTCGGGCGTGGTGGTTCACCTCGGAAGCCACCTTGGGAAGGGGATCTCCTATGGGCAGGGAAGGGTGGCCTCGGCCATAGCCCAGGCGTATTTGGCTACGGGCTCGAAGGTCCCGCTCCTACTAGAGAACACGGCCGGCCAGAAGAACAGCGTCGGCTCCGGCTTCGACGACCTCAGGAAGATCTTGGACCTGGCGGGCGGCTCCGGCGAAGTCGGAATCTGTCTAGATTTGTGTCATGCCTATGCCTCAGGCTATGACCTGACCACCGTCGACGCCGTGGAGGAGACCCTTTCGAAGTTCGACAGCTCGGTCGGGCTGAAGGCGCTCAAGCTCATCCACCTCAACGACTCCAAGAAGGGGCTGGGTTGCCACGTCGACCGGCACGAGAACATCGGCAAGGGCTACATCGGGTCGGCGGGCTTCAGGGCCTTCCTTCACAACCCCAAGGTCCGCCATCTCCCCATGGTCCTCGAGACGCCCGTGGCGGAGGATGGAGACTGGGGGAAGGACCTGGCCGT
The DNA here is from genome assembly GCA_049509455.1 of Conexivisphaerales archaeon. GTDB lineage: Archaea > Thermoproteota > Nitrososphaeria > Conexivisphaerales > DTJL01 > DATKKG01. Next base: position 3,389 of record JBEKZX010000081.1, read on the forward strand.
CGTCAGGAAGCTCTTCAAGTGAGCCGGATGAGTTCCTCCTTGTTGGAATGCCAAAGAAGGGGGCCGGGGCGGATTCATCGCCAAGCGGGTGCTAAAGTCGTGTCAAACGAGATTCCGCCGAGCAACGTCAGCAAAAAGTGTCCTGTAGATCAAAGCCGTGAACCCGGCAGCCTTTGAATCCCTTGGCACATGTTAGTCCTGGACATTCATTGCCGCTGGAAATGAAATCAATAACATCGGCATGACCAGTGACCCTCACCCACAATCACCGTCGCCACGCCGGATCAGGCCAAACGTCCAAGTTGTTGAAGTGGCATCGGCAAGAACCGATATTATAAGTCTTTAAGTGATGCGTGGGGTTTCATGTGAAGTTAAATGCGCCAGCTTGGGGTTAGGCTGTGAGGGTGCTCGGTGCCCCTGAAGGTCTGCTAACCGTCTTGGAATATGCTAGCAAGGCTCCGATGTAGAAGGCCAGGAAGAGAGCGTAGCCGAGCCAATCGTGGATGCCCCAGAACGCAGCCGAGCCGCCTTCGAAGCCGCACCAGATCATGATGGCGATCCTCCCAGAGTCGAGGAGCGGGATGATGGCCACGCCAAGGATGGCGAACTTGGCTATCGTCTTCAGGCTGGACCTCATGTCGAGGTACATCAGGCCGAGGAGGCCCAAGTATATGCCGACGGAGTAGACCGCCGAGCAGGCGGGCGTCACGACCGAGCTTATGGGCTCACCCGCAGCGGAGACGAACGAGAATGAGACGCCCTGCCATGCCACTGGGATCCCCAGAACCCTCGTCATGCTGGCTGCTAGACTGCTCGACAGCGAAGCCAGCTGCGTCCCCAACGCCTCCACCATGAAGAGCGGGGAGACCAGTCCTACCACATACAGAGATGTGTAGGGGAGCATCATTCTCCAAAGCGTGGGGGAGGTCGCCAACAGGCTGCCATATGCCATTAACACCAGAGAGGAGGCGGCCAGCTCCATCCCAAGGTACTGCGTCGGCGCCCCTCCCTGGCCGAACAAGAGGGCCCACAGCGCTGCCGGAAGGAGGACCAACACCACTCCTGTCAGTCGAATCCATGGTTTGGTGACCAGCCCCCTTTCGGAAGCGAATGCATTATAGAAGTCCCTCCAGCGGAGCGCGGTGAGGAGAACTAGTAGGGCGAGGAATGGATACGCCGGAAAGACGGTCCCGAGGGTCGAGGTGAGGAGCTCATCGAGCCCTGACACTAGAAGGATCAGCTGTCTCGAATAAAGGGTGAGGGTGAAGAGAGACGTGACCGCCAGCCAGGCAACGAGCCTGGCGTGCCCCCGATTCACCCTGATCAAGAAATCGCCACCGAGACCGATTAGAGGTCCGCGCTATGAGGCTCTCCTCGTTGCCGCCGGAGCCTTCGGCAGAGCTCGGGACCGTACCAGGAAATACGAGAGCACCAAGATGGCCGTGAAGGCCACCGCCGCGACGAATTGATACGGGAATTCAGGCACGCCCCCTCCGCTCTTGCCGGATGTCGATGTGGGGGTGGAGGACGGTGTAGTGGTCGTAGTAGTGGTCTTAGTGGTCTTAGTGGTGGTAGTGGTCGTAGACGAGGTCGAGGTCGATGATGAGGGGCTAATCACGGAAACCGAGTTCGAACTGTAGTTCGCCACGTAGACGTACCCGTTGGCAGAGTCAAAGGCGACTCCATCAGGGCCGATGCCCACAGCCACCGTAGCTACCACAGTGTTTGTCGACCCGGATATGACCGAAACTGATCTTGAATACGAGTTGGTCACGTAGACGTACCCGTTGGCAGAGTCAAAGGTGGCTGCGTAGGGTTGACTGCCCACAGTCACATTAGCGACCACAGTGTTGGTCGAGCCGTCGATGACCGAGACCGTGCCTGAACCTTTGTTCGCCACATAGAGGTGCCCGTTGGTCGAGTCGAATGCAACTCCTTCCGGGTTGGTGCCCATAGTCACATTAGCGACTACAGTGTTGGTCGAGCCGTCGATGACCGAGATCGTGCCTGAACCTTCGTTCGCCACGTAGACGTACCCGTTGGTCGAGTCGAATCCGATGTCAACGGGATCGACGCCCACATTCACATTAGCGGCCACAGTGTTGGTCGAGCCGTCGATGACCGAGACCGTGCCTGAACCGAAGTCCGCCACGTAGAGGTGCCCGTTGGTCGAGTCGAATGCAACTCCTTGCGGGTTGGTGCCCACAGTCACATTAGCGACCACAGTGTTGGTCGAGCCGTCGATGACCGAGACCGTGCCTGAACCTCCGTTCGCCACATAGAGGTGCCCGTTGGTCGAGTCGAATGCGATTCTGTCGGGACCGTTACCCACAGTCACATTAGCGACTACAGTGTTGGTCGAGCCGTCGATGACCGAGACCGTGCCTGAACCGAAGTCCGCCACGTAGAGGTGCCCGTTGGTCGAGTCGAATGCAACTCCTTCCGGGCTGGAGCCCACAGACACGGTAGAGGTGACTGTGTCAGCCAACGAAACCTTGGGTGCCAATAGAACCAGAACCAACACGAGCGACATTGCAACGGAGAGAATCCTGACTGCACGGCAGTATGATCTTCGGGAATTATACACTGGATTGTTCCTCCCGCTGTTTTTTTGGCTGCTCTTCTGGCACTATTAAATGTTCCATCGGTGTTCCCGCCCACGGCAAAGAAAGGAAGAGGGTCAGATTGCGTGACATTGACAATCGCGTTTCCGATGGTCGCCTCCACAAACCAAATGACCACTGGCAACATGCCTGCACGGATGGCTGTTCGTCTGTGCAGCTTGAGCTTGGCCATCGCTGTCATTTCATGTGATAACATACCGAGATATGAGGGTTAGCCTGGGTTGGACATGTTCCCTGGGCGTGGGCATGGACCTGCGAAGATGGGCTGACAGTAGAAGATGAATGCGAAACAGACCATCCGGTACCCAGCTTTCCTAGGATGCAAAAAGAACGGGGTTTGACGACCGTCTACTCTACCATACAGGCTGCAGCTTCTCGGTCCAGCTGAGTATCTGGCCCATGGTCGAGGCCATGTAGAATTCGAAGTCGTTCCATTGTGACAGGCCGCTCGCGTAGATCATGTCTCTGACGGCTTCAGCGTTGGGTGCTTCCAAAACCCAGAGTATCTTGTGGCCCGGATCGAGATGGTGTATGACTTCCGGCTTGACTTGGTATTT
>JBEKZX010000082.1:0-6511 GCA_049509455.1 Conexivisphaerales archaeon
CATCGGCGGAAATCGTCTCCCCCACAGAAAACGCACCTTCGCAACCGGCGGATGCTCCCGCATCGACAGATGCTGAGCCTGCTGGAAAAGCATAGTAGATTACGTACAGTCAGATGCGGGAGGGGCGAAATCCTCTCCACAGGTCTGGAATGGACGTCAATCGATCACGAGAATGGGCGGAGAGGTTTTTTGTTCCGCCATCAACAATTAGACCCGTAGCCTCAGCTGCGGCAGCAACCTCTCAACACTTCGAAAGGAAAGGCACCCCAGCCAACATGATGGTCTATTGCAGCAACTATGGGGTGGAGGTCTAGACGACGGTTTGCCTTGGGGTCATGGGCTTCTTGAGCAGCTTCCTGACAGAGCGAGTTCTCTTCGTTCCCCAGCTCCTTGACTGCCTCGCCCATGGAGGGCCGGTCGGCCCTAACCGTTCCAAAATGAGTCGGCCTGCCTTGTTCTCGAGCGCTGATCTCTAGATTCAGAGTGCGGCTAACGCGAAGGCAGTCCTAGTTTGATGCAGGAGAGTGCGGGACAGTGGCCATCATTCGATGACAGGAACCGTCAGGACATTTCGGATTAGAGGGTGTCGCATGTCACCGCGCGTCTCCCCACCCCTGCCCAATTCACGCATGATCTCATTTATCCCCTTGCTCCGGTTCCTTATCGTAACTTCAGTAACGCCCGCAGCTTCAGCAACATCCCTCTGGGTCACATGAGTCTCTCCTTCTGTCATGATGTTCGCAAGATAGAGGGCGGAGGCCGCGAGCCCCATTGGGGCCTTCCCCGACAATCCCCTTGAATCCCTAACGACTGCAAGTATCTCCAGCGCCTTCCTCTGGCTCCTTTCGGACATCCCCGCCCTGCTAGCTATCCGCGTAACGCATCTCGAGGGGTCCGCCACTGGCAATGCGAGGTTGAGCTCTCTCACTAGGAGGCGATAGCACCTCGCCAGGTCCTTCTTCTTCAGGTCACTGACGCCTGCGACGTCTTTTAGGTTCCTAGGGGTGGAGGTGCTGCGGCAAGCTTCATAGAGCGCGGCTGAGACCATCCCGGTTATCGTCCTCCCCCTGACAAGGTTCATCTCAAGGGCCTTGCGATAGATGTAGGCTGCCCGCTCCACGACATTTGAGCCTACGTTCAGCTTCTCCGCCAGCCTCGAAAGTTCGCTCAAGGCGGTCATCAGGTTCTTGTCCCTTGGCTTTCGATACATGCTGCGGCTGTCCCATGTGCGCATCCTCTGCGCCGCGTTCCTGGCCGCCGATGAGAGCTTAGCCCCTCCGCCGTCCCTGTAGTCGTTACCGATGATAGTCGATAGCCCCATGTCGTGCCTGGAAAGAAGCTCGGGTGATCCTGTGTGGCTGAGCGCGTCCCTCTCTTCTCGAGAGAAGGCCGTCCATTCCACACCCGCTTCTTGGGCCCTGTCCTCTAGGACGAAACCACAGCTGTTGCAGATGTACTCACCGCTGGTCGAATCGAAGACGGAGCCCTGGGCCGAACACCTTGGGCACTTATAGGATGCCGCAGGATGGTTCAACGGAATCGCCCAACCTGGGAACGGCTCCCGCTTTGCGACGTCAAGATAGGCTCCAGGGGACTCCCCGAGTAAACCGCTTTTGAACCGAAGTCCGAAAGAAGGATTGGCGTAGTCTATCGTCTTCTTCTACTTCTTGACATTCGCTGCTGATCTTCTATCTGGACACAGACCGGACATTCAAAGCCCGCGCCTGATCGCCTCATGCGAATGTTGTGCTTAGAGCAAGACGGTACGAGTTCTTCCACACTCTAGGGCAAATAGCAGGGCTATTAGGGGTTGCTATTCTATCCTGCCCCCAGCAGTCTCGACTTCAATCCTCGCCCAAGGGACGCCCCGAACTCACGACAAGACCGATTTGGTACGGGAGTCTGACTGCATCTTCTCTTTTGCCTGGGAGGACGTCTGCCCAAAGCAAGGCTTGTCTTAGGGCTCGTCTTGAAACCATCCGTCATGAGTCGCGCATGATTCTCTAGGCAGAGCTGAACGCCCTCTATGCTCGGATAGTATTCTCCGTCGATTGGCTTGGACATCGTTTTTGTAGACTCCTCTTCCATTTTGGGAATTTGGCTTCAAGTGATTGATGGGGGCGTTCTTCTCAGGTGCCCGGGCATGCGTCGTGTGCCGTTAAATGTCGTGAGAAGCTCTTACTTTGGACCTTGGAAGGGCTACACTACGTCTACGAGTGCAGCGGGAATGGCAGGGAGCGCTACGTCTACTACTGTTCGGCCTGCTCGTGCGTCCTGGGCGTCAGGAAGGAGGTCCAGCCTGTCGGCGATCTGATGGACGCTCTCGAAGGGAAATGCCCCGGATGCGGGAACACTCTGGAAGGGTCGATGGAATGCCGCTTCATCAGGGTGGCCGACGAATGGTCGGACATAGACTTGGCACTTCATCACAGGAGCAGCGGGGGGCGCGTCGCCTTCCACCGGGCGTCCACGCTCATGCCCTTCTCGCTGGGCTTTCCCAAACTCGACCTGCTGGTCCAGCCCTTGGGCCCCGGGGAGCTGCTGATGCTCACCGGCGGCGGCGCACCCGTCGTGACGGAGCTGGCGGCGCTCAGGGCCCAGCTGTCATATGAGAGGGGAGGCCTCGATTCGACGTCGGTCTTCGTGGATGGGGGGAACTGCTCCGACCCGTACCTGTTCGCCTCCTTCGCCCGCCAACACGGGATGGACCCGAAGAGGGCTCTGAGGAGGGTCGTGACGTGCAGGGCCTTCACGATGTACCAGCTGGCCGACCTCATTTCTAACCGGCTGATCAACGCCGTAGATGAAAACGCGTCAAAGCTCGTAGTCGTAGCCGACCTCCTCGGTACCTTCAACGAGCCGGAGCTGGACTGGAGGGAGGCCGGGCGGCTCCTGGACGCCGTGAAGGGTGGCTTGGACAGGCTGCTGGCCAGGGACGTGCATGTCCTCTGTACCATAGCTTCTCCCAACAAGCTGGACAGCTTGGTCTTCCCCTGGGCGGACAAGCTTGTGGAGATGCCCGTCCAGAACGGAACGGTGCGGGCGAGGCTGGTCAGGGGGACGCCGAAGTTAAAGACGACATGCGACTTCAAGATGGAGGACCTGCTCAGGTCGGCGTTGGTCAGGGTGGTGGCCCGCTGATGGGGAGGACCGTTCCCTCTTTCAGGATCGCGGAGGCCCAGGAAGCAGAAGAATGGAAGGCCTTCAGGAGGGCCCTCCCGAAGGGAGAGAGGAAGCTCTTCGACGACATGCTGGACACGGCAAGGCTCTACATTTCGGCCTCATCCTCCGCCGTGAGGACATCGCGCTTAGAAGGGGTGGCCATGGCCCTCCTCTTCCACCATTTCAGGGAACTCAGGGAGCTCATGGAGCTGACCGGAGAAGGGAAGGGTACCATGTGAGCCTGGACGGAGGGGAGATGCTCAAGGAGATGGAGAGCTGGAGGGGCTTCGGGGACGCCCTCCGCGCTGAAGACAGGGAGCTCTTCAAAGATATGATGAAGCAGTGCTACGAGCTCCTCCCCGCCATGGAAGCCAAGTCCTCCCCCTTCCCTAGCGAGGCGCTCTTCATGGGCCTGATCTTCCTCCAGCACAAGACCATCCTCTGGCTGCAGAAGGAAGTGGAACGGCTCGGGCGCGAGCAGGGATGAACGGCTGGATCCTCGACCTCTACCCAGGGGAGCCCGGCAAGATGGTCGTCTGGCTGAAGGAGGGGGCCAATAGGGCGACCAAGCTGGTGGACCGGTGGACTCCCTCGTTCTACGTAGCCTGCGACTCAAGGGAGGGCCTCAGGGCGCTGGTCAGAGAGGAATGGCTGGCTTCGGAGGCGGAACGGTTGACCTTCGTCGCCAAGTATGCAAAGGTCACAGACAAGGAGAGGAGTGAAGTCCTCGAAATCAAGGTCAAGGACGCCAAGGCCATGGTACGCCTTGCCGCCAAGGTGGAACGTTCGAAGCCCTTCGGCTTCTACAGGATATACAATGCCGACGTGCCTTCCGCGCAGACTTACCTCTACGAAAGGGACCTCTTCCCCCTGGCATACTGTAAGGCGAGCGAATGCGGGGGTGGGTTGGAATGGCAGCTGCAGGACGACGTCTGGTCCTGTGACTACCCTCACCCTCCTCTCTCGACGGCCCTTCTGGACGTGGACATAGACAAGGGAGACGCCCTGCCGCGGAACAGCGACCCAATCAAGGAAATTAGGCTGAAGGCCAAAGGAAAGGAGAGGATCATAGATTCCGGCTCAGAGGGCGAGAAGCTCAGAGCCATGGTGGAAGCCTTGAAGGAAGTCGACCCCGACATACTCTTCACCGACGGCGGGGACTCCTTCCTCTTCTCCCACCTTGTTGGCCGGGCCCGCGAGCTTGGAGTCGATGATGAGATGGTCTTGGGCAGAGACGGAGGGAAGCTGGAGCTTCCCTCCAGGGCCGGCACCTCCTTCTTCAGGTATGGAAGGATTGAGTACCGCTCCTCCACGGTCGGGCTCAGGGGGAGGATACACGTAGACATAGCCAACTCCTTCGCCGTCTCCGAAGTGGGGCTGGAAGGCCTCTACGAGCTCTCTAGGACCTGCAGGATGCCCCTCCACACCTCCAGCAGGGCCAGCATCGGGAGGGCCCTCTCCTCCCTCCAGTTCTACCACGCCTACAGGCAGGGCCTCCTGGTGCCTTGGAAGCCCACCTTAGCGGAGCACTTCAAGAGCAGGCTCGAGCTGCTGGTGGCGGACAGGGGGGGCTTCATCTTCGAGCCCCGGGTGGGCCTCTACGAGGGAATCGCCGAATTTGACTTCTCAGCGCTTTATCCCAACATCATGCTGAAGAAGAACATCTCTGGAGAGACGGTGAAGTGCGACTGCTGCCCCGACTCGAAGAACAGGGTCCCCGAGCTGGGGTGGAACGTGTGTGAGAGGAGGGCGGGGATAGTCCCCCAGGCCATGGAGATCGTCATAGGGAAGAGGCTGCGATACAAGAAGCTCAAGGCGGAGGCGAGGAACAAAGAGGAGAGGGCCAAGTACGACGGCAGGCAGATGACGCTGAAGTGGATCGGGGTAACGTCATTCGGCTATCTTGGATTCAACAACGCCAAGTTCGGCAGGATAGACGCCCACATCGCCGTCTGCGCCTGGGACAGGAAGATCCTCCTCGATTCGGCCAGGGTAGCCGAGGCGAAGGGCTTCCGGGTCATCCATGGTATAGTGGACTCACTCTGGGTGAAGAAGGAGGGAGCGACCGAAGGAGATTGCCTGGAGCTCAGGGAGGAGATAGAGAGGACGACGGGCTTCGACCTCTCCTTTGAAGGCGTGTACAAGTGGATAGCCTTCCTCGCGTCGAAGGTCAACCCCTCCCTCCCGGTGGCGAACAGGTACTTCGGGGCGTACAGGAGCGGCGAGCTGAAGGTCAGAGGAATAGAGGCAAGGAGGCACGACACCCCTTCCCTATTCACGAAGTGTCAGATGGAGATGCTCTCCGTCCTGGCGAAGGCCTCGGGGGTCGAAGAGGCCAGGAGGATGGTCCCCGACTGCGTCTCCATCTTCGAGAGGTACGCCCAGGCCATCGCTAAAGGTGAAGTGCCCGTGGAGGAGTTGGTCATTTCGAGGAGCCTGTCGAAGGCACCATCGGAGTACGTCTCCGATACGCTGGAGGCGTCAGCGGCCACGCAGCTGGAGGAGGCGGGATTGCATCTGCACCCTGGGCAGAGCGTGGGATACGTCATAGCGAATTACGAATCGAAAGGGAGGAAGTACAGGACCGTTCCCGCGGAGCTTCTCGATGCCCGAAGCCGATACGACCACCGAAGGTACGTGGAACTCCTTGCCGAAGCCTCCGCCACCGTCTTAGAACCCTTCGACCCATCGTTGGCTTCGCGACTTAGGACGCAGTCGAAACGGGTAGAATCCGTGCTGACCTGACATGCCCTTCTGGGTCGCCATGTCTGTCTACAGCTATCAGACCACCCCTTTCTTCTCCGGCTCAACCATTCCATTCTTATGAAAATGCGACAGACGGGATTTGAACCCGTGTTACCAGCTTTCCTCGAACTCTTCGTGGAGGGCTGATGTCCTAGACCAGGCTGGACGACTGTCGCACAAAACGAATTTCAGATTTCTTGTGGATATAAGCATTATTCGACCCCGACGGACTTCTCCATCTCGTACACCAGTCGGCAGACCACCAGGCTGGCGTCCAGCCCCTGGACGCTTATCGAGACCAGCGAATCGAAGGACCTTTCTATCTCCTCGCTAAAGTGACCCGCCGGGAAGCCTCCCACCACCAGGCATGGTCGCGCCCCGCCCGCCTCAGACAGGAGCTCCGGCAAAGTACGGCGCTTTCCGAGCTTAGAAAGGCCTACGATGCTGGACGGTCTGGCCTTGCTGATTATCTCCTTGAAAGGTCCCCTCTCAGCGGTGATGAGGTCCTCCTTGCCTCCGACCTTCCCCTCCTTCAGAAGCTGCTCCATTAAGCCTCTGAACCGGTCGTAGGACCTCGGCGGCCTCAGCCCCTTGGAGAAGCTCA
>JBEKZX010000083.1:0-6342 GCA_049509455.1 Conexivisphaerales archaeon
TAGAACTTGTCTCCCACGAGGGAGCCGCATGTGAAGCATCTCACTGGGATGAGCATCTTTGTCAACCAACCCACTGAAACGGAGGCTTAAAAATCTATCACAGCTCGCCGAGCCAAACGATATTAGTGAGGAGTGAGGGAGTTCGTGCCATGCCTCCTGCCGGAAGGCGCTGCATCTGGTGCAGCAGCCCCGAGCACGTGAAGGAGACCCGCTTCAACCGGGAGGATAAGGTCACCGTCCCTTTCTGCTCTCAGGCCTGCGAAGCGAGCGCTCGAGTGTTCTTGCAGTTCGACGCCAAGTACTCCAGGACGTTCTACGTGATGGAGGCCGTGCTGGCGGTGGCTTCCCTGACGCTGGTGTTTGCGAGGATGGTCTCCTACGCCTCCCTCGTGGTCGCGGGAATGGGGATCCTCATGCTCCCGTTTCCGTTCGTGGCCGCAGTGCTGGGGGGACGCACGTTCATCAAGAGGTCCATCTTGGTGGCGCGCATCGCCGGGTTGCTGATTGCAGCCGCTGGCCTTGCCTTCGCCTTCATCTGAGCTCGGCCGCGGGCCGCCAAATAGCACTTGGCGATGGGGACATGAACTGATGGTCGCCCTCGAAGGAGGAGCTCGGGGAACTCCACCTAGAGAGGAAGCTCTCCGCCGACGACACACAACCCACTCTGGAAGGGCGGGCAAGTACCCCTGGCGCCATCGTGTAACACTACCACAGGAAGTGCAAGATAGCCGTCAAGGACAGGACCGCCCACTAGAGGCACATGTCTGAGGAAGAGATTGTTGCATGCGCAGTTAGTGTCGTGAAGGAGAAAGCCTGTGAGACCTTGCCTCCGAATACGACTACAAGGCCGAGACTATCCAGAAGGCCATGATCTCGCGCGCAGGCAAGGAGAGCCGTTAACCGTCAGACGACTATACGTCATCTGTCCGCCTCGACCGGCCAGTAATCGAGACTTTGGAAGGTCGCGGGGAGGTCGGCCAAGTGGAGGCCCTTGAAGAGCTTGGGCATGATGGCGAGGTTCCTGTTACTGGGCGTGTCGATCTTGACCCGGTACGGCTCCGGGAGGCCGTCGCTGATTACGTGGAAGCTCATCATCCCCCGAGCGGCCTCGGTGCGGGCGTAGGCTTCGCCCACCCTCCCTCTCATCTGTCCCTTCACGGCGAACTTGACGGGGCCGGGCTGCATCTTCTTGAGGACCTGGCGGATTATGTAGCATGACTGCTCCATCTCGTCGAGGTGGACCAGGATGCGCGCCATGTCATCTCCCTCCGTCCTGATAGGGACCTGGAAGTCGACCGTGTCGTATAGGGAGTAGGGCTCGTCTCTCCTGACGTCGGTGTTGACGCCGCTGGCCCTAGCGGTGGGGCCCACCAGGCCATAGCTCACAGCGTCCTTCATCGAGATGATGCCCACGTTCTCCATGCGCATCTTCATGAAGGGGTTGTCGAAGAGCATCCTTCGGTAGTCCTTGAGCCGCGCCTCCATGTAGGTGCAGGCCTGAAGTGTCTTCTGTTCGAAGTCGGGAGGCGTGTCGGTGCGGACGCCTCCGGGCACGAGGTAGCTGAATGTGACGCGGGCGCCGCTAAGCGAGGCGGCGAGGTCGATGAAGGCCTCCCTGTCGCCCGTGCTCCAGATGAACTGGGTGGAGTGGCCTAGGAAGATCCCCTGGATGGCCAGGAAATACTCGTGGCTGATGATGCGGTTGAACTCGGCCATGAGGATTCTGATGTGCTTCGCCCTCTCCGGGACCTTGTCGGTGAGGTCTAGAAGGTCCTCCACGGCCAGCGTGTAGGGGAAGAGGATGCCGGTGCTGTCCAGAATCACCGGGCGCTCGAGGTGGGGGATGTTTTGTATGTAGTTCCTGTACTCAGACATCTTCTCGGCCCCCCTGTGCACGAAGCCCGGGTCGGGGATGGCGTCGCTGATGACGTCGCCATCCAGCGTGACGATGATCCTGAAGTGGCCGGAGCCGGGGTGCTGGGGGCCGACGCTGACGGTCAGCTTCCCTTCGCCGCTAAGCTCCTCGACGTATACGCCGGGTATCTTTTCCAAGCCCACACTAGTCGCCCCTGACCACCAGGCCGTGGCGCTCCCTCTCTCCGTCCACCCAGCGTTGCAGCTTGTAGTCCTTGAGGAGGGGCGGGGCCTCGTCCCAGTCCTCGGGGAGCCAAAGGCGCTTCATGTCAGGGTTCCCCTGGAAGGTGATGCCCAGGAACTCCCACTCCTCCCTCTCATGATAGTAGGCCGCGGGCCAGACCTCCATGATCGAGGGGACGGAAGGCGACGCCTTCGGGATACGAAAGACGTACTGGACGACATGCTCCTTCTTTCCATCTTCCAAGCTCCCCACCCAGTAGGAGAGCTCGAATTCGTTCGTCTTGGGGAGGTCGGTGGCCGTTATCGTGTGGAGGTAGCCGAAGCCTGAGGAGTCTAGCGCCTTCGCGACTTCCACCAGCTTGTCGACCGTCCCGGAGATCTTTATCCTATGGACGGCGGACTTGAACGCCCCCAAGCCAAGAGGCTGAAGGGAGGTGATCAGTGAGGCGGCGAGCTCGTCCTCATTCATGGTGGGCACCTTTGGACGGATCCAGCTCCCACTTTTGCTTCTTGGCGTCGATGAGTTCGGGCTTCTTGTAGAGCTCGAGGGGAGTGTAGAACAAGGAGTTCCTCTTCAGCTCGCTCAGTTCCACATCATTGGTCATGAAGAGGGCATAGAAGGGACAAGCGTCGACACAGAAGCCACAGAAGACACAGTTGTGAACGATTTGGTTGCTAGCAACATAGGTAGTGTCCTCTTCGACTTCTAAGTTGAAGACCTCAAGATCCTTCACTTCTTCGACGCCGACATCGACCACAGGGGAGAGGACCATCCCGTCCACAATCCTCAGGTAGCTATGCGAGGGGCTAGGGTTGTTGGTGGCCTCGACCCCGCAGACGGCGCCCATCTTCTCAATGAAGGGAGTATTGACGGTCACGTTGTAACACCTCCGCCTGTCTTCCTGGTCCTGCTTGGACACCGAGGCGATGATGCCGAGTCTGGCAAGGACGTATGCCAGCTGGTTGGCCATCACTCTTGACGTCGTGCGGATGGTGAAGTAGTTCGAATGCATGGACGCGTACTGGTGGTTCGAGTAGTGGCCGTCGCCTTTGAAGACTCCCTTCACGAGCTCCGCCTGGACATCCTCGGGAAGTATCATCGCCCAACTTGGAAGGTGTTTCCGGTCACACATCGTGCCGAACTGCTGGAAGAAGGCAGCCACCCTGACGGAGTCGATCACCAGTGTCAACCCTAGACTCCTTTTGTCGGGTTTGAATGAAACGTTCGTGTTGAACGTCTCTCTGCTTATCCTGACGATGTCCTCGGCGATATCCTGTTCCTTCTTGTGGATGTCGAAAGATACCCTGTACCAGTCGGCGTGGCCCTCGGCAAGGTAATAGCCTATGAGCCTCGCAAGGTCAGGCGTGCATAGAAGGACCTCTTTGTGCAGCAGGAAGTAGCCACCACGCCCGCTTGGATGGTATACCGGGTAGCTAGCCTCTACGCTGATCGAAGTGGTGAACTCCTGGAGGATGGGTCTCGTCAGATAGGAACGTGGCGGTATGTTCTCAGGTGCTATCCACTCATTCCTCCCGGAAACATGAACGAGTATCGGGTGTCCTTCAGTGACTGTCAGAGGCTCGACGTTGCCCAGGGTCTTGAAGGTGAAAAGACGCCCCGTGTACTTCCTACGGAAGACCTGCGTTACAGCTTTATACCGCCCTGTGTGGGTCAGCACTTTCTCGCCCACCGTCACTTCGTCGATTCTCTTGGAGCCCTCAGAAGTGAGAACCTCCATCCATGGAGGGAGACACCTTCCGTAGTCGACGCTTGGATAGATCTCCTTCCTGTTTTGGGGGTAGGTGACGTTCACGGGCACCATCTCGATGGCCTCGGCTATGTTCTTGCAGGCCAGAGCGCATAGCTGGCAGCCCGTGCACTTCTCCATGTCGAGGTAGTGCTTACCTCGCCAGCCGTTGGAGGCGACGACCTTCCTCGGGTCGTAAGAATACATCCCTTCGACGGGGTAAGCGACGGCCTCGGGGTACCTGAGCGTCATCCTCCGCTTGAAAAGCTGCCTGGTGCCGGAGTAGAGAGCGGCGAAGAAGCCTCTGACGAACTCTGTGATCTTCACTTCTGGAGCACCTCGACGTACTCCCCTTCGATGTTGCTCCTCCGAATCTTCTCCTGGAGAAGGCATACCCCTTGGATGATCGTCTGGGGGCCCGGAGGGCAGCCGGGGATGTAAACGTCGACGGGTATGTACTGATCCACTCCTTGGACGACGGAGTAGCTGTCGATGTATAGGCCGCCGGAGATGGAACAAGCCCCGATCGCGATGCACCATTTGGGGTCAGGCATCTGCTCCCAGACGACCTTGATCCTGGACATCATCTTGCGGGTGACAGTTCCCAGCACGACCAGGAGGTCGCACTGACGCAGGGAGCCAAAGGCCTCCAGCATGCCGAAGCGCTCCACGTCCCAGCGGGCGCCCGAGGCCGCGCCGAATTCTACGCTGCAGCAGGCCGTCTCCAGGTGGACGGGCCAGAGGCTGTAGAGCCTTCCCCAGTTGACCAGGGCGCCCAAGGGGCCGTCGGGCGACTTCTGGATGAACTCCCTGAGCTTCCCTACGAAGGCCATGCCGCCGATGCCACCCCCGGCCGTGATGGTGGCGTACGTCTTTGCGTCGTGCTGCTCGGGCATAAACGGTGCGCCTTTAGTCTCGAACTCGCTTCCTTTATACATAAGTTTTTGCCGTGAAATCCTAGGAGCGGCCGCCTGGACGCACTGTGTGTAGCTTGGTTGAGGAAATCGCGGGAACGATTGTGAGCAGAAAGACCCGTCTATGATCCCATGCCATCCTGCGATGTCTGTGGCAAGATAGTGAAGGACGTCAGGAGACATAAGGAGAAGGGCAAGTGCGGAAAGAAGGCGGCGCGCCCGTCGAGCATCCCATCTCGCCTCCTGCGAGGACGCCCGAGCAGAGACTGACCCTAGACACGAGCGCAGGGTTCGCCACGATGCGCGACGGCCAGTCAGCGGGCCCCCGTCAACCTGGGGGAGAGACTGAAGGAATGAATGGGCTCCGGCCGCGGGTCCCGAAGCATACACCAGCCGGCTCGCCCTGGCCTCCATATCCGTTAATAAACGGTCTAACAGGACGAGTTGGCTTGATATCAAAACGGCTACCGGCAGGTCCAAGCCCACGCCCTGACCGTCTTTCTGGCCCTCACTTGGTGATAGGCAGGCCACTAAACTTCCTCTTCAGCAGAAGTCGCTGACCGTCCATGACCGTGATGTTTGTTGGGTCATCGTCAGGTACGACTACTCCAGCCGGGAAACGGTAATTCTCGGCACCTCCTTCAGTCATAGAGGTGACGCCAATCTTATCCTGTTCTTTTAGGTAAAGAACTCCTCCGCCGAAGACAACCACACACTTCTCTACGACTCCCCGCCTGCAACTGACTCGGATGAACCAGTCTGGGCCTTCTTTGAACCTCTGGACGAGCAGTGGTGGTCCGCTCTCTTTTCTGCGACTCCACCAGTCAAGGTATAACGGGATTACAGCGGCTACTGCGACGATGCTCACCACCGCAAGTGGGTCGGTCAACGCGGTGAGTCAAGAGCTGCGCCAGTCATTAACCCTTCTGAGCGGTATTGATGAGTCACTCACCTTAACTACCCGAGATGGTTCGTTACCTCTTGGGATTGTCACTGTGGTAGACGTCTACGTCGACGCTATGGCGCTGGGAATGAGGAAGTACCTGGAGCGAGCTGGGCTCAAGGTTAGAGATGTGAAAGAGATTCTCGGCAACAAAGACACCAGCAAGGGCGTTCCAGACCCTAACGTGCAGGAGTTCGTGGTCAGACAACCCGGGCTGATACTAGTCACGACAGACCGGGTATTCTGCAAAAGAGCAAAGAAAGCGGGGTTGAAGGTAATCTTCGTGGACTTGATGGAAGTGATGTCTATGGAAGTGCTACGCCAAATCGCACTTGGCAGGATTGACTGAACGGCGAAAGCAACAGATCTCCCCCCGCACTAGCAACATCCGAATTGGCGGGAAGAGGCGCGCGCAACACCGTCTGTCTCACGAAAAGTCTACGGGACGTCAGCCCATCCAATTAGGACGCTCCCGGACTGTCAGGAATGGCGTTATTAGCGTCCCAATTAGATAAAACGGCGTTAAATCCCTTCCTGAATGGTCCAAAGTCGTTAACTATGACGGGTATTTTTACATAATTTGATGAAATATGGCAGACAGAGACTTTGATAAACTGCTGGAGGAGGATAAGTACCTTCG
>JBEKZX010000084.1:0-6313 GCA_049509455.1 Conexivisphaerales archaeon
TCCAGTCTGGTTCCGTATCGGAGCCCCAAGGAGCCAAGAGAGGAGCTGGAGAACGTTCGCCCTCCTCCGAACGGGGATCAGGCTCAGACTAGGGCTCCCATCCACTCGTCGAGCGCGCTCAAACAGGACAGTTTCACACATGTGATACAAACAAAGTCTAATGAACCGTCCTCCCTCAGTATTTTCAGACAAACATGCTGCGTCCTCCAAGACTATCATCGGGCCATGCGTCGCCTTATCGCGCCAGAGGGTTTGATACCGAGAGCCGGTCTCCGGAAACAGTGAACGGTGGGCAGGTCGGGGCTCCACCCAGCTCGACCGAAGGGATGGAATCCACCCCGAACACCGTGGACATATTGAACCTTACGCTCAACGGAATCATCAATTCTAGGACGAAGCATCTGATCAAACGGTACTTGAAAAAAGTGGGCTTCATGAACGTCAAAGTCGCCTATATGCCCGATTGTGGGCCATTTACGATGACGCTCTTTGTGACCGGACAGGTCGACCACGAGCCCACAGATGAGCAGCGCATGAAGCTGAAGCATCTGAACGATGCGTTGACGTACACCCTGGCGCGGTCCATGGGAGGGTTGGACCCACATCCCTCTAACGCCGACCCTGAGATACTCAGGAGGGAGCTCACCTTAATGGAGCCCTCTATGGGGAGGGTCTATTACACTCGGGCATGAGCATACCTTCACATTCCAAGCCTAAAAGCATGGGTTAATCGCACGATACCCACCGGTACTACTCCAGCGCTGTCAATCTATGCTACCTGTCCACCACCGCGCCTCTAGAAGTCGACATGGTGGACCATGCTAGGTCCTTCGGGGTAGGCTTAATTGAGATCCGTGGACCGAACAAATTCGTTGAGAAGCCTGCGATTCCGTTCGCACTCAACACGGCGCCGAACCAAGGTTTGACGCCTTACTCATGGTTTCTGCTGTGCTTTGGAGGCGGGTTTCGTCGCTTTGCGCACAAACAAGAGAAACGCGACACCAGTCATCGCTAACGCGACTTGGTAGGTGGCGATCCTCCACAATACAATGCTCGCCCATGAGGTGAACCTATAGACGGTAATGAGGTAAGCTTGCAAGGTGAGTTCCGTGATTCCTGCGCCCCCTATGGATACCGGGATTTCGGCGATTGCGGCCACAGCGAAGTATGCAAGAGTTGAAGAGATAGGGTCGATCTTCAACCCTGCAGAGGTCAACACGAGCCAAAGAGCCACACCGTCCAAGAAATCCTCAAGAATGGTTAGGCCGATGGTTTCGACCATCATTGGCAGATTTTTTCTGCTCAGGATTTCGCGCGCTGCAAGTGAAAAATTCAGGGAGCTAACGACAGCGCGGAGATAGAGGGCTGTTGCTCTCGGCCCTCCCACCAAGAACGACGCAATGCTGAACACGCGGTGTGGAACCTTGATGACTTTTAGAGCCGGAATTATGAAGAAGATCGTGTACCCAACAATCAAGATCGCCGAAATCAAAGCAACCGTTGACCCTAAGACCACTGCTCCCCTCGACAAGGCGTACACCGCTGCTATGAATCCAAGACCAGCACCAACGTATACCTCCATGAGCACTTCAAAATAGCCAATCCAGAGCGCCTTGCCGCCCTCCACGCCTTTTCCCGACAACCATGAAGTGCGTATGAAGACGCCCATGCTTGCTACGGGCGTTGAGAGAGAGACGAACTCGCTGGCTATTCTGACAAGAGCCAATCCACTAAGATTCGGCTTGGGGTCACCTGCCAATCCACGCGCCACCGCCCTGAACCTCAGTACCTGGACCGGCAGCTTGGCTGCTGTCACTGCAGCAGCCAAGCCGAAGGTCAGGTAACCGAGCGTTGCGAGATCCGAAAGGGTCACACCAGAGAATATGGAAATGACAATAACGACCGCGGAGGTGAGAACCAGCCCAAGAGCGACCCACTTCATTACCGATTTGGGGAGCTGATACTCGGTCGGTGTTTTATCGGTCTCCTTCAATGGTCTAGCCTAGACCAGAGACACTTTCTTAACCATTTCGAAGCGTGCTTACGCCACGCCCTAAACCGCATTTTGAACAACTTCTTCGTCGACTCACCCTCTACCTAACTCAGATGAATAACTCAAATCCATGACTATGCTAACAGTCAGTGCAGTTATGCCCGAAACGGTTTCGGAGGGGAACGAATCCGCGCGATTGCGCAAGGACGCTCCCCATTTGGCGGGCCGCCTTGGTACGCTCCCTAGGCCCGGCCAGAGGTCTTCTGCGAGCTTTTCGAACACTGGAATTCGTCTGGAGGCTGATGTGGGGCCGCCCCGATGTTCGTAACATCTTAAACATACGAGGAGATATTAACACTCGGCATCCGTTAGAGAATGGTAGTCAGACGATCGTGGACCCATACTGGCCTGTAGCTATCGTTCTCGTGACTCTCTGGACATTAGGCCTAATCGGCGGAGTCGGGGGGAGTCTAATCAACATGCTAGCGGTCATCGCCCCAATTGTGGGCGCCTACAGTCTTCACACGCGAAGAAACGTAATCATGGGTAAGCAAGGAATTGATTCCGAAGAAAAGAGACCAAGGAGGTGAATTCAAAGATGACATTCTCACTAAGAAACAGAAGGGCTGGGATCGGAACGCTCGGCATCATAGTTATAGTCGTAATCGTACTCGTGGTCCTTGGGTTTTTCGGAGTGTTCGGGCTGCACCTGTAGTCTCAAGAGAGCGACCGCGCTTGTTCTTTCTTGTTCTTACGTTCCGCTTTTCCAAATTGCTCTCTAGCCTTCGGCCTGTTCATCGCGCCGAACTGACCGTATGCTTCAAAGGGACCGCCGTCGGTGACTCGATAGGCTACCATCTTCAGAGAGTTGAAACCGAGATCGATGATGGCGACCTTCGATGCACTTCACCATGCGAGAGCAAGGACACCGGTCAGGAGGACGCTTACCTGAGCCTCTTGATGATTCTTGGGCTCAGGAGCCACCGCAGCTCGCCCGTCATCTTGGGAGTGAAGGAAATCACGGAGATGCGAGCCAGCCCAGACTTCTTCAGCAGGATCTTCGCCTCGGGCCCCGCCCCGATGGCTTCGGCTATGAACGAAGAGAGAAACGGCTCGTGGCCAAAGAGAAGGATGGAGGAGTCACGCTTGAGCCTGGAAAGCTTCTTCGCCAGGTCCTTCCAGCTCGCTTCGGGCTCGAGCTCCGCCCACTCCTCGAGCTCTACCCCAAATGTCTTCCCCGCTATCTCGGCCGTCTACTTCGACCTCTTCAGCGGGCTGGAAGCGATTCTATCGAACTTGAGGCCCACGCCGTCGAGCCTCTTGCACACCTCCACCACTTCCCTCATGGCTTCCGAGATCAAGGGACGCTCGGCACTCAATCCCCCCATCGGGATCGTCTTGCCGCCCTCGCCATGCCTTAGAATGAAGATGTTCGCGCAAAACTTTCCTCTGGACTCATCGTATTGAGAATCAGAAACTAGCAAACATCTTGCGGTGATAATTATACAGGATAAGGACCGGTTTATCCTTGATTCCGACAATGCTGAGTGCGGCAGGATCAGAATGTAGAACGTAGTACCTCTCTGAGCTGACTCTTCTTTGGACCACCCCCTCAAGCATGGCATCTATTACGTCGCCGTGGGAAACTACTACTACGTTCCCTTCAGCTTCTTTCTTGATAATCTCGATGGCTTTCCCCGTTCGCTCCAGGAGCTCGTCGTTCGTCTCTGAGAAAGCTTCGGGGGTGGTCAATATGTGATGTCTTCCCTTCTTTCCGATGAACTCGGGTTTGAGCTTCGCCTCGGTCAGTTCCTTAAGGGTCCTAACCTTCAACTTGTGCGGTCGCGCCAGAATCCTCGCGGTCTCGTGGGCTCGAAACACCGGACTGCTGTAAACGGCGCTTATCTTTGCTTTCGAAAGAATCTTGGCGATGAACAACGCCTCTTTCACTCCCTTCTTAGTCAGGGGGTAATCCAATGGACCTGCGTCTATTCCTCTTTCGTTGGCTTTGGTTTCTCCGTGCCTGACTATGAAAAGATAGTCTGCGGGCATCGCTTCTCATCCCACTTGCGAGGTCCGATTACTTAAAGGGTCTGCGCTGTTGAAGCGACACAAATAGGTCATTTCCCCCTTTGGAAATGTGCTCTAACCTTTCTTCAGAAAGCCGATGCTAGTGCGAGGAAGCCTAGAGCCGGCCCTGAGCCGCTTGGATCGCGGGCTCATCCCCTCCGGGACCCCGAAGCACGTACGCCGCACCGACCGCCAACAACGCTCCGGCGATCGGACCCACTACGTAGACCCAGTAGTGAGCGAAGTTCAGGAGCAAGAGGTCTGGCCCGAACGAGCGAGCCGGGTTCATCGATGCGCCGCTGATCGGGCTCGCCCACAAGCCCGCGAGCGCGATGTATCCCCCCACGGCCAGCGCGGACAATGAACCCACGTTCTGCGCTTTGGATGCCGTCCCGAGGATCGTACTCACCAGCCCGACCGTCAGCACGAGCTCCATCATCATCGCCTGGAGGTCCGAGATCCCCGTCGCCGGCTCGGTCGCCCCCAGCATCCCGACTTTGCCAAACATCAGCGAGAGGAACGCGCACGCGACGGTCGCGCCGAGGAGCTGGGCGGCGATGTACCCCGGAACCCGCTTCCAAGGAAAGTCCCCCCGCGCTGCGAAGCCGATGGTCACCGCCGGGTTGAGGTGAGCTCCCGAGACCGCGCCCATGAACAGGATGACGGCCATCAC
This sequence comes from Conexivisphaerales archaeon, assembly GCA_049509455.1. Classification (GTDB taxonomy): domain Archaea; phylum Thermoproteota; class Nitrososphaeria; order Conexivisphaerales; family DTJL01; genus DATKKG01. The sequence goes on from JBEKZX010000084.1 coordinate 4,737, forward strand.
CATGAGGCCGGGCGCTACGACGCCCGCGACACGCCCGACCGCCCCTAGGCTCACCGCGTTTATCACATCCGCCCCTGCGGCGACGACGACGAGGAAGAACGTCCCGAAGACCTCGCCGAACAACCTCCGCCACTCTAGCCGAGAATCGTGGAATCTCTCTTCCATAGTGGGTCACTACACCCGTGATAACGCCTGGGGGGGGATATTTGAACAGGACGTATTCTTGCAGGGTCTTCCCCTGCTGCCTGAAGAGAAGTCAATATCCTCAACCGCCAATCTTATACGGAGGCTTGGATCTGCGAATGGGCCTGATTCGGCTTTGACTTTCCCCAGCTTGCAGGCTAGACAAACACGAATTGTGCTTTCATGGGTACTTTTCGATATCTGTTCCTGCTGGAAAGAATCACGATGTCACGAGACCACTTGGCGTTAATTGAGAGCAAGTCGAGTTCAAGTAATCTAGCGACGTGTGGTCACGCATCGAAGTACATGTGGTGGTTGAACCACTACACATCATTTCAGGAGGCAGATCCAGCCGAATCAGCACATGAGACAAGCGGTAGCCAGGAGAAAGCTGGGGTCAGGAGAGAGGGGATGCCGCAGGCAGCCATCTTCGTGCTTGTCATTGCTATCATTTGGCTCCTTTAAAGAAAGGGGTTTTGGACTCCATCTCTGCCTCCGGACTTCCTCTGCATTCTTGATTTCCTGATTCAACGGTGTGTGAGAGTATTCCACCCAAGATGGGGGAAATATCTGAAGACCATTGATTCATAGCCATACCTAAATAGGGTCGAATGGGCTGACAACTAAGCAATATGAAGCCATTGAACCTGATTCTGTCCGCTCTTCTGCTGATCTCGGCGGCCGTGGGGGGCTACATCCTTGCCACTGACTCAGTTCTATGGTCCGAAGCCCCGACACACGCGTACGGGCTCGTAGCGTTCACGGTCCTTGATTTGGCCCTGATAGTCGGCCTGTGGAAAAAGCCGAGAATCGCGATCATCGTCGCCCTCCTGCTCGGTCTGGTGCAACTGGGGGCGATGAGCGGCGATGTCTTCTTCGGCACGACGACGTACACCTCAAACGGCTACCCCGCCGCGGCCTTCACTCAGTATCTGCTTCGCGATACGGCCTTCGTGACCTTGCTATGGGTCCAGGCCGTCCTCATCATCGTTGGGATCGCAGCCTTCGTGATGTGGCGCAGGACTCCAGCCGCGACAAAGTAGATTGTAAGGAGGTGGAACGTACATGGTTCATTCGAGCCATCCATCGTTGTCCCTCGATCAGGTAATCCCCCCGCGGCATTGTTGTCGTTCGATAATGCAAGGTGTCGCGGTTAGATGCTCCTTCGAGAGGGCAGTGCGAACGTTTTGTCGCCCCTCAGGATTCTCTCCTCCCTCGGCTCGTCGATTCAGAATTGATTGCTGAGAAAGCACCATATGCGGATTCCGTAGACGCCACATCCGTAAAGCCTATATCTCCCGCCTCGTCTCTGCGAGGAAGATAGCTAATGTTGTTCGCACCGTTGCTGTTGCAGGGTTCGGAATGGCTGGTAGTGGTCGTCATCGTGGTCGTCC
>JBEKZX010000085.1:0-6310 GCA_049509455.1 Conexivisphaerales archaeon
CGAGTACTGGTCCGTGATGGGGAAGGTCCGCATCATGCGGGCCAAGGGCTAGAGCCCCCGACCTGAAACGACGCGCAAGACCCGTCAATCGTGAACGTTATTACCTTCTTCATCGGCGTATCCTCCATCGGCCATGCTGATCAGGCGCGCGACGGTCGCCGACGCCAACGCGATCGCCCACATTCAAGTGGACACGTGGAGGACGAGCTATCGAGGGATGATCCCCGACGGTCACCTCGACTCCCTCTCTTACGAGAGCTGCGCCGACAGGTGGACGCAGCGCATGCAAAGCGCGGACGGCAGGTCGGGCTTCCTGGTGGCGCAGGAAGAATACGGCGTAATCATCGGGTTTGCATCCTACGGCCCCGAGCGTTCTGCGGACCCGGTCTACAGGGGCGAGCTCTACGCCATCTACGTCCTGGAGGCACACCAGAAGAGGGGAGTAGGCTCATTTCTGGTCAGGGAGGTGGCCGGCAACCTGATGGAGGGAGGCTTCGATTCGATGCTGCTCTGGGTCCTGGCCGACAACCCATCTCGGCGGTTCTACGAGAAGCTGGGCGGGCGGAACCTGCGTTCTCAACCGATCGAAATAGGCGGAGCGAAGTTACAGGAGGTCGCCTACGGCTGGGAGGACCTGACGGCTCTTGAAAGGCTGCTGCAAGGACGTCCGGGGAGCCAAGGTTAATACACACGTCCTGTTGGCTTCCTTCTCAAGGCAGAGGTCCGTTAGCGGAAGGGGGGCAGCCACCGACGGGCAAACCGACCCTCTCGGGTGACTCCAGAGAGGAGGATGAAGATCACGCCCTCCTACGCCGGAAATCCTCCTGCCTCCATCGCTCCCGTCTAGGCATTTCCAAGCCATGGGATGAAAGGCATAGGTGTCGACGCTCGCCATGGAGGACCGGCTCGAGGCTCCAAATGGCTCATAGGGGGGATGACGATGGGCCGGCCGTCAGGCTTGAAAGGATCTCCAAGAGCTTCGGCCCGATCAGAGCGGTCGACGGGCTCAGCATGGACGTGCGAAAGGGCACCATCCGCGGGCTCCTCGGCCTTAACGCCGCGGGCAAGACGACGACCATCAAGCTGATGACGGGCAAGCTGAAGCCCGACTCGGGTTCGGCCACCGTCCTAGGCCAGGCGATGCCGGAGGGCCATAGCAAGATCGCCGCTTCTGTGGGAGTAATGCCGCAGGGGCAGGCCCTATACGGCGACCTCGCCTTCTCCGTCGTCATAGCCGTCACGATGCTGGGAGCAGCGCGGTCCATGGGGAAGGAATGAACAGACTTCGCGCATCTACGGCCCCAGACACAGGGACGTCTGCGGGTCAACCGGCGGAGTGGTACGCTTCGCTAGCGGGCGACGAAGATTATCTCCCCGGCCTCGGGTCTTCCCTTCTGCCTGAGCTTCCAGTCGGCGTACGGCACGACCTTCTCGAACCCAGAGTCCTCGAGGTAGCGCTTGACGTCCCAGTATGTGAGCAGCCGGAACCTCTCTTGATCACGGAAGACATGATTGCCATCGGGGGCCTCGACGACGGAGACTTCATCGGACCACAGGACGCCCTTCACCGGATCGAAGTCCTTCAGCTTGTCCACCTCCATTATGCGAATCCCCCGGGCCCGGACCTCGGAAACTGACGTCCCCCTGTCGAGGAGCTCCATGAGCTCCCGCCCGCCCCTCGTGAAGGGATTGTAGATGTTGCAGATGAGGACCCCGCCCGGGGAGAGGACCTCCCGGATGCCCTTCAGGCACCTCTTGATGTCCCCGTCGCTCGGTAGGAGGAAGAGTATGTACAGGGCCAACACCGCATCGAACCGGTCGCCCTTGGGGAGCTTGGTGGCATCGCCCTGCTTCAGGGTCACCTCTACTCCCGCGCGTTTCGCCCGCGCCTCGGCCGCCTCCACACGCTCGGCCGCGAAGTCATAGCCGGTGCATCGATAGCCGCGTTTCGCGAGGCCGACGACGTGCCGGCCGCCCCCACATGCGACGTCCAGGACCCTGGCGACGGGCCGGGCCGAATGGGCCTTGAAGACGGACTCGATGAAATCAAGGTCTCGTATCGTCTCCTTGTCCGCGCGGGTCCTCTGCGCGATGAGGTCATAGTAGTGCGCGCGCTTGGCGTAGTACCTCCTGGAGTGGCTGAGGACGGCCTCCCTCCCCCCTTTCGTCATCTCAATCTTCGTTGACTCGCCGGATTATTTATCGCTAGCTCCGGCGAGACGGACGGAAGCTTACGTCGTCGTCGAGACATCATGGGTTACGGGAGCATGACGGGCCCAAAGATGACCGTCGATGTCGCCAGGGGCTCGCGCATAACGAACACATTCTCTCCAAGGTAACATCCAGAAAAAGCGGTCTTGAGGCGGCTACTGATGTTTCTTCTTGGAGAACTCGAAAATCCTAACGTCGCTGGCCGACCGGTACAACCTTGCGGGCACGTTGCGAGTCATATCTATGAATGGGTAGACCTCTGCCATGATCTCGTCTTGGACCTTCGATTCTCGGGTCTTGTCGAAGTCGCCGTACTCCTTCATCTCCCACCAGTCCTCGGCGTCGTATTCGCCGAAGCCCAGCACTGAGAAGAACGTGCCGATGTACTTGATCCCAGTCTCCTTCTCGTAGGCCTTGACCAGCCTCTTCGCCTTTCTTGAGTTGAGCCAATCCCTGTATGCCGCCGCCTTGTCAGACTTCAGGAAGTAGGGTGTCACATAGTAGACGGGCATTCAGTATCAGCGGAGCCTTCTCCCTCTCGTGAACATATAAAGTCTCGTCGCATACCGCAGCTACGCCACGAGCGCCCGCCACAGGACGGACTTGGGGGCGCCTCCGCCAGGGCGTCTATATTTACTACTATCATGACCGGCAATAACCTTTTATTGTAATATCTTGACGCTCGAAAGCGAGCGGCGATGCCTGAAGACAGCGTCATCGAGGTCAAATCCCTGGAGAAGAACTACGGCAGCCTGAAGGCCGTGGCCGGCATCTCCTTTGAAGTCAGGCCGGGAGAGGTCTTCTCCATGCTGGGCCCCAACGGGGCCGGCAAGACCACCACGATAGAGATACTCGAAGGGTTGAGGGAGAGGGACGGAGGGGAAGTGAAGGTCCTAGGCCTCGACCCCTGGAAGCACGGCTACGAGCTCCACAGGAAGCTGGGCGTCATCGCCCAGGGCTTCAGGTTCTTCGACTACACGACGCCGAAGGAGGCCGTGGAGTACTACGCCTCCCTCTTCAACGTCAAGGTGGACGCTGACGCCATATTGAAGCGCGTCCTCATGGACGACGTCTCGGGCAAGTGGTACAAGGACCTCTCAGGGGGCCAGAAGCAGAAGTACGGCCTGGCCCTCTCCCTGGTGAACGACCCGGAGCTCGTCTTCCTCGACGAGCCCACCACGGGCCTTGACCCGGCGGCCAGGAGGGCGGTGTGGGAGGTCATAAGGCAGCTCAAGAAGGAGGGGAGGACCGTCCTCCTCACCACGCACTACCTCCAGGAGGCCGAGGAGCTGGCCGACCGCGTCGCGATAATGAACTTCGGGAAGATAATCACCATGGGGACGCCCGAAGAGATAATCGTCAACCACACCACGGGTGAGAAGCTGGTGGTCAAGGGAGGTCAGGAGCTGGCCGCCTACCTCCGAGAGGCCGGGCTCAAGGTCGACATCTGGAAGGACGAAATCGAAATAGGGATAGGGCAGAAGCACGACGTCGTCACGGCCATGGAAGCCATCGACAGGTCGGGCTTCGAATGGAGCGACCTCAGGACCCGGCGCGAGACCCTCGAGGACATCTTCATCCGGCTCGTGGGCAGGACCGAGGAGACGGGAGAGAGGGTGACCGCCTGATGATCAGCACTAGACGCATCTGGGCCGATTTGAAGGTCACCTCCAGGGGGTTCATCAGGAGCAGGATCGGCCTCTTCTTCTCCCTCATCTTCCCTGTGATACTGATACTCCTCTTCGGCGCCATCTTCGCCGGCACCTCAGGCGCCACGAGCGCCTACGTGCAGAACTTGGACGGGACGCCGCTGAGCTCCCAGTTCATCACTTCGCTGAACAGCACCAAGGCCCTCACCCTCACCCCCGTCCCCGCGACCGAGGACCTCTCCCAGTACCTGCTGTCTCATTCGTCCTCCGACGGGATCATCGTGCCTCAAGGGTTTCAGGCGATGTACCTAGCCGGGGAGCCCATCAACGTCACCGTCTACGGGAACCCGGCGTCGTCGGCCAGCGCCATAGTTTCAGGGGTCACCCAAGAGGTGGTCAACGCCTACAACCTGGGCAGGGCCAACACGACGGAGGTCATAGGCGTGCAGAGCCTCACGATCAAGTCCAACCCGAAGTACATCGACTTCCTGATCCCCGGCCTCATAGGGTTCTCCGTGCTGACAGCCCCTATGTTCGCCACGGTGAACATCACCTCCGAATACAAGCGTGACAAGCTCTTCAAGCAGCTCTCCCTCACGCCCCTCACCAAGGGCGAATGGCTCTTCTCCAAGATCCTATGGTACTGGTTCGTCACCGTAATCTCCTTCATCCTCATGTGCGCGGTGGGCATCTACCTCTTCGGAGCGGACATCACCCTGACCGCGGCCATAATACCCTTCCTCTTGGTGGGCCCCGTCCTCTTCGTCTCCCTGGGCATGCTGGTCGGGACGGTCTCCAACAGCCCCGAGTCGGCGGCCGTGGTGGGCAACCTGATCACCTTCCCCATGATGTTCCTCGCGGGGACCTTCTTCCCCGTCGCCACCATGCCGCACTACCTCCAGATGATCGCACACTTCCTCCCCCTCTACTACGTCATAGACGGCCTCAACAACGTGATGACCTACAACAACCTCAGCGCGGCCCTCATCGACCTCGGCGTGCTCTTGGTCATCTCGGCCATAACCTTCGCCCTGGCGGTCTACTTCTTCAAGTGGAGAGAGGACTAGGGAGGGCCGCCGGGTGATGACGAATAAAAGGGAGCTCCTTCTGACACCCGCGTGAAATTGGCCGAAGCAGCGAAGCCCGATGGGACCCGCCTTGAGGGGATAACTACCAAATCACCGAAGAAAGGCCTGCTAGCCAGCGTCCCGAGGAGGGTCATGCTTCAGATCCTCGTCATGGCCGTCAACAACTTCGCCATAAGCTACCTCACCATCGTCATAGTTGCCTACCTCCCCCAGATCGGCGTCTCCACGGCCACCGTGGGGCTGGTCGTAGGCCTCGAGGGCCTCTCCATGGCCATCCTCGCCATCCCCCTTGGGTTCCTCTCCGACAGGAGGGGGCGCAAACGCATACTCATCCTGGGCAGCCTCGGCATCGTGCCTATGTTCTTCGTAGTGGCGATGACCACGGAGACCGTGCCCCTGGTGCTGGCAGGGATGCTCGGAGGCGTCGCCGAAGGGTCGTACCTGGCCACTGTCAACGCCCTGATCGCGGACCAGACGGCCCCTGAGGACAGGGACTCGGCCTTCACACTATCCTTCATCCTGGCGGGAACGGGGGGAAGCCTGGGGACGGCCCTCCCCTTCTTCGTTCCGGCGTTGAGCCTCCTCTTCGGATTAAGCAGCCACAGCGTCCATGACGGCCTTCTGATGTTCTTCGGCATAGTGAGCGCCATGTTGCCCGTTGGGCTCTACTTCATCCTGAGGGGCTACCGTGAAACGCTCAGGCCCGGCATGGGACTGCTGAGGGGGAAGAGCACCCGGAACCTGCTCAAGTTCTCAGGGATAAACTCCCTGATAGGGCTGGGGGCGGGGTTCATCATCCCCCTCATTCCCGCCTGGCTCTTCCTCAAGTTCGCCGTGCCCGACACCTACAGCGGCCCCATCCTGGCCCTGGCCGGGGCCACCATCGGCCTGGCGGCCCTCTACAGCCCCCGGCTGTCCAGGAGGCTGGGGCCGGTCAAGGCCATCACCCTGACGGAGGGGCTCTCCCTGGTCTTCATGGTGTCGCTCGCCTTCATGGGGAACGTCACCGAAGCGGTCCTCTTCTACATCATCAGGGCGATGCTCATGAACATGTCCTCTCCCCTGTCCGACTCCTTCCTCATGGGCATCGTCGTCCCGGAGGAGAGGGGCCTCGCCTCCTCCATCAACTCCGTGATATGGAGGATACCCAACAGCGTGACGACGATAGTGGGCGGTGCCATCCTGGCCTCGGGCAACTACGTGCTCCCCTTCCTCCTGGCCGGGGCCTTCTACGCCGTCGCCATATCGCTGTTCTATCCCACGTTCAGGAATGTGAAGCCTGTAAGCTGAGATTCTGAACCTACGTTTCATAGCATCGTTCGCCCGCGCGAGATGGAGACACCTCCGTCAACGCTCAAGTGG
>JBEKZX010000086.1:0-6273 GCA_049509455.1 Conexivisphaerales archaeon
TCTTCGAGTTCACTCCGCCTTACACCGGGGCCCCCGCTCTGACGATATCGAACAGCCTCGCTGAACCCTTCGACGTCACCTTCGACTCGTCCGGCAACCTCTGGGTTGCTGACCCCCAAGTTGGCGAGGTCTTCGAGTTCGCTCCTCCTTTTGTATCGACGACCTCCACCACTGGGACTTCAACCGTGACTTCAACCGTGACTTCAACCGTGACTTCGTCTGTGACCTCAACTGCGACATCGACCGTTACGAGTACGGTAACAACAACAGTACCTCCTGTCTCTACTACGACGGCAACAACCACTCAAACTGCTACGACGACACAAACTGTGCCAGTCACAACTACACAGACCATTGCTCTCTCCACTCCGACGTATCTCCTTGCAATTCTTGTAATAGTAGTCGGTGGATTCCTTGGGTTTCTAGCACTGAGAAGAAAGAAAGATAGCGGGCCGCGGTAGCCGAATTTTATTACGATTTAGATCGACCAATACCGGGGTGTCTTCGGCATCCCCCTGCTTCGGCGTGCACTGTTCACGTACGAGAAGGAAGTCTAGTGCAACCGTGCTTTCACCTCATCTGCAAAGCCTAATCCGTCCTAATCGGCTCTTGATTGGACGCCGTCCTCTGCGGGAGGCGGTCAGCCGCTTGACATCAGGTATCCTGCGAATGAAATGGCCCATATGTTGAACGGATAGACGACCAGGCGCTCTGCGACGCCAAAGCCGACGACCGAAGGGATGCCGAAGAACGCTAAAGCCAGCAGGGACACCGCTCCAAGGAGCACTGACAGATACTTGAACGGGGGCTTCGTGAATCTGTATGCATAGATGGACCCAAGACCTCCAAAGATGAAGACCATGAAGGCACCAATGGCATGGATGGCCAGAATCGAGTTCTCAGGGACTAAAGAAACGACGATTGTTCCCAACGGCGGCATGATGTACAGCACCCACGCAATTCTAGGGTTGGGGATTCGGAGAGCCGAGCTTCGAAGGAAGAGCGTGATCCCGAGGAATGAAAGAACACCGGTAATCAGCAGCTGACCATTCCAGAGGAGAGAAGTTGGCGAGCCGATTGCGCCCATGTCGCTGAGAGCATTGGTGCCGAGGTTGTAACCTGGGTAAGTCCCTTCAGAGACCGTGTTGAAGATGATGTTGACGGTCCCCGCGAGGAGCAGGAGTGCGCCAGCAGTACCTGTACCGGATCGAAACTTCGTTGCGGGTGACCTATCGACCAAGGAGAATCTACCTGTTGACCAAATCCAAGTCAACCTTCCTAATATCGATTGACGTATTGGTCTGGTCGGATTCAAGCGAGAGGAAGTTCTCGACCTGATGGGCTATCCCCGAGTTCGCCCAACCCGTAGCTTAGACAGACACGAATTGCGACTATCGTCACCCGATGCACTGGTGGAAGCCTAGGGTGGCCGTCGAAGAGCTCCGTCGAAGAGCTGGAAGAGACTGGATTCTCGGTCGAAGACCAGAGGGAAGAGTTGGGGGTTAAGCGCTTCTACGATGTGGGCGCTCTCGTGTATTATCTCAAGGCCATCCCTTGGGAGGTCCCGAGCTTTTCTGTGGAGAAGTATTTTGGAGTTCTCCAAAGGATAAATCGGACCATTCTGAGAAGGGGCTACACCGAAACCGAGAGACACAGATGCCTTATCGTCGCCCACAAGGCAGTTGACAAGCCAGCCCAGTTCGAAACAGATGAATTTAGCCTGTTGGGCATCGTGAGGACTCGGTTGCCTCAGGCAAGCGGGGCCGTCGCGAGGGTGGAGAACGAGGACAGGTCGCTCACCATGACCTCGCCCTGCGATATGGTGTAGAGGTAGTTCCCTATGATGACGCTCCTGTCTATCTGCAGGCTGCTGTTGGGCGAGTCGCCGAAGTTCTGGCTGGCGGGGTACTGGGAGACCTTGCCGAGGAGCGTGAAGCCTGTGTCCGTCACGTTGAAGACATAGACGCCCTGCCAGACGATGTCGCCATAGGGCGGAGGGCTGTTCGGGTCAACCGTCTGGTTCCCGCTCACCTGCGCGAGCGTGACCGGGATCACCATTATGTTCCGTGTCGAATCGAAGGTGAACGCCAGATGGTCGCTGAGCACGGGGGAATCCGTCCCGCGGTCACCTATTAGGTACTTTGAGACCTGCGTCGACGTCCCATTGTCGAAGACCTGGAAGAGGGAAAGCTTCAGCCCGAGGTACCAGGCGAAGTCGCCGTCGGATGATGGCACCGCGTCCTTCCCGACGCCTATCAGGTACCCGTTCGGTAGAGGATGGAGGTAATCAGAGAAGCCGGTGACCTTAAGGGCGCTGAGGATGACGGGGTTGGTCACGTCCTTGAAGGAGATGGCGAACAACGGGTCGATCTGTTCGAATGTGACCACGTAGCCCATGTCATCAACGAAGCGAACGGCATAGATGTTCTCCCCTGGCGCGATGTTCTTGAGGGCGGCCACTTGGCTCATGTTCTGGTCGAGCACGTAGACGTCGTCGCTCGTCGTCCCTACCCCGTTGATGACGGCCGTTCCGCTCGTCGCCACCCTAAAGTACCCATCGTATTCGTCCATCGAGAACTGGTTCAGGACCGCCCCCGGCACCGAGCCCACGGCCGCCACGTTGACGGCGCCGTTCGAATACGAAGCGCGGAATATGGTGCTGTTCTGCGATTGAACCATCGTGGTCGGCGTCGCGATGCCGCCGTTGAAGACGTCCCCGGGGATGCCGTCGGCGTAGAACACTGGATAGTTGGCGTAAACGACGTAGATGTTAGCCGTGGACACGTAGATCGTCGAGGACGGCCCGGTGAGGACTGCGGTGACGTTGTTCGTCCCCGTGGACATGCTCATGCTCACGATCATCGTGTAGTAGCTGATGAGCGTCACGTTCTGCGCGTAGAATATGGAGGTCGGCGGGAGGACCACCATGTTGCCGTTCTCGTACACTTCTGGCATCGCGGCCGTCGCGTTGCCGTTGGTCCACTGGTAGGAGGGCTGCTGGACGACGGCGTAGGCGTATCCCTGTGCCATGCGCGCCGATACGTAGCTCCCTTGGATGCTGGAGTTCTCCATCAGCCTTGGCGATGAGAGGTTGGAAACGTCATAGAGGAGGAGGTCGATGTACATGTCGCCTGAGGGCCGCTGGCTGACGACGAAGAGGCGGTCCTGATAGACCTCTATCCCCAGCACGTTGTCTCCCTTGAAGGAGATCGTAGAAAGGACGGCCGTCGAGTTCGGCGGGTAGGCGTTCATCATCGTCACGGCGTCGGCCGTCGAAACGAAGAGGTGCGTCCCGTCCGTCTTCACCCTGTCTATCTCGTCGACGCCCTGGACTTGGACGTTGGTGCTCGTGAACGAGGGGGTTGAGACCGAAGAAGTGAGTGCGCCGGCGTAGGTCGGAACGGCGGCAACGCCGTTGCCCATGACCGGCAAGCCGACGAAGATCCCGCCGAATCCGCCCAATGCGCCGTACCTCTGCGCGCTCTTGGCGTTCGCATCGATGAAGGCCCGAAGTCCAGGGTAGCCCTGGAAGGAGCTTATCCCCTCCGCGACCGCATTTGCCGGAGGGTTGCCCGGCGGAACGTTATAGTTCAGGGACAGCACGGAGAACATGCCAACCAGGCCCGCCGTGCACACTATTCCTATGACGAGGATCGCAGCGTCCTTGCGCCACGTGTGGTTCGCCGAAGCCTTCTGCATGAGCTATGGGGAGGATGTGTGGTGATTAAAGCTCAATCAAACGAACATCTGTTCTAAAGCGCCGAACGCCCATCCCTTCAGCCGAGAGGGCTAATTCCGTCAAAAGAGAACCCGGACGGGTCATGTCGAGGAGCCTGTCCTGTCGTTCGGCCCAAGCTCCACGCTGCCGAGATGACGAGATGCCGCTAGGACACGGGGGAACCGCAGGAACCACAGAACTTTGCCCCAGCCTTGAGGGGCCTTCCGCATTCCGTGCAGAAGGAGCGGCCCGGGCTTTGACCTGTCGAGGCTGCTCTACGACGACTTCGACGAAGCAGCCCCGGCTACGACGACCCTAAGGTTGGCGTCAAGCGCTACTTTGGCCGGCTCTACAGGGGGGAGCCTTACCGAATTGGGTTCAAGCCCTGATTCTTGTATCGCTCAGTCCGCCAAGCAACTAGAGCGGGGGACTTACCCACCTAGAAGGGTGGTTAAACCCGAGAACTCCGATGACGCCCTAGACTCCGCTCGACGAGCACGGCTATGAGCACGCTAATCAGAATTGTGAAGAATGGGAGAGACTCTGGGAACTCCGGTATCGAAGTCCCTGGCGTTCCAGCGAAGGCGTGTACCATGTCGTCTCCCGAGCCTACGTATACGACTCCGCCGCTCACAGCTGGGGAAGAACGGACATACGAGCCCGCCGTGTAGTTCCAGACCTCGGCTCCGGTGGAGGCGTTCAGGGCATAGAAGATGCTGTCAAACGAGCCTACGTAGACTACGCCGCCACTGATGGCTGGAGAAGAAACAATCGCCCCACCCGTCTTGTAGCTCCAGATCTTGGCTCCGGTGGAGGCGTTCAGGGCATAGAGGTTGCTGTCATCCGAGCCTATGAAGACGACCCCGCCGCTGACCGCAGGGGAAGAATGGACGAAGCTGCCCGTCGTGTAGCTCCAGACCGTCGCTCCTGTGGTCGCGTTCAAGGCATAGGTAATGTTGTCCGTTGAGCCTATGAAGACGATCCCACCGCTGACCGCAGGGGAAGCAAGTTCAATATCGCCCGTCGCGTAGCTCCAAATCTTCGCTCCTGTGGAGGCGTTCAAGGCGTAGAAGTTGCCGTCACTCGAGCCTATGAAGACGACCCCGCCGCTGACCGCAGGGGAAGATTGGATGAACCCGCCCGTTGGGTAGCTCCAGAGCTCGGCTCCGGTGGAGGCGTTCAGGGCATAGAAGCTGCCGTCATACGAGCCTATGAAGACGACCCCGCCGCTGACCGCAGGGGAAGATTCGACATGATTGCCTGTCGTGTAGTTCCAGACCTTGGCTCCGGTGGAGGCGTTCAGGGCATAGACGTTGTAGTCATCTGAGCCTACGTAGACGATCCCGCCGCTGACCGCGGGGGAAGAAGTGACATACGAGCCCGTCGTGTAGCTCCAGACCTTCGCTCCTGTGGAGGCGTTCAGGGCATAGACGTTACCGCCACCCGAGCCTACGTAGACGATCCCGCCGCTGACCGCAGGGGATGAGAAGACCTCGCCGCCCGTCGTGTAGTTCCAGACCTGTGTGAGCGGGGGCACAACCGTTTCGGTCGTCGTCCCCGTGTGCTCAAGGTTAGAACGGAACATGGGCCAGTCCGAAGCGACCGCGCACACGCTGGATGAACCCAGACAGATGGCTACGACCAAAAGGACCAGCAGGACTCCAAATCGATGCTTCACGGTCGAACTTCGCTGGAAGTTTACAGGCTGCCGTCGGATTTACAGTTTCCGGTGAGCCGAGAGAACCCTTCCTTCGAGAAGGCCTGGGCATCCTCCACCTTCTCACCTGGGTGCTTTGTCCCTGTCCGTTGCAATGGTCACCTTGTATCATCGACCAATTCGGGGCGGATTCGTAGCTACGTCGGTATTAGATCCATTGAAAAGTTGGCCCTGCCTCTCTCAGAGGCATAGATGACCCTTGCGTACGCGCGCACCGGCAAAGATTTATGAGTAATTCGAGATTAAGGAAATGTATGCCTCATGGATGCAAGGCTGTTTCTGGGGCCGCAGTCGCAGCTATCATCATCATAATCGTGGGCCTCTTCGGTGTCTGTTACTTCGTCCATGGTGGACTAAGGCTAAGGGACTTCTCGAGCCTATTAGACTCGTGTTCCGGTTGATCCGTAGGCACCTCACTTAGCATAACTGATTGACGGCAGATTGTCAACCGTGTGTCGACGATGAATAGCAACAAATGAAGCAAAGGATGATGGCCTTCGGCGATCAACTGTCTTTTTGCCGGCTTCCGTCGCATTCGTATCCTGTAGTACTTCTTTGAAATGGCACTCACTGGGGCTACATGAGGCTGCCGTGGCCGAGACAGAGGCCCTGAGGTCAAGCTTTAATCCCCCTGATGACCACCCCCCCTTCAATTGTACCTCCTAGGCCACATGGCGCTGGGCTACATCTTCGCCTCCGCGGTGGCAAGGTGGAGGCACCAGAAGCTCACCCTGTGGCTGGCGCTCGTGGCGGGGATCCTCCCGGACTTCGACATCTTCTTCTCGGGGCTGGGGCTGGTCCACCACACCTACACCCACTCCCTCCTTCTCCTCCTTCC
>JBEKZX010000087.1:0-6093 GCA_049509455.1 Conexivisphaerales archaeon
ATCAGCAACCCAGAGGTTGCCGGACGAGTCGAAGGTGACGTCGAAGGGTTCAGCGAGGCTGTTCGATATCGTCAGAGCGGGGGCCCCGGTGTAAGGCGGAGTGAACTCGAAGACCTCACCAGTCTGGGCGTCGGCCACCCAGAGGTTGCCGGACTTGTCGAAGGTGACGGCGGAGGGTTCGGCGATGCTGTTCGATATCGTCAGAACTGGGCTGCCGGGGTTTGATGAGGAGTAGACCATCGTGGCCATGCTCGCCAAGAGGATAGCCACAACCAGCACTGAGAGCGCGAGCAAACGCAGCCGGGGGTTACCCAGGTGTTTGGAGGATTCGCCATCAAAGTGTGTATACCCTTTCACAAAAGCTTCAACGAACGGTTCACTGGCTTTCAAAGGAACCTTCTAGAACCCATCTGTGCCGGGATAATATCCGATTTATACATTACTGAAGTTTGGATGTGTTCCACGATTTGAGTTCGTCCTAAAGGGGTCTTCGCTCGACCGTGCTTGGAGATGCCATGCTCCCTCACCCATGTCCGACCGGAGTGAGATCAAGTAAGACAAGTAGTTTGAGGATATCGTAATCCTTTCCAGCGGCGATAGGTTTGCAGGATTGCCCTCGAAAGGGCCTTCTCCGTTTGTCCGACCTACAGGTTGAGCAAACTAAATATTGAATCAAGCCCATTCGCAGGTCCAAGCCTACGTCCAACATGGGCGGCCGATGACACCGGTTTCTTTCTGGCAGCAACAGGTAAGACGGGGTCGTTATCATTTGTTCAAACACGTCCCTGTCGGGAAGCGCAGCCGCGCTGAATCTTCCTCATGCCTTTAAGACTTCATCGTAGAGTTCGGCTTTTCTAGAACAGTTCGAAAGATGCGGGGGTAAATAGAGACCAGGGAAACCCTTCAGCAGTTCATGTCTCCACGGACGGAGCAGGGGATGTAGGCTGAGCATTTGCCCCGAAGGAGACTTCTGTACCTTCACGATGGGAAGAGCCTCTATGACCTCTTCTTCCTCAACTTCCTAAAGGGCCATTTCGACGTCGTCTTCGGCACCTTCAGCAGGAGCGGTGCCTCCTCTATAGCGCGCCAGACGGGGCTGAGGACGGTCTTCTTGGGAGGCCCCCCGCTGGAGCTACCTGTCCATGACATGGTCAAAGCCCTGCTCCTCTCCCCCCTCCGGACCTTCAGGCTGAAATTCCCTCCGGTCCCTCTGGACGCCGATCTGACCTTGGCCTGCTGGGCCACGACGTACGGCGTCTGCACGTACGCCGCCGGCATCCGCCCGTACGGTCTTGTGACCTGGGGTTCGGACGTGCTGATCCATCCTAGCTATCCCCCGCTGAGGGTGATGGCTTCTCAGGCCATCAAGGGCTCCAGCCGCATCTATGTCGACAGCCGGGCGGAGCTAAAGGCGGTCGTCGGATTGGGAGCTCAAGCTCGGAAGGTGGTCTCCTTTCCTCGATTCGATCTGGAGTATGTGAAGGGCCACATGGCCGCCAAGGAGGCCTGCAAGGAGAAACTGGGCCTCAAGGGCAGAGAGGTGGTCATCTTCGACCGAGCCCACGACCCTGTCCACGACCCGCTTACCATGATCGAGGCCATACCGGACATCGTATCCGGCCACCCCGACGTCGTCGTCCTCATCGCCGGGGCGGGGAGGCTCACCCGTGCCATGAAGTTCAGGGCATCCTCCCTGGCCGTCGCCGGCAGGACTATGTTCCTGGGCCATCTGACGAGGGGTGAATTGCTCGATTACGTCGGGGCATCCGACGTCTACGTGTCCACGTCCCGTTCAGACGGGACCTCCTCCAGCCTGCTCGAAGCCATGGCGCTGGGAGCTGTGCCCGTGGTAACATCCATACCTGGGAACCTCGAGTGGATCGAGGAGGGGGTCGACGGCTTCCTCTTCCCGGTCGGGAGCTCTGTGGAACTGTCCCGGAAGGTCAAGACGCTCCTGGAATCGGAAGGGCTGCGAAACGGGATGGGGGAGACCGCCCTCGCCACCGTGCGAGAAAGGGTAGACTGGGCGTCGAGCTCTCAGCGGTTCCTTGCGAGCCTCAGCGAAATGATGGCTGATCGCCTCTGAGCGCTTTCTTCGGAATTCTCGCCCGGCTGGATACCCTTGGCCGCCGCGGTCATCCTTGCGGTGCTCGTTGAGAGAAGGCTCAGGGAGTAGGCCTCAACGACGACATTGCCTTTCTATTCACACGCACCGACCTGCAGCAGGGACCAGTTACTCTCGTCAACCGACCTGACTCTCCTTCTTTCATTCCCGCTCTTGTCGACATCCGGTGTCTGGCCATGGACTTCGCCCAGCTTAACCCGCACATTTTTTAATGCCAGTAAGTCTCCCGTCAGCATGCCTCAATCATGGCTAGGAGCCTCTTGTACGGCAATGACGTATTGGACTTAGTTGCGCATCTCGATGAAAGGGACAAGACGCTCATCGTCATCAGGCACTCTGAAAGGCCATCATTTGACAACTTGCCGATCAGCCGCTGGGATAGCCTCGGAATCACCAGCCAGGGCGTCGAAGCTGCCCAAGACTTCGGGATGGCCCTTGCGCAGGAGCTAAGAGCGGCTGACCTTCGCGTATACGGTTGGGGTCTCCAGCGCTGCATCGATACGGCAGGAGCGATCGCCACGGGTGCCAAACGGGGAGGGTGCAGGGTGGTCGACCAAAGGACCCTTCGATTGAAATCGCCAATCGCTGACCGCCGCGGATATGAGGCCGCCCAACTCTCGGACAATTGGCAGGAGACCGTGAGGGGATGGCTGAGCGGGAGCCTCGAAACCCCCATGGTCCCAATCGAGAAATATGGACCCGAGATCCTGGGGAATCTCTTCGACCCTGGAGTCTGCGCGTCCGGAGAGACCTCCCTGGTCGTGACCCACGACCTTCAGATAATGGCTATCGCGAGCCATCTCTTCGGGAGCCCAGTGGGTTGGCCGACCTTCCTGGACGGCCTCGTGCTCAAGTCCGATGACAAGGAGGTCCTAGTGGGGATGGGAGAGATGGTCAGGTCAGTGCCGCTGGACCAGACGCTGAAGTGAAGCCTTCCCGCCAGTGGACTTGCCGACGGGCGTAGTGCCAGGGTCTCGGGCATCACCGGCTTCTGAACGCCAGCTATAGGGCCGGTCGGCCTTGCTCCCGTTCAATTAACCTATCGTCTCCGATAACACAAGGACGAGCAAAGCCGGCCCATTCGCAGGTCCAAGCCTACGCCCGGAGACTAGCTGGTGGGGGTGGTCCTCCTGAACACGGCGTAGAAGAGAGGGATGGCGACGGCGTAGAAACCTCCCGCGATAAGGAAGGGGAGGACGTAATTCCCTGAATTGAGGATGGCGGCGCCGAATATGGTGGTCACGCTGTTGGGCAGCCTGTAGATGACCGCGCTGACGGAGCTGGCGAAGCCCCTCTCCTCAGGGGCGACTATTCCCATGAGGAAGGAGTCCGAAAGCGGCGAGGCCATGTTCATGAGTATGGCCCTCACGATATAGAGGGAGCAGGCGAGGGTCGGGTTGCCGGCGTACGCGACAGAGACCATGAAGACCAAGGAGAGGCCCTGCGTCAGGGATATGGCGTTCACCATGCCGATTTCTCTCGCCAGCCTCGGGCTGAAGACGGCCGCCAGGCCTATGGTCAGGGATGTGAAGGCGAGGATGGGGCCGCTGAACGTGTCGGGGATGGAGAACTTCACCAGCAGCCAGGTGGGGATCAGGGGTATGATGAAGCCCGCCCCCAGGCCTATGAGGCTGTTGATGGAGGAGAACTTCAGGAGGTTGGCCGTGCTCTTCCCCTTCCAGAGTCTCCCCAGGGGCTTCGAGGTCTCGTGGTAGTCACGGAGGATCAGGAAGAGGGCAAGGGGGGTGACGAGCGAAACGGCGCCGAAGAACAGGAGGAAGCCGATGTGGGTCGAGCGCACGCTCAATGAGAGCACGGACGCGAGGGAGGGTATGAAGAATGGTATGGCTGACCCGAGGCTGGCACCGCCACCGGCTATTACGAAGGAGGCGGCGAAGGCGGAGTTCCGATTCTGTGCGGTGGTCTGGTCGGCTATCAGCGCATTCACGGTCGACAGGTAGGTCCCCTCCATGAACCCGCCGATGACCCCCGCAAGAACGAGCAGGAACGGGTTGAGCGTGAGGGCCACCATGAAGAAGACGGGCGCCGCCCCGATGGAGCCCAATATGAGTATCCACTTCCTCCCCCTCCGGTCTGAGAGGATGCCCAGCGGTATCGCCAGGACCGCCATCGATAGGCCCTCGGCGCCGAGGATGAATCCGACCGTCAGGAGGGAGACGCCCAGCTGGGGGAGGTAGGCCGACAGGACTATGGAGAGGTAACTGAAGCCGAAGTTGTTGACGGCCATCACGAGGATGAGGAGGAGGACCCGCTGGGGGATGCCCGAAAGGAAGCCGCGGGCTGGGCGTGAAGCCACCTCCTCGGCTGGCATCCCGGCGGCCAACGGGCGGGCCTTCCACGCTCAGGAAGATATGCGTTTGGCAGGGCCGGCGAACGTAGGCCGACTCCCTCCGACGGAGGCGAGCTCATCCAGAAGCGTCTCGCTTCGTGCTCTTCCCGCGCTGCCGGCACAGATGATGCCTTTCGCCGGCCCCCTTTTCATGTTCGTCTAGTCGCCCCCTAGAGAGGCACCAGCTCAGGGTCACCTGGGCAGGCCCGCCGCCGCGAGGAGCTCCCCAAACCTGGGGTCGTCAAGCATCTTCTGTAAACTGGGGTCCGTCCTGATTCCCTTGAAGCTGAGGCTCTTGTTGTGGACGGCCAACCTAGCCTGCTCGAACGCCTGATCGAGGTCACCCAGCCCGTAGTAGACGTAGGCAAGGAGGCCCGGCTTCTCCCACGCGCCGTCCGGGAGGGCCTTCAACTCCTCAAGAATTGCACGCGCCTCCGCTTCGTGTCCCGCCAGCGAATAGATGAACGCCAGATTGGCCTTCACGCCCGGGTCCCCGGGCTGAGCCTCGACCACCTGCCTCTCCGACTCTATCGCCTTGTCGAAGTCCTTTCTGAGGGCGGAGAGGTATGCCTCGTGCCCCCAAACCAGCGGATTATTCGGGTCTATCTCCATGGCCTTGGCGATGTGCTCCTCCGCCTCGTCACGCCTGCCGACGCCCAACAGGAAGCCCGCCGCGTTAAGGATCACTACGAGAGAGCGCGGGTCCTGCCTCTCCGCCTGGAGGGCCTCTTCGACCGACTCCTGCAGCTTGCCCAGCGAAGCGAGGCATAACGAATACCACTGGTGGGCGGTGGCGTAGCTGGGGTTCAGGGAGATGGCGGTCCTGAACTCCCTCTCGGAGTCGGCGAACCTATAGTCCTGCATCAGTAGAATACCGAACGAAGCGTGGGCCTCCGCCAGGTCCGGGTTCAGCTCCAAAGCCTTCGAGGCGTGCCGCCTGGCCACCGCGATGGCGTCGAGCAAGGGCCTGTAGCGATAGTCTCCCTGGAGGTAGACGCAGTCGGCCAGCCCAGCGTGGGCCAGCGCGTATTCCGGGTCCAGCCTGAGCGCCTCTTCGAAGAGCAGCTCGGACCCCCTCAGGCCCTCCCTCGTCCTGCTCTGCATCAGGGTCCTCCCTTCGAGGTACTTCATATAGGCGGAGACGTCTTCAGGGGCCCGCCCCTCGATCCTCTCCTCCGCCTTGTCGAGCAGCTTCAGCTTAAGGTTCTCGGCGACCATCTTCGCGATGTCACTCTGGATCGAGAAGACGTCGATGAGCTCCCGGTCGTAGCTCGCGGACCAGACGTGCTCCTCGGTCTCGGCGTCCACCAGCTGCACCGTCACGCGGACCTTGTCCCCTGCCTTCCTGACGCTCCCCTCCATGACCGAGCCCACGCCCAGCTCCTTGGCGATCTGGGAGACGCTTTTCTCCCTTCCCCTGTATCGGTCTACGGAGGCCCTGGCGATGACTCTCAGGCCCTGGACCTGAGAGAGGACCGTGATGATCTCTTCGGTCATGCCATCCGCCAAGTACTCGTCCCTGGGGTCGGGACTGATGTTTGTGAACGGAAGGACGGCGAGCCTGTTCTTGGGAGAAGCTCCTCCGGCGCCTCCCTGTTGAGACGAGAAGACCACCCTG
>JBEKZX010000088.1:0-6026 GCA_049509455.1 Conexivisphaerales archaeon
TCTGAAGTGCTTGTTGGTTATCGTCCCCGCTCCGCCATACACATTGAGGTTGATGGGTGTCCCCCTAAGGACGATGGGTCCCGGCTTGGCGATGGATTGTGCCAAGGCTTCACTCACCTATTGCCTAGGCCCTCCGCAGTAGGGGCACATGACGGCTGTCGTTGGAAACAAGGTCCCGCAATACTTGCACTTGACCATAGGAACCTCCCTTATCACGACCTGTTCAGGTGGTTGTGAGCCCAGATCTATCTTGGATTCCCATTGTGCTGAGGATGGAGTAGGAGGGACAGGCGGAGTGTACGAGTGCTGGGGGAGAGAGTCTCTGCGGCTTCGCCTTCGAGTTGTGGCATAGATGGCTACCGCAACGACGAGCAGGACGACCACTGCTACAATGAGATAGCCAAGATACGGAACTAGCCCCGCGAGGCCTGAGCCAACGTTCGGACTAGGAGGACTTGCCGATGCCAAGGTATAACTCGTTGAGGTGACGTAAAGCGTGTCAGCGTACGTGAAGCTTCCGGCCTGTCCTTGATATTGGCCATTGTCCTGCTCGACGTAGTTGTAGCCAACGATGTACCCAGTGGTCGGGTCAAAGTACGCGTTCCAAGTGTACGATGCTGAAAAGGTGCCATAATCATCGTTCCGCTGGTACTGACCTGTCCCGTAAGCTATGATAGTTTGAACATACTTGCCTCCCTCCGTAGGTAGCCGAAAGCTGCTGTTCGTCGATACCACGGTGAACTGAGTGTTCAGGATATAGAATGTGCTCCCCACAGGAAGGGAAGTGTTCATGGCAAACCAGACGTACGTCGGCTCAGAGTAGCCTGGCTGGTTATCAGTTCCGTTCACATACGCAAAGGTATCTGACGACCACGTGTAGTCGCCGGAACTTGAATTCGTGCTAGAGCTTCCTTGGTTGCTGCTGAATTGATACGAAGTCCGGTATGAGGCCGACACGATGCTCCCGTTAACGGAGTTCATCTGCTCCGAGCCGGTCACTTGGGTTTGATCCGAGTACCCCGCGTAGGAGCCTTGGCCATTGTTCACAGTGACCGTTTCGGAATAGTTGAAGTAGTCTCCTCCCTGCGGCGCGTACGCTGAAACCGACTGCACACTCGCAACGAACGCAACGGCTAGTAGGAGCAATAGTAGTGCGACGCCAAGGGTCTTCACTCGTTCTCTACCTCCGCCAATTCTTTGGAACCTACCTCGTCCTGTGATTCATGCAGATCTTCGTTCCTCTCTGGGTTTTCAGAATCTCCTCCGCTCTCTCCTGGGCAGTTCCTTCCACGGTCGAGTAGTCGACCTTCCACCTCTGATTCCCCGCTGGCAGAGCTCAACCTGCGAACCCCCCAACCCCGTGACTGTGAGCTGGATGGAAACCTCCCATCCCGCTGAATGTCGAGTGGTAGTAAGAATGGGCTATGATCACAGGATGGTACCAGATGAACAGGCCCGGATATAACGGATATGTGAACTGCACTGGAGTCTCGGTGATCTTGGCCGTGGGATCGATCTCCTTCACTAACTCATTCCGGACTCCATGAATCATTCTGACCGCCAGAGCGACCAACTCGGAACGTTCTAACCCTGTAGCATAGCCGGAGAGCAAGGTGACCGCCTTTTCCATTAGATCGAGTACCTCGTGCGCCTCGAACACGGGGATGGAAGCGAGTATCGCCGCTGCAACCAGGGGGTATTCCAGATAGTTCTTCAGCTGCTCTACGATGTACTTCAACTTCTCATCTACCTCGTCCACGTCCAGCCCTCCTATTGCCATGAAGGCCGAGGCAATCTCCGTGTCCTCAGATTTCATGTATCCCCAGGAAGAGAACCTGGACCTGAACTTATCGAACTCGGAACTCAAGCCATCATATGCGACATTCATTACAGTCAACACCGCAGCGGCTTCGCAGGACGAAGTCAGTCTGTTGAACAGAGCAAAACGATCCAGAGGGTAGGATCCGTCGAATCTCCTTCCTGCCATGATTGTCGCCGCAACACCAACGGACAACTCCTTGGGAACTCCCTGGTTTCTCAGTTGCTGGTCTATGTCCTTCAGTACGGCTTCAAGGCCCCTGACGTCCTGGCTGCTCACCGCGGTAATGACCTCAGCGGCCATTAGCTTGTTGGGAATTGTGGAATCAAAGTTCTGAAGTACATCGAGGGCCTGTGCGAACCTCCCTCCTATTTGGCTTGTATCACCCTGGAGCTTGGCCAATCCTATCGCCGTGCCCCATAGCAATGACGAAGCCATTGGGGAGTCCGCATCGTCCATCTTGGGAATCTTGGGCTGGAGCAGGTTAACATAGGAAGTAGCCTTGTCAGCAATAGATCGCAGCTCAGAGTAGGTTGCCTTGATCTCTGCTAGGAAGTCGGGGAGCTCCTGTTCGGCGACTCTATAGTCCCTGACGCTCAGATCGTTCAAGACAAGGTAACCGAGTCCAGTGAGCGACAGGTAACCTTCGTCGTATGGCACCATCCGATCGATCATTGTCTTCTCCTGAATGAGGGAATTCACGTTCGCCTCCATTGCGCTCAGCTCGGATTCCTCTCTGGTAACAGTAGCCGTTTCACTTTGAGTCCTTTCATCTATCTCTTGCTGCTTCTCCTTTCCTTCAAAGTGGAACAGGAACGAGTGCTCTGTACGCTCGTCCTTCTGTAAGGCCATTTCTGCCTGCTCCTCTTCTGCCTTTTCAGCGTTCACCTGACTAATCATCTGTGATAGCCTGTCAACATCGTCGACCTCCTTGTCATGATCGTCCTTTGACGTCTTCAGGACATAGCCATTAACGGATAAGTAATCCAAGTCAGCCGGCGGAATAGGAGAGATTGGCTCTGCCCGATCATGTATCTGGGATAGAATTGCCCTTGCCGCACCACACTTCAAGACAAGATATCAGACAATTTCGGAGCTTGGTTACTCTTAAGCGATTTGCTCACGCTGTCGGCAAGATTGTGCGGGACTGAGGGAGATGCGTCGCCCGTCTACGCGCACCCCTTGCGCTGCGATGCTCGTTGTGTACTGCTTTGATTGTCCCACGGGAGGGATTACACAGCTCTCTCAGTTCCCCTTGTGCACCGAGAGCGCCTACCGATTCAGAACCCTCTTTGGCTCGGCTCATGATGAGCTCAGGCTGGTTTGAACCTAACATCCTATACTCCTATCAAGACTCTACCTCCGAGTGGTCAGATTCACGCCCTCGATGGCTAAGACGATGGTCAGGAGCATAGGCAGGGGGAAGCTGGAGTCGACGAGATCGACCGCGTAGGCCCTGTGCTCCATCGCGGTCATCACTTCCCTCAGCCCGGGTCCACTGGTGAATGAAGCATCGAAGACCCTGGAGCCATCGATCTTGACCCCGGAGAAGCCGAGGAGCCCGTTGGTAAACATCACCGAACCCTGCCTGCCGCCGTTGGCATCTTCAATCCAACAATTGGGGGGAAGCCCCGCCGTCCGGATGGAGCTAACTTGGACGGACCCCTGAACCTTGTGGTCAGCGTCCTCGAGACACAGTTCCGAATGGGTGAGATGTGTCTTATGCTCGATGAGACCTTTGACGGCCCCATCTCCGTCCACTATAGTGTAGTTCTCGTGGAGGAGCGATTCCTTCCTCGCCACCAGCAGCACTTTGCCCGCGGGGTCCTTGAGATAGGCATCGGTGTCCATATGCGCGTGGGCTCCAGGCCCCTTCTCGATGGTGAAGAGTGAGGCGGGCTGCGGGGGCGAAGCGGCGGCAGCATTCCCCGCCTGTTGAACCGCAGGGGTCGACTCATCCGAGAACCTTCGTCCGCAGCCTAGGCAGAAGACCGCCTGGTCTTCGTTCTGCTTCCCACAGCTGGTGCAGTATTTCACCAATGGCGACAGAGAGGGGAGGCTCGAATTTATATTTGCGTTTCGGCGATCTATCATTGGGTCCGAGTTTCCCGCTGACGCTCTTCGTCCCTTCCGTCTGACAGGCGGTCCTGCCGCGTATCGACGAACTGTTTGATAGCACTGACGTTGTGGAGTGCGCTGGAAACAGACACGACCAGCCCTTTGACGTGAGAAGCTTGGGGGCGCGGGACGTTCGGCCATCACCTGTCCGCGATGCGAATCAAGGAAAAGAAGGAGAGGAACCCCAGGACGACAAGGAGGGTGACGAGGTCGCGCGCGGCCAAGAGGTCCGGCCTGGCCGTGAAGAAGGGGAGGTCGATTTAGTCCCTGCCGAGCACAAGGGAGGCGTTTATGATGTCGAGCGCCAACCCTTCCCCTGCACGGTCACTGCGGTGATGTCGTATGTCGTCACAATACCAAAGGCCGAAGTCCTTCAGTCTTAAATATCGCCCGGTGCCCTGAGGGGAGGGTCACCTGGTTCTCTTGGACGAGGGGCGATGCCGGATTTGACGCTCAGGGGTGCCCTTTACCACCTCACGCAGAAGGCTAAGGGGGTGGGCTACTCCTCCCCTTGGCGCACCATCGAGGACATCACGAAGGACGAGGAGGTGCTCGCCGATGCGAACGGGGCATTCCTGGGACAGGTCCTGCTCCACGCTCATCGCAACGTCCCCTACTATCGCAGCCTCCTCGAAGAGGAGGGAGTTGTGAAGGGAGAGAAGGTGGACCTCTCAGGTATCGCGAGGATCCCACCTTTGACTAAGGGCATGATAAGGAGGAACTACGAAGACCTGGTCTCCAGGGACGCCCCCAGGAGGAGGACCTACACGGACACCACCGCCGGGTCGACGGGCGAGCCCATTCAGGTCATGAAGGACACCGGTTACGACGGCTGGAGGCTGGCCACCTTGCTTCACTACTACGAAGAGACTCTGGGCGTCGACTTCGTCGGGAGCAGGCAGCTCATCCTCGCCAGCCCCACCAGGATCCCCCGGAGGGGCCTGGAGCGCATGCTGGGAGAGCTGCTCCGGAACGCCGTGAGGCTGAACGGCCACCTGCTTTCGGAGGAGGCCATGGAGGACCACGTCAGGAGGATCAACTCCTTCCGGCCGGAGCTGATTTACGGCCTGGCGCAGAGCCTCCACGTGTTGAGCAGGTTCATCGAGAGGAGGGGCCTGAGGGTCCATCGGCCGAAGGCCATCCTGAGCACGGCAGAGCCGCTCCACGACTACATGAGGAAGGAGATAGAGGGGGCCTTCGGCACCAGGGTCTACGACATCTACGGGGCGGTGGAGGCCGACCCCATAGCGGGCGAGTGCCGCTCCGGCTCCATGCACATCTTCTCCTACGACAGCTACGTCGAGCTCCTGGAGGTAGCGGGATCGGGGGGTGCCCGCGAGGTCGTCGTCACGCCTCTCCACAACTTCGCCTTGCCCCTCCTGAGATACCGGATGGGTGACGTGGTCCTCTCGACTCCCCCCAAGTGCGACTGCGGCTCCGTCCTGCCCACCATCGGGAGGATAGCCGGGCGGGAGATGGACTTCTTCGTCAGGGAGGACGGGACGCTCGTCCACGGGAGCAACTTCCTCATACTGGGGGATGCCAAGTGGGTCAGGGCCTTTCAGGTCATACAGGAGGACTACAAGCGCATCAGGATCCTCCTCGACTCCGATAGGACCGACATCGCCTGGCAGCGGCACGTCGACGACGAGATAAGGCTGGTCATGGGTCCCGACTGCAGGATCATCTGGGAGCCCGTAGACGTAGTCCCCGAGGCCCTTGCGGGAAAGGGGGTCTTCGTCAAGTCCTTGATAGGGCGCCGGGGAGAGCCTTGACTAGGAATCCTCCCGGTCCCGCCTCGCAGCCGTTGTTGTGATGCCTAGCGCCAACCCTTCCCCTGCACGGTCACTGCGGTGATGTCGTACGTCGTCACAATACCAAAGGCCCAAGTCCTTCAGTCTTGAATATCGCCCGGTGCCCTGAGGAACGCGTCACCTGGTTCTCCTGCGCTCGGGGCGTGAGATGGCACGCGGCCGCGACATGCACAAGGCGTGTGCAGTGGAGGCCGACGGCCTCTAGCGTGGCGCCGCGTTGGCCGCGCTGCGCTTGGCCATTTCGGCCATTATGGTGGCGGGAATCTCGGGCCTCA
>JBEKZX010000089.1:0-6898 GCA_049509455.1 Conexivisphaerales archaeon
GTCCTCCTCGATTCCATTCAGAGGGTGCAGCGCAAGATCATACGCGAGCCTGTTCACCCTGTCCCTGGACGGCATGTGTCCTGCAGTCTTCTGGCTGGACCTTCGCACGGTTGGTCAGATGCTGCGGGAGCATGCTTCTCCCATCCACATCGGAATCAAATGGAGGCTAACAGCTCACTTTCGGATGTACTGAAGCGCCCGTCCAGCATAAATATGCTGACTACGACGACATATGAGAACGGATGAGGCTATGGAGCGGACACCCAACCAACTTCGTCTGGCCTGTATCATCTTCCACCGACTCAAATTAGGGATTGAACAGGCTATCGGCAAGCTGGCAGGGGACGTGGAACTCAGATGCGTAGGCGATCCTCTCCCCGTTCGGCCTGTCCATGAGGGCGGCCTCTTCGGGACGAAGCGTCAGGTCGGGAGGATGAGCTTTCCGGGAGCCCGGGACGGATTCGGATGACCGTCGAAGGGAGGAAGGAAGAAGCCGGGACGCGCTGGTTCTACTCGCTGCTCCCGGTCGGCATCGCGGCGGGGCCGGTCGGCACCCTGATCCAGCTCTACATCCTCGAGCTCCACGGCACGGTCATCGATGTCGGCCTCGCGATCACGCTCTTCAACGCGGTCAGCATCCCCGCCGCGCTGATATGGGGCTTCGTCACGGACCGCTTTCAGAGCAGGAGGACCATAATCGTCCTGAGCTCCGTGGCGATCTCGGGGAACCTCATCATCCTCCCACTGGCCAAGAGCATATCCGGGGTTGCCATGATCTACGCGCTCTTCTCGCTGGTCTCTTCCGCCTCCGCGACGCCGGCGAACCTCCTCATCATGGAGACTCAGCGGAAGTCTCGTTGGGCTTCCGCCTTTGCGAAGTTCTCGATGGTCTCGAGCGTCGGGACGACGTTGGGCCTGGTGCTGGGCGTCGCGTGGTCCAACTACCTCCCAATCTCGCTCCTCGTCCTCCCCCTCTCGGTGCTCTCCCTGGCCTCCGCCCTCCTCTCGTTCGTGATGATAAGGGAGCCCTCGTTCTCGTCCGAGCGGGAGTTGATCGGCCGGGCGAAGCGCAGCCTCCAGCAGAGGCTCCTCGCGCTCCCGCTGCTCTTCCTCCGAATCCCGAGCCTGATCGACTTCAAGTCCGTCTTCAAGGGGCCCAGGGGCGCACTGTCCAGGCAGCTTCCCCTTCTCTACCTCTCCATCTTCGTGTTCTACGTGGCGGCCGGGCTTTTCAACACCTCCTTCGTCCCCTCCCTGAGCGCGGCGGGCCTGAGCGCCAGCGAGGTCTTCCTCGTCTCCACGATGGGGATGGCCGTCCAGACCGCCTCGTTCATCTTTGCCGGACCTTACGTGGAGAAGCGAGACCTGAGGAAGTCCTCCGTCGCGGGCCTCCTTCTCAGGTCCGGCTGCTACGCGGCTGTCGGCGCCATCGCCGCCCTCACCAGGGGGCTCCCCTACCTCGGAGGGACGCTTCTGTTCTACTCGATCGCAGTAGGCTTGGCCTATTCGATCTACTCCACATCGTCCAATACGATGATCTTCTACACCCTCGGGGCGAAGAAACAGGGGTCGATGCTCGGGGTGTACACCGCGCTCGTCGGCGTCGGGACGATGATAGGTTCCTTCGTCTCTGGCTATGCCTCGTTCTACTTCGGGTTCCTCGCGACCTTCGTCCTGGCGGCCGTCTGCTTAGCCGGCTGCGCTATCCTGGTTCCCGCTCTCTCGACGACCCAGCAGGCGGGCGCGCCTCCTCCGCATGATTGATTAGAAGGCCAAGCGAGCCGCTCCTCTCGGCGAACCTCTGCCTTGACAGCATCATCGGCTATTCCTTGGAGGAGCTCCGCCCACCGGAAGCCCTCTCCTCCTTGAAGATCGCCTCCTGTCTCCCGCCGAAGGTGCGCCATACGGCAATGTGAAGGTGATGTTCCAGACGAAGGAGCTACATCTCCGTGGTGGAGCTTCACAAGTGGGCGTCAGTTCCAACCGCGCCCGGCCTACCGGCTTGCCTCCAGCGCCTCGAGGAGGGAGCCGACGCCAGCGCTTTCGGCCCGTCTCAAGAGGTACTTCCTGTCCAACGAGCCGTTGAGCTTCTCGAGCACCCCTTTGGCGTCCTTTTCATCCTGGACCCCCCTGTCCCTCCTAGCCAGCTTGTTCACCACGAAGTCCTCCGGGGATATGACCCAGACCGGGAGCCCTCCTATCTCCTGCCTGGTCCTCCTCGATAGCGTTTCGGCGTCCCAGATCACGCCGTCTGGCTTGGTCCAGAACTCCACTTCGAGCTCCTTGTCTCCGACCTTGAACACGCTCACCCCGTCGTGGAACGAGCCGACGGAATGGACGAAGCCAGCGGCTTGGGCTGCGGAGGAGAAGGCCGCGAACTCTTCTTCCGTCCTGACGGCGACGGCGAGGTCGATATCCAGGGTGGTGCGGATGGCGCCGTAGAAGGGGAGGGCGTACCCTCCCACCACCATGTAGTCGAACCCCCCGCCCTCTAGGAAGGCGACGACCTTCCTCAACGTGTCAACTATGGCGGAGGGCGATCTCGTTCAGCTCCAAGAACAGGTCGGAGGTTGAGACGCCGGCCGCTGAGAGCCTCCTGGCATATCTCGCGTCCGAGGCAGCCCTGTGGAGGTCGGCGGGGTTGGCTCTCAGCTCCATGAGCTCCATTCGGGAATGCGCCGCCAGGTACTCTCGACCAAGGGAGGTGGGCCTAGGCACGCGCTTGGGCCTCCCTTTGACCCTCCTGACTCCGGGCCTCGGCTGGAGGAGACCGTGGTCCTCCATCTCGGCCTGCAGGGCTATGACCCTCGAAGGAGCCAGGCGCAGGGCCTTGGCGAGCTGGCGCACCCCTAGGGGCCTCTCTAGGAGGGCCTTCAGGATCCTCGCTTTGTCGTCCGCCAGATTATGTTTCCGATTGGGAAACATACCATCCTTCCCTGGCCCTCCCAGAGCTAATAAGCATTTCCTTCCTTGTGTGCGGCCAGCCTTCAACCGTCATGCATCTGAGGTGTGGGAGGGCTGTCGAGATGGGCCGAAGACGGAGAGGAGGGGATGTTCAGAGCTTCCATGGACCGTGAAACGATGTTCGTCAGGCTCACTCGGAGGGGACGCTCCACAACCTCCAGGTCAGGATGCTGAACCATCGAACCGATGGAGCGTGCGCACATTGTAACCGTTATAATAGGCAAGTCGCGCAAAGGGGAGCCTCGTCGCCCCAAGGCGAGGGAGGCCCTACCAGCTCAAGCTTCTGGAATACCTCAGACTGCAGATTGTTCTTTTCCTCTACTTTGGATAAGGCTTTTCTATCATTCGAATCCGATACTGGCGACGCTTTCTTGTGATGAAGTCTTCGAAGCCTGCAACACAAAGTGGATAGGGAAGGATTGGTGATGGTCAGTCGATGAGGGTCCTAGTGGGCCTGCCCACTCACAACAACGTGTCCTCTGGGTACTCGATCCGAAACACGCTCGATGGTTTGGCAAGTCAAACCAATCGGGACTTCGAAGTGCTCCTGGCCTACAAGCCCTCTCCTGGGGACGACACTTTGGGGATACTTGACGAGTACAGGAGCAGGATGAACATCGAAGTCGCTGTCCAACGGGATGGCTTCATTGAAGAAGCCTGGAACACCATCCTCGGCGCCTCCGGAGGCCATGACCTTCTTCTGACCGTAGACGACGATGCGGTCCCCGGCCCTGGATGGATTCAGGAATATGTGAACCTCTTTCAAGACCACGCCAACCTGGGGATAGCTTCCTTTCATGGCACAAGTCATCGCAATTTGCTCCTAGATCGAGCAAAGCGATTGTTTGGCTACCAAGTTCCTCTTCTTCCTGTATTCAAGGAGTACGCCGACTACATCAATGATATGGGTTTCATGGTCTTGGCCCGACGGTTGGAACCTGGCCTTGTCCTTTCGATCGGCCTCGCTGGGTGTACCATGGGGGTCAGACTTTCCCTCGTAGGGCCCTTCGAGCTGCCATGTGTGACGGTTCGTGGAATAGCATGGGAGACCGCTCTGGCGCTTCATGTCATCAAGCAGGGCGGCCACTCCGCCCTGACCAAAAGCGGCAGGGTATCGCACCTTGATAGGGACTCTCTGGCGAGGCCCAAGAGCCTCCTCGGGGTCTATGGCGTGGGCATCGAGCGGCCGATCCTCCTTTACTCGGTCAATCGTCAACAACCGATCAACATCCGAAGGCTTCGGAGATATGCCCCATTTGCGAGCCTGTATGGTCAGCTCGACCACGCGACGCTTTCCGTAGCGTTCGTCGAGGGCCTCACGATAGCCCGGGACGCCGTCGAGGAGGAGTGGGAACCCAGCAGGGTCAGGAGGGCGATCGAGGAGTCAACGAGCGCATTCGCCGCAAGGCATCACCTAGCGAACGACATTTGACGTGTCCCCGCGCCCAGCCCCGACACGCCCAGAGGGTCGGCTCGTGCGCCTGTAGCGGAATACGATTGACGCCAGCACGGACCGGGCCATGAGGGCGCCCAGGACGAAAAGGGAGGCGGCCGTTCAATACTCGACCGTGGGGAAGGGTGATCAAAAAGGGGTGTGTAGATTGAAAACTTCTATGGGTCGAACTGAACTGACGCTGTTGTCGTCGTCGGGAGCTTCGCATACCACCAGACAGGGGCGCCGGACGGTGTACTGAACGAGGGTATGGTGATGTCACCGTTCCATGCGGGACCCGTCGGCAGACGGTCGAATGGGAATGGCCCGAACGATGTCTGGAATAGGTTGGAACCGAATTGGGTGATCGTACCGAGTGCCTGCACTACGTTGAAGTTCAGTGGTTCCGGTCCGGGGTTGTCGCTACTTGTTCCAGGTCCGTATGTTATGTGCAGTATCAACGCCACCGTGCCCGCTGGCAGCCAGGGGTTTGTGTCCGCATTGTTGAGGTATACAGAGGCCCATGCGCCGGCCCAGTAGGTGTCCCTACCGTCCCAGCCGTATATGGAGAGGCCTCTGGTTCCGTTGATGTCCTGAACGATGGAGATGACAGCATATCCTTCCGTGTAGCCGAATCCACCAGTGCCTGTACTAGACGCCCAGCTCGAGACGGGGAAGTAGTCGAAGGTGCTTATTCCTGGGTTGCTCGTCGGTGCAGTGCCTGTTACACTGCCGCCACTGACCAAGGCGTAGGAGTCCGTGCCCTCCCTAGTTATGGCGAAGGAGAAGTCGTTGAAGTACCTGGTGAGGCCGTTGGCCTTCGGACCTCCGAGCGCCACGATGCCATTCATGTCGCGGCGGTAGAGCGGCGATGGTGTCCCGGGCGGCCCTCCGCTCGTGTCCCATGCCTCGGCGAGTGGCGACTTGGACGGCATCCACCAATCGTAGTACTGCGAGAAGCCACCAGCTATGGGTTGCGGAGGAAGATAGCCTGGGTAGTCTGCGTCGTAGACATCGAACGCGTAGCCCTTCAGCGCCGTGGCATAGTAGGTCGTGTTGTCCCTACCTGTTCCGCTGTTGAAGTTGTTAACTGCGTTGATGTAGCTCCCGTTGAACTCGTTCAGGCCGTAAGGTATGGATCCTTGCATCCCGGCAATGGGAGCTTCCCATGGGAAGAGGGTGTCGTTCCTGTCGAACAGGACGAGCGGCGTCGTGCCGCTGCCCCATGCGTCGACCAGTCCAGCAGAGACCATTGCCGAAGCTCCACTGTCCGTAGTGGCTGCGCTCTGGCCTAGGCCTATCCACTGGAACCCATCGCCGCCAGGATAATCGCCGAAGACCGAGTTGGTGAAGTCAATGGGGTTGAAGACCGTGCTGAGCAGGTATTGTTCCTCCATTCCGATTACGTCGAAGTGGCCTGCGCCTATGTCAGCGTCATCAGGTGGCCGTGGCCCAAAGAGTGGGACGAGCGGTTGGACAATCGAATCTAGCGGTACCGCCTGAGTTGGGCCGTCGGTCATTCCGACGACTTCGACGAACCTGATCTCACGGTCGCTCGCTCCTCCCTTGGCTA
Source organism: Conexivisphaerales archaeon (assembly GCA_049509455.1). Lineage (GTDB taxonomy): Archaea > Thermoproteota > Nitrososphaeria > Conexivisphaerales > DTJL01 > DATKKG01. Next base: position 5,970 of record JBEKZX010000089.1, read on the forward strand.
GGAAGCCGAGGAGGTTGGTCATGTTCACGTCGCCGAACATCCCTTGGTACATCCCTTGGTTGTAGAGCCACTGGGCGATCACCCATGGAGTAGTTGTCGGTTCGTGAGCCGGAGAGGGCATGTCGCTTATGGCTGTCCCCACAGGAAGGACGCGGTCGTAGAAGAGGTTGCCTGATCTCAGCGGAACGAGGGCCGAGTACACGGAGTGCTCTGTTACGTTCGGCCAGTAGGCAGCGAAGAATGTGTAGTTCGGCATGCCCGAACCGCTGTTGGTGAAGGCCTGCACTACGTCGTAGCTCGAACTTCCGGTGAGCGGGTGCTGGTAGACGGTGGTCTGGTTGCTGCCGTCGTTGGCAGGCTGGAACCAGTGAATCCATGCCTCGTTGCTGGGGTTGATGCCCCTTGCCAGGTCGAGCTCGTAGCGTTCGCTGAATGCGATTCCGGTGATGTAGTCGAGGACCTTGGCGTCAAGGAGGATCTTCACGTCCTTGTAGATGATGGCTATCTTCGAGTCCTTGTTGAGTACGACCGTGAAGGTTATCTGGGCGACGGGTTCGTTGTAGAAGTTGTCCCATATGGTGACGGTCGTCCTTGCGATTACGAGCCTAGCGCTGTCGTAGAGTATAGATATTCCGCTAGGGACTAAGTAGCCTTGGACGATGTCGCCGTAGGTGGAATTGAGGCCGAAATTCACAGTTCCCTGCGCGGACCCCCAATCCTGGGAGCCCCACGACCAGACGCCGCGTCCGGCCTCAGGGTGAGTGAAGTCGCTGTAGAGCGCCCATGCCTCGATGGACCTACCTATGGTCTGCCTGGTGTAGTTCATAGAGAACGTCCAACCCTGAATCCATTCCTTCGAGTTGATGTAATTCGAAGCCCAGGATTCGGTTGTGTTCCACTCGGTGGCGTTAGCGCCGTATGCGATGCCG
>JBEKZX010000009.1:0-45309 GCA_049509455.1 Conexivisphaerales archaeon
AGGCTATGAGCTTAGACGCGACCAGGGGGCCGAGCCCGTCGCCTATAGTTTCGCCCTTGCTAAACGAGCCCATGGAGGAATAGTAGGCGTCGGCGGTATCCATCAGCTGAGGGAGGTTCATCTGGAGCATGACCACGGAGAATAGGTCGTGATCCTTCTTCGCCGACGTGTAGAGGTGCCGGACGTATCTGTACAGGTAATCGAGGGCCATGCCCACCTCCACCAAGTTGGAGAGGTTCTGCCGGGTGGTCTTGTCGGCTTTCGGCGTCAGAGAGGCCACTCTGGCCTTGAAATAGTTCTCATAGGTCCTGAGGATGCGGTCCAACTTGAAAACGAGGCCACTGGGGTCCATGCTGACCGGCTCTATCATAATGGAGGTCATCAGCCGGTCGACGTCGCCCTTGATGGTGGCCTCGTCGCTTCCGTACTTGCCCAGCTCTTCGCGAAGCCTAGTCTTGGATCCCTCCTTCATCCCTTCGAGCTTCCGGAGGTCGCCTCCGATCTTGCGCATGCTGAAGTAAATCTGGAGCCTGGCTCCGTAAACGAAAAGAACGGCGAACGATAAGACATAGATAAGCGTGTAAGCGTAAGTTGTCCAAGCACTTGTCGACAGCTGGAATGGTACTAGCATCGCTGGTAGCCACTCCTGACCTGATATCTCCTCTTTAAAAGTATTGCAGGGCTTCCCGGCCTAGAAGGTCTCGACCTTCATCCAGACCGTACCCCCCTTCCTGTCGACGAGCCTCACCTTCCTGGCCGAAAGCTCGTTGCGTATCCCGTCCGCCTCCTTGAACATCCCCTTCGCCCTGAAGTCGGCACGCGAAGCAATCAGCGCGGAGACTTCCGCCACCTCCTGCGCGCTTGGAACGGGGAGCGCGAATCCCAGCGTTGGGAACATCAGGTCGAAGTAGGAGCCCACAGTCTTTGATGCGTCGGGCCCCAGCCTATTCTGCGACGACAGCCTGTTGACCAAGCGAGACAGGTTGACCAGCTCGGCCAGCGCCGCCGGAGTGTCGACGTCGTCCGATATCGCCCTATCGAAGGCGGACAACGAGGCTTCGAGTTCGGCCGAAGGGGCCTCTCTGTCGGTCCCAGCCGGATGGAGGAGTTCGTAGGCGGCCCCTTCGATGACGGCCCAATTGGAGTTGCTATTTCTGACGGCCTCCTCCGTGAAAGCGACCTGGTTCCTGTATCGGTTGGACAACAAGAAGTAGCGGAGCGTGTTGGGACCCCATCTCGACACCGCTTCCCTGACCCCTATCACGTTGCCTAGCGACTTCGACATCTTCTCGTTGGAGAGGTTGAGGAGACCCACATGAATCCAAATCCGGGCCAGAGGCTTCCCCGTAAGGGTCTCCGACTGAGCGATCTCGTTCTCGTGATGAGGGAAAAGGAGGTCCTCACCTCCTCCATGGATGTCCAGCGGCTCCCCAAGGTACTTGTGCACCATGGCTGAACACTCGATGTGCCATCCGGGGCGCCCTCGGCCCCAGGGGCTGTCCCAAGAGGGATCCGAATCGGAAAACTTCCAGAGGGCGAAGTCGGCCGGGTTCCTCTTCGCGGGGTCGGGCTCTATCCTCGCGCCAGCTTCCAGCTCCTCCGTGTTCACCTTCGAGAGCTTCCCGTAGCCAGGGAACTTCGATACGTCGAAGTAGACCCCGGTCCGAGCCGGATATGCCGCCCCCTTCTGGAGGAGGCCGCCGATGAAGTCCAGGATTTCCCTGATGTTCTCCGTGGCCCTGGGGTAAAGGTCTGCCCTCTCGACGTTCAAGAGCCCAAAGTCGTCGAAGTACCCCTTGATGTTCTCCTCCGCCAGGCTGAGGGGTGAAACGCCGAGGACCTTGGCCCTGTCTATGATCTTGTCATCAACGTCGGTGAAGTTCTGAGCCACGGTCACTTTGAAGCCCTTCCCCTTCAAGACCCGCCTCAGCACGTCGAAGAAGACGAAGCTCTTGGCGTGACCTATGTGGGCGTAAGAGTAGACGGTGAGCCCGCAGACGTAGATCCTGACCTCCTTCTTGGAGGCGAGGTCCAGACTCACCCTCTCTCCGGTCAGAGTGTCCTTGAGGCTGATCGAAGGGCCCAGCGAAGGCATATGAATGGTTAGAGGAAGGCGGGGATTAAACGTTTGCCCGTCCGGGCAGGCGACGGATATGTTCTAGTAACCGTAGAGTTCGGAGCACTTCGCGTCAAGGTAGTCGATGTAGTGCCTGACGTTGATGCCCTCCCCCGTGATCTTCTTGAGCAGGTCGAGAGGGTCGTAGAGGTTGCCGTAGGCGTAGAGGTTCTTGCTCAGCCAATTCCTCACCGGGCTGAACTCGCCCTTCGAAATGCTCGCCCGCCACTCCGGCAGCTCGGCTTCCAGGATGTGCCTGATCTGGCCGCCGTAGATGTTGCCCAGAGCGTAGGACGGGAAGTAGCCGTAGAGGCCGCTGGCCCAGTGAGTGTCCTGCATCACTCCCTCTGAATCGTTGTCAATCTTCAGGCCAAGGTACTCTCCGTACTTCTCGTTCCACACGGTGGGAAGCTCGGCGACCGAAATCTTCCCTGCGAACAGGTCGCGCTCGATCTCGAAGCGGACGATGATGTGGAAGCCGTATGTCACTTCGTCGGACTCGATCCTGATCTTCGACGGCTGGACGGCGTTGATGGCCTTCACGAAGGGCCCCAGCTCCACCCCTGAGAAGGCGCCGCCCGTCATGGCCTTGAGAGTGGGCAGATAATAGGTCCAGAACTCCTTGGATCGCCCCACCATGTTCTCAACGAACCTTGACTGCGATTCGTGGAAGCCGAAGGAGCATGCAGAACCGACCGGCTGGAACATCCAATCCCGAGGGAGGTTCTGCTCGTATGTCGCATGCCCGGCCTCGTGAAGGACAGAGAAGATGGAGGATGTGGGAAGGCCCTCGTAGTAGTGGGTGGTGATTCGGACGTCGTCGTAATAGCCGGTTGTGAAGGGATGCTCCGTCTCATCGACGCGCCCTCCCGCTCGCTTTGAATCGACGTCATAGAGAAGGAAGTTGGACAAGGAGACGGCAATCTCCCGCTGCTCTTCGACCGGAACCCGCCGACGAAGGAGGTTCGCATCAGGCTGATCGCGCGAGGCGAGGCATTTGTCCATCACGGCCTTTATCCCCTTCCTCAGATCGCTGAACACGGGGGATATCAAAGCGGACGTCATCTTCGGCTCAAACCTGTCGACGAGGGCGTCGTAGGCGGTCTCGGTCCGCTTGACGTCCTTCAGTATGGAAGCCGCTTCCTTCGATAGGTCGACCAGCTTCTGCAGCTCTGGCTTGAAGGCCCCGAAATCTTTAGCCGCCTTCGCCTTCTTCCAGACGTCAATCGTGAGTGCCCTCTGTCGAGCCATTTCGGTGACCAGTCGCTCGGGGAGCTTGGTCTCTTCGTCGTAACCCTTTCGAAGTAGTGTTACGTTTCTCCGCTGGACATCGGAAAGGTTCGCGAACGCGCTGTCTTTCTCGACGCCCCCCAACAGTTCGCCAATCCTCGGGTTGATGACCATCCTGTGGGCCACCTGGCTCATCAGCGAAAGTTGCTCGCTCCTGAGACGGATGCCCCGAGGAGGCATCTTGGTTTCAAGATCCCACTCGACAAGAGCTTGAGTTGTGGCCAGAACAATGTAGTCCTTGGAGAGGGACAGGAGCTCATCATACATTCCTTGTAGAGTGACTAGGTCGACCAATGTGTCGCCCCTCAAGACAGTCAAGCCAGTCGATAATAAACCTATGACCGAAGAGAACGACTGTAGATGCCAAACAGGAAGCGCCCGGCGAGTGCTTACGAATGAGCCTGCGGCCTAGGCGCGTCAGGCACGAGATCGACCTCATCGCCGTGGCGAAGGGCAATGCGACCATGGTCGAATGCAAGTACCACAACTACAAGGGGGTGTTCACTGGTCTGAAGGAAGCCATGTACACCTACGCCCGCCTCCTGGACATCCGAGAGGGGTACGCCATTGACCATCTCGGCGCCAAAATAGAGAAGGCTATGCTCGTGACGAACACCAAATTCTCGGAGGACGCGATAACTTTCTCCAGCTGCAGGGACATCGAGCTCCTAGGCTGGCATCACCCGGAGAGGAACGGGCTCGAGAGGATAATCGACACCGGAAGGCTCTACCCCATCACGACCCTCCATAGTCTGGAGGCCGATGAGACGGCTGCGCTGGCCAAGTGCGGCCTGATTCTGGTCCGCGACCTCCTCCGTTTCAACCTGGGTGACATCTCGGAGAAGACCGGCATCTCCGGTCACAGGCTCGGAGGGCTCTCCGGCCAGGCTCGCGATCTCCTGGGTTGACTAGGGAGATCAGGACAATGGATAAATGAGCGAACGCCGTCTCACGCACCTGCACTTGCAACCGGATCACCCTAGAGTCGAAGCGGCTTTCTGGAGGGAGGCGGAGGGACGGAGGACCAAGTGCTACCTCTGCCCCAGGTTCTGCTCCGTCCCCGAGGGAAGCGTGGGCTTCTGCGGAGTGAGGGGTAACTTCGGCGGGAAGATGTACGCGTTGAGCTACGGCCGCCTGACGGCTTGCGCCGTGGACCCCATAGAGAAGAAGCCTCTCTTCCATTTCAAGCCGGGGAGCCACGTACTGTCGATATCGACCGCGGGTTGCAGTTTCGCTTGCCAGTTCTGCCAGAACTTCGAAATTAGCCAAAGGCGACGAGTGGAGGAAGGATACACCGGGCCGGAGGAGGTGGTCGATTCCGCCCTTGAGCTGGGTGCCGACGGAATCACCGGCACCTACAACGAGCCCACCACTCAGATTGAATACCTATTGGACGTCATGAAGCTGGCAAGGAAGAAGGGGCTCTTCACCACATGGGTCTCCAACGGATACATGACGCCGGAGGCGGTGGAGGCCCTCGCCCCCCACCTCGACGCCATTACGGTCGACTTCAAGGGGAACGCCAACGTGCAGTTCTACAGGAAGTACATCTACGTGCCTTCGCCTGCGCCGATATTCGACGCCATAAGGGAGCTTCAGGCCAGGAAGGTGCATGTGGAAGTGACCAACCTCGCGGTGCCGGTGCCGGAAGGTAGCGACTTGGGGGATGTGAAGAAGATTGCAGACTTCCTCCTGGACGTCCAGGGAGAAGACGCTTCGTTCCATCTCCTGGCCTTCCATCCCGACTACAAGATGCTCAACGTCCCAGCCTCCCCTCCGGAGATGCTCCTAAAGATGTATGCGATCGCAAAGGAGGCAGGCATAAAATACGTCTACATCGGGAACGTGGGGGAGGACAAATACGAAACGACGTTCTGCCCAGTATGCTCCACTGCCGTGGTGGTCCGCAGCATCTTAGGCGTCAAGAAGAACGTCCTGAAAGGGAGCAGCTGCCCCACCTGCGGCTTCCGGCTCCCTATAGTCACTTAGGTTGGCGCTTCCTCTTGGAGTAGAGCCCTGCTAACGCCAGGGCCTTCTCGACGACTTCGCCGGGGGTCCTCCCAAGGACGTAAGCCGACGCTTCTAGGCCTATGCCGCCCGATTCGACAAGAAGGTCCGGAGGGCCCTCCAACCTGGACGCCGCCTCCGTTATCTTCTTCGAGAACTGAACGATACCACGGTCTGCCTCTCCGGCGGCCAAAGAGAGGCTCCGCCAACCGAGGCCCGATGCGACCTCGGCCAACGTTGCGTCGTACTTGACGTTGAGGCCGCTGCCCACCTCTTTGAAAGCCCTCTTCACCGCGAGCACGATGTTGGCCGTATACCTCGACGCGCCGAAATCAGGAGGCGACGCGGCCTTGGCGCGGCCCCTGGCGCAGGCGATGCGGCCGGGAATGCCAGCGACGTCATGCTCGTCGAGCGCCTCGGGAAGGGCCGAGACAAAGTTGGTCTGCACCTCGGGGATGAGCAAGGGGAAGCTGTTGGAAGACTCTATAAGGCGAACGGCTTCTTCGAGCTGCCTGGTGACGGAGGACCGCGCGTCCTTCCCCCCAGTCCCGAAGAACCGCATGCACACGTCGCAGGCCTCCGGCAGGCCGGCCTCGCCACGGTGGTGCTCGCACAAGGCTCCGCCCCCGAGGGTCTCCGACACGATGTCCAGCGCCATCGAGAGGGACTCCAGGGTCCCTGCTACGCTAGCCCGGGCGTAGCGTTCCGCTTGGGCGGAGACCATTTCCTTGGGGACGCCCAGGGCGCTGGTCCTCCCCAAGTAGTAGGCTTCAGGCTTCTTCAGGTAGAGCGTGACGGATGGCTGGGTGACGCCCAGCGCCCTGGCTATCCTCGACTGGCTGAGGTCCAGCCGTCGAAGCCTGTGCGCCGCCAGGGCCCTGACCCAGGGGAGGTACTCCTTGGCGGCCATCTCAAGTGGATCCCTCACATTATAGGCGAACAATAAGGCGGCTAATAAGCGTGGGCACCGAGGCCTCTTGAGGCCTGCGCAGCATATATATGACGGAGGAGGAGGTTGCGGAATATGAGCCCAACCGCTGTCTTCGGGGGCAAGCAGAATCGCTTCTACGAAATAGGCGACGGCTCCGGCGGGCTCGCCATTTCCAACCTCCACTACGCGGCTGCAAAGGCGTTGGGCTTTACGCTGGCCTACATCCCCAAGAAGGTAGAGAAGGCCGGCCTATCCCAATTGTATCGCTCTCTTTGTGGCAGCGCCGCTGGGTTCACGCTTACATCCCCTTTCAAAACGGAGATAATAATGATGCTGGATGCGATCGATGACGACGCGAGCGCCATCGGCGCTTGCAACGTGATCGCCTGTGAGAAAGGCCGTTTTAAGGGGTACAACACCGACTGGGTTGCAATCAGGAACGTCCTCAAAAGGAAGGGCTTGAAGCCTGTCAGGAACAGAGCGTTGGTGATAGGGACGGGCGCGACGGCGAGGGCTTCCCTTTACTCCCTCTGGCGGCTGGGCTTCACCCGGATGATCTTGTCAGGGAGGAACCAGGCCAGCTCAGGCGCCATAGTGAAAGGGCTCGGGTTCATAATGGGCGTCGACGCGGTTTCGTTGCCCTACCTGGAGGCTTTCAAGTCATTGGAGTTGCGTGGATTCGACGTCATCGTGAACGCAACTCCTCTCGGGAGGAAGGAGGGAGAGGACCCGACCCTGGCAGCGGCGCTGCCTGCGGATGGAACGATCCTAGACCTGGCCCTTTCATCCTCCCCAACACGGCTGGCTAAAAGGGCCGTGGAAGCCGGATGCAAAATCATAGGAGGGGAGGAGGTCGCAGCCGAAGAGGCTCTCCTGGACGTACACGTCTGGGCGGGAAGTGCGCTGCCTTGATTTTCGTTGGCGCCTACCCAGGTATCGCGAGGGGCCGATGGCACAGCTACCATTATATCCTGGCTGGGCCGCATCAAAGCCCGTGCCTTTCTCTGAAGCTTTCTTCAGCAAGCCCGTCAAAGATTACATGCGCAAGAAATTCTACATCCTCAAGGCCGAAGAAACCGCCGCCGGGGCGGTCAAGGTGATGAAGGACAACAACCTCGGCAGCGTGGGGGTCCGGTTCGACGACGGCTCCGTTGGCATACTTACTGACCGCGACATCCTGATGAAAGTCGTGTCAGAGTCGCTGGAACCGTCCAAGGTCAAGCTCCAGGACATCAGCGTCAGGAACCCCGTCACGGTGAATAGGGACGCCTCCCTGGGGGAGGCCCTGAAGCTCATGAGGGAAGAAGGCATCCTGCGCCTCATTGTGGTGGACGATAAGAGCAGGCCCGTGGGACTCCTCGTCGAGCGCTGGGTCTTCGCATCCTTCGTCTCCGAATACCTGGGGGACAAGGAGCCGCTTCCGAAGAGCTGGCTGGAACGGTACATCCGTGACGTGACCGACGCGGCGCTCATGGAAGACTAGTGGAAGAAGGCCGTAAGCCAGACTTGCGCGACCAGTGTCGGAAGGACGCCGCCCAGGATTCCCACCCAGAGCCATTTGAAGAACTTCATATGATAGTTGAACTTCTTCTCCAGCATCCCAAGCGCCACTATGTTGGCGGTGCTGCCGATCATGGTTATGTTTCCCCCGTAGACCCCTCCGAAGAGCAGGGCGAAGGACAGAGGGGTACTCTTGTAGCCTATGGCCACCAGGCTCTGCACCACCGGTATCAGAGCTGCCACCAGGACCACGTTGTCAAGGACGGAAGAAGCGCCGCATGCCAGCCACAGGACTATGCTCTGGATCTGAACCTGCGACCTCGCGACCGAGGCTATGCCGCTGGCCAGCCTGTCCGTTAGACCGGTGAACTTGAGGGCACCTGCCTTTGCGAAGAGAAACATGAAGAAGACTAGGGACCACCAGTCGACGCCCCTCTCCACGATTTGTCGCGCGGTCGCCCGCTTCCAGAAGAGGCCTGCTGCCGCTCCCAGGAAGGAGAAGACCAGGAGGAGCGTGTCCTTCTCGAGCCCGAAGATCGGCTCGAGTTGAGCGTGGAGAGCGATGAAGAAGATGGTCCCAAAGAGGATCACGCCGCTTATCTTGACATCTTTCATCCTGTCCTGGCCGATGGTCTCCAGGACATCGGCGCTTGTAGCCCCGTTCATCTTCGCCAGAACCTTGACCTTGGCTTCCGCAAGAGGCTTCCTGTACCAGAGAGGAAGGATGGCAATCAGCAGCAGCAGGGACATCAACGCCACCGGAGTGGCCCACATCAGGAAGTCCACGAAAGTGAGGCTCCCCCTCAGGGCGATCAGTATCCCTATGGGGTTCCCCAGCACCGTGGCGGAGCTGCCCACGTTGGTCGCGAGGACGGCCGAGATCACGTAGGGGAGCGGGTCGATGTCGAAGTACTTGCAGTACTCGAAGATGATGGCGATTATGAAGAGGATGGAGGTGACCTCATCCACCATGGCAGCCATGAGCGTCGACATCGCAAGGAGGACTATCAGGACCTTCCTGGGATCATACTTCGTCGCCTTGAGCAGCTTGTCCAGGATCCAGATGAACAGGCCGCTTTCCTTAGCGATGTCCACCAAGATCATCATGCCGATGAGGAAGCAGATTACGTCGATGTTCATGAATTGAATCATTTCAGTGATGTCCAGGGTCGACGTCGCCAGGAGGGCCGAGATGCCTACAAAGGCGATGGCCAGCCTAAAGCGCCAGAACATCAGCGTCCCGATGACGGTCGCGATGAAAATCGTGCCCGCCATGGTCTGCTTGAAGTTGCCCAGCATGAGCCAGAGGACGGCCCCTACGAATGCCACGGCGACGATATATATCACGGCGTCACGCGCGGTGCCAACCGGTCCGCCGGCGTCTTCTGACGTCAAGTCCCTAGGGCCCCCCTTTCAATAATCCATGCTCTGAAGCTATGGACCGTAAGAACACAACTCATCGAGCATGCATGAGCCGTCTATAAGTATTGCTGCAGGGGGCTGTGCATACGCCATCTTTCAATCCTCCGCGCGGACCTTGGAACTATTTCACTTTCCCCCTTCCGATGGCCGCCGCCACCAGGAATGGGAGGAGGACGGTCACGTCTCCATGGACCGTCACCTGTTCCGCCTTTGCCTTGACCTTCCCCCAGGATATGGCTTCCCTGACCAGGGCCCCGCTCAGGCTCCCGTCGTACTCCACGGCCGTCGTCAGATAGACGGCGTAGTCAAGGCCGTTCCGGAACTGAGCCCACCAGATGGCATGATGCTTGCTGATGCCACCTCCTAGCATGAGGGCGCCCATCTTCTTGGCGGCGAAGACTGAGTCCGACATGAGCTCTTCGTCCCTGAGCACATCAATCTTGAAATCCCGGTGCTTCTGGGAAAAGAGCCATAGTTGGGAGCCAACCGCGCCGTCGGTGAGTCCGGGTACCACTACAGGAACCTTCCTCTTGGCCGCCCAATAAAGGATGGAGTCCTCCCTGAGTAAGCGTTCCCCGATAAGCCAAGAAAGCTCCGAGGAACCCATCTCCCTACGACCTTCTGAATAGAGCTCTTCGAAGAGAGGCTGCAGTTTCTCCTCTAGCAGCGGCCCGTAAGAGGACTTCGGGACAAGGACATTTCCGAGGCGGTGATATCCCTCCTTCAGGAGCTTTTCGTCGTCGAGCCTGAAGTCGCCCTTCAAGTAAGGGGCGAAACTCCGAGCGATGTCGTGGTCCAAGGTGCCACAGGTAGTTATGATGAGGTCCACCTTGCCGTCCCTAGTCAGCTGCCGAAGGACGCCTCGGAGGCCGGTGGAGACGATGTCGGCCGGGAAGGAGAGCATCTTGAGGCAGCGCCCATCCCTCCACATATCGTCAAGGATGTCGACGGCTTCGGCGAAGTGCCTTCCAGTGAAGCCGCCTGACCCTCTCATCTTCGCGGCTATGGAGGAAACGGTCTCATTTCCCACTTCGAAGTCCCTGACGACGCTTAAAGGAGTGACACCGCGAGGCACGGGCTAGGGGTCAGAGAGCCGCCGTTAAAGAACTGTTTCCCGACCGTTCCGCCTACTTTACGCCGAGGAGCTTGGCGACTTCCTTCCTGGAAGCCGCCCCCAGCTCGTCCGCCATTAGCTCGGGAGGCGTGGAGTTGACGTAGACGCCGAAGCCTTCGGCCAGGGCTCTCCTCTTAACGAGGTCCGGGTACACCTCGACGTGCCAGTGGAACTGCGACTGCTGCCTCTTCTCCGGAGCGAAATGAAAGGCGACGTGATAGTTCGGAGACGGACCCGCGGAGAGGCCGCCGATTGTGCATCGAAGCATCATTGAGAGGTCCTTGATTTGGTGCTGGGTCATCTTCAGGAAGCTCTTCTGGTGCTTGCGGGGCACAATCCAAAACTCGAAATCGTGCCGAGGCGCCCAGGGGACGAAGGCGAGGAAGTTTTCCGATGAAAGCACCTGCCTCGGGCCGCCCGACTCGACCTGGACCAGGCGGCAGTAGGGGCATTGCCCTAGCTCTTCGTAGACGGCGTCGGACGTCTTGGATTCGGATTCGATCACGGGAGGAATCCGGGAGAAGCTCACTAGGTCAATGTGAGGGTGGGATATGGTGCCCTTCCCCGTCTCCGAATCTATGAAGGCGGACACGTATGAGACCCCCCTTCCCTGATAGAGGAACTTTAACTGCTCCTGAAGGGCTATCAAGTTGTCGGAGAGCTGATCGATGCTCATCTTGCTGAAGGTGTCGTCGTGGTTGGGGGTCGAGACCACAACATAATGCGTGCCTCGTGCCGGCTCCCCGAAGAGGGGTTCATCGCTGTAGTTCGAGCGGGAGTCGTCGAAGACGAGGGGCTCGGGGTGCTTGAAGACCCTGACTACCCATTCCTTCACCCTTTCGTCTTCCCCGTCGCTGGTCTTGACTATGCCGCCGTAGCGGTCCTGGAGGACCAGTTCAGCGGGGGGAGTCGATTCTTCCTTCCCCTTGCAGTAGCTGCAGCCGTCCTCGGGGGCCCGGCTTCGCCTCTTCTCGGAGGGCACAAGCGACATCGACTTAGAAACGTAGTCAACACGTAGCTCCGGCAATCTCCTACCTCCCCGCCGCAAATGGTAAGTACAAGGGTGGTTAAATCTGTAGAGACAGGCCGCTTCAAGAAGGAAGCTCCCCTTGCCGAGTGTATAGAAGCCGGGCGTCGCCCGCGACTTGTCGTCGTTCCTAGTACCCAGTTCACCAATTCGGGGCGGATTCGTAGCCATGTCGGTACCAAACTGGCCATCAAAAGGGCGCGCCAAACCAAAACTCCACAGACGGCCGCATCCTTAAGCGAAGCAACTGGCCTCTACTTCCTCCCTCCCTTCTCCTCCGCCTGCTGATGTGAGATCTTCCTCCTCTCCTTTGCTTCCCAATTCCTCGCACGCGCAAGCGTCATTCCTCCATCCATCTCTCTTCTTACCCCTTAAGTAGCTGGGAAGACCTGACTCCGAGAGCGACGGCCTCGCCGCGGAGAGAATTATCGAGGCAATAGTTGAGCAAGTGCAATTGGATTTCGACCGCGGACGTTCGCCTGTCGATGGAGCTGGGCCTGGTCCGTCATATTGCCAAATCAGATTCCTCCTTTAATTCGGTTCAGCCGTCGGAGGCTTGTCCTGCAGACGGATTCTACTGCCTGTCAACAGCCTGAAATCCGGCCTCCGCCCGCTCATGGCAGGCACTAGCCGGCAAAATGACCAATCTGACCAATCTGACCTGTATGCTGACCATGATGACCATTCTGACGAAAATGACGCGGAATGCGTCAAGATGACCGGCCGGGCAACCAATGCCGGCCTAGTTCTATTTTGCGATCTTATCTTGCCTATTTTGCTTTCTTGCGCATCCCATTCTGCTTTTTTGCGACCGTTGTTGCAGGCATCGTCTACCCAACCCGAAGCGCTACTCATGGGTTGAAATGCCGAAGAAGGTCGAGGAAGATAGAAGGGGAGACGGGCATCAGCCACACCTCCCAGCGCAAGTATGTCAAGGAGTTCATCAGAGTCGGAGAAGTTGGGCATAGACGAGGCCGCCGAGCTCCACGGGGTGAGGAAGATCATAGAGCAGGTCCGCAGGCTTTCGGGGATCCTCCGGACGCACGAGGTGCCGGCGGACGAGGCCATGGACGGGGTTACCGTGGCTAAGCGTCTCAAGCAGATCGGCGTCACCAAAGAGAAGGTGCTGGACTTCATCGACGAGGTCATGAACAGGTGCGAGAAGAAGGCGTTCACCGTCTCCGAGCTCGCGCAGTGCGCCAAGGAGCTCTCGGACGTCGAGGTCGAGGCAGACCCCGAGGGGATACTAACGAGCGCCCTTGTGATGATGGAGAGGAAGAGGGAGTGGCCCAACCCCTTCGGCGGCGGCCATGCCGTTTCTGGTGCTCTCGGCGATGCTTTCCTTTCATACTCTCTGACGGAGCGCCCTTCCTCCATCGTGGCCATTCTGAAGGTTAAACCCGACTTGAGTAGCACCATATCAGGTAGTGTATACAATTTGAGCCAAAGGCTCAATCGGTTTACCCGTTTTGATTAAACATAAATACGGCAGAGGGCTTTTCGCAACTGAATTGCAGAAGATATGCCTAATCGTCTCCATGCAACAGCCGATATACCTTAGTCGCAACTTTCCGTATGAAAGGGCGAAAAGGATCGCTGAGGAGGCCAGCCTGATGGACCGATACTTCGACTACGGGCTGTGTCACAAGCTGTACCTGGAGAACTCGAAACAGATTTTCACGCCCCTGTTGACGGGCTTCCTCGAAGAGGCCGAAGCAACGGCCAAGACGCCCAACCCCTTCAAGTTCGCCATAGCCGCCAGCGGGCTGTTCATCGAGCAGGTCGTTAAGGAGGACGCCTTCCTTCTGAGCGTCATCAAGAAGCTTCTGGGTTTAGGAGCCCTGGAGTTCGTGGCCATGCCGTATCACAATTCTCTTGCTTCTCTCTATTCCGGCGGTCTCGACGAGTTCGAGGAGCAGGTGAAGGAGGATGCGGCTCTCCTGGGCAAGATGTTCTCCGTCCAGCCTAAGGTCTTTGCTAACACGAAGCTCGTGTTCAACGATAAGGTCGCTCGCAGCGTCGAAGCGATGGGATACGTCGGCGTCTTCGTTGATGGCGTCAAGGGCCTGAACGCGGAGAGCCCGGCTTTCACGTACACTTCGTCGGCGGCGCCGGGCCTGAGGCTTCTTGTCAGGGACACCGGTGTCAGCATGGCTCTTGTGAACGGCGCCATGGAGGAGATGGAGAGCCTCAAGAGCCGCGACGGGCTGGGCGTCATATTCCTCGACACAGACGAGCTCGGAAAGAGGGACAAATCCTATTTCAAGCTCATCGCCGGAACACTCCACGAGCAGGGTTTCAGCTTCACCAACCCCACCGAATACGTTCTGGACACCACCCCTGCCGGCAGCCTCAGTGTGCCTGAGCCACTAACCATAGCAACGGAGGAATCGGGGGGAAGCGTCGGCCGCTTCCTGGCCAATCCTTTGCAGAGAATCTCCTATGACAGGGTGTCCGCCCTGAGGCCCTACATCAAGGAGGTGGGCGACGAGCGCGTGAAGGCCCTTTGGCGGATCCTTCAGCAGCTGGACCACTTCGTCTATATGGGCGACCAGATGCCCCCATCCTATCACAAGATCTTCAGCAGCCCGGCAGAGACCTTCGCGGTGTATAACACGATACTGGTGGACTTCGAAGGGAAGGTCACTACCATTGTACAGCGGATGAGGAAGGCCAGGGGCCCGGCAGTGCCTAAGCCGGGCATGCCTCCAGTAGGCTACAGGACGCCGGCCCAGATGCTAGACCGCGGGTCGCCATCTCCCATAGTTGGACCGGCCCCTAACCCCTACGAGAAGAAGGCCCTGGACTTCTGAGCCGACCCTTTCATTCGCGCCTTCACCCACTGGCATGTCCTGAAGGAAGGACACCCAAACTTGATAAATCAGGAAGGAGGAGCGAAGAGAAGATTTGAAGCTCCTTTACGTCCTGCTTGATGGGGTCGGCGACCGGCCGAACCCCATGCTACAAGGCAAGACCCCCCTTGAAGCGGCGTCCACTCCCGGGATGGACCGGCTGGCTTCAAGAGGCGTCAGCGGCCTCGTCTACACAGTTGGCAAAGGCGTGGCGCCGGAATCGGACGTAGCCGTCTTCAGCATGCTTGGATACAGCTTCGGCAAGGAATACCCCGGAAGGGGGGTGATAGAGGCGGTGGGTGCTGGCATTCCGTTTCGGAACGGGGACCTCGCCCTCAGAGCCAACTTCGCCACCGTCGACGAGGCGCTGACCATAACCGACAGGCGCGCCGGGAGGAACCTCGGCCAAGAGGAAGGGAAGAGGTTGGCCCAGGAGGTCTCCGAAAAAGCGAGACTTTCCATGGCCGGGGCTTCATTCAGATTCGTCCATACACTCGCGCATAGGGCCGTCCTGACCTTCAGGGTCGATGGGGAGGTGCTATCGGGCGAGCTCTCCAACACCGATCCGGCCTATGCCAAGGTGGGCGGGATGGGGGTAGCCAGGGAGAAGGTCACGGATAATCCTCTCCGGTGCATCCCCCTGGACGGGAGCCGGGGAGCTGCCACGGGCGCCTTTCTGGTGAACGAGTTCGTCGACAAGTCGCATGAGGTACTAGATCACAGCGAAGTCAACCGGGAGAGGCTAAAAAGGGGTTTCAAGCCGGCCAACATTGTGCTGACGAGAGACGGGGGGAGCAAGCTTCCTGTCGTCGAGCAGATGTCCTCGAAGTACGGGGCCAGCTTCGCCGTCATAGCCGACATGCCCGTGGAGCTGGGGATAGGCAAGCTCACCGGGATGGAGGTCCATGTCTCAAAGGGCATGTTCGATTACAAGGGGAAGCTGGAGGATGCGATGAGGCTCCTCGCGCGGCACGACGTCGTCTACCTTCATATCAAGGGGCCCGACGAGCCCGGCCATGACGGCGATGCTATCGCCAAGGTCAAGAGGCTGGAGGAGATTGACCGCGGCTTCTTCTTGCCTCTCGTGGATGCCGGGAGGCTGGAGGCAGTGACCGTGGCGGTCTCGGCCGACCATTCTACCCCGTGCACCATTAGGGCTCACAGCGACGACCCCGTGCCACTCGTCATTTCTGGGGAGGGCCTTCCAAGGGACGGGACCGAAAGGTTCACCGAATCCGCCGCGTCGAAGGGCTCACTGGGCCTGCTTAGCGGCCGGGAAGTGCTGGCGACAGCCTTGAAGTACGCCAGGATGAGAACCGCTCCCTTCAGTTTTTAAGGAAGCTGCGGCTGCAAGAATGCATAGTAATGGGCTCGCCAGAGTCCTTTTCGAGGGTGCCGCTGAGCATCATCGTGTTGGGGAAGGGGAAGATCAAAGGCGAAATCATCAAGCACCTCGCCCCCTCCACCAGCAGCTCGATCATCAGGTACGGAAGGATAGCTGGCAGAGCCACTCTCGAGGAGGGCTCCATCCTCATTCTAACCCCCATCAGAGCGGGGCTAGAGAAGCCTAAGAATCGCTTCGCTGCGGGCGACATAGCCTTCCTGCCGCTGAACGGAGCGCTTTGTATATTCCTAGTCGACACGACGACGGCGCGCCCGATGAACCACGTGGGAAGGGTCACCTCGGAAGGAGACCTTCTCAAGGAGATCGGCCGCGGCGATACCGTAATCTTCGAGGTAGAGGAGACGAATCCTCCCCAGCAGGCTCCATAAGACAGTCCCGCGCGGAATTGCCAGCTAGCGTCTAGCTCTGCACCGGTGGTTTCGGGCATGGCAGCCGATGGGCCCAGGCACGACTCAGGGCGATGAGTAATTAACCATGTACTCGCCCCCTTGTACACTGCATGGGCAAAGACACAAAACCGGACGGGACGAAAGGAAATGCAGAGAGCGAGACGATGTTTACGGACGTTCTGCGAGAGCTCGACGCAGAAGAGAGCCGCATCACGGTCAGGCTGGAGCTGAGGAGATTCCGCAAGAAGACGACCCTAGTCGAAGGGCTGTCGGGGACTCAGGGCGACATTAACAAAGTAGCGCACGCGCTCAAGAAGAAGCTGGCGACCGGCGGCAGCGTGAAGGATGGGATCATAGTCTTACAGGGAGACCAACGGGACAGTGTCAAGGAGATCCTTTCTAGAATGGGGTATCCGGAGCACCGCATCGAAGTCCAGTGAAAGATGCCCAGTCGATTCCGATTCAAGGCAGCTCCTAGGCCGTTCCAGAATCAAGAGTATTTCCGTCGAAAGAGGCTACTTCTTCTTCACGGCATAGACGTAGTGGCCGCTGAAGCCGCCCACCCTTTCCAAGAGCCCCTTTTCGGCCATCGAACGCAGAAGTATGGAGGAAATGCCCGCCTTGATGCCCAGGGCCTTTGCTGCAGAATAGATAGTGATTGCCCTCAGGGGCGCGAGCTGGCTCACGGCATCCTCCTCACGCACGTTGAGAGAGTACTGAGGCTGGACCGCCCTCGACGGCTTTCCGCCTTTCCCTCCCTTCTTATCCTTCGGCTTCTCCTCTTCTCCCTTCCGGTCCTGTTCCTTCTCCATTGAAGCAACCGTCTTCTTCCTAGCGCCGCCCAAGGCTGGTCAACAGAGGCTGAATTAAGCTCGATATAACCTTTGCCGGTAGCAGAGTAGCACGAGTGAGGCAATCGTTAAAAGACGCGCGACTGGGAAGCTGGAAGAAGGGAGCTAAATGAACGGAGGAGCTTCCAGCCACGGCGCAAGACGCAGAGGAATCGCTGTAAAGGATGCCTTGCGGAGGCCTTCCGTATGACCTTTGCACCGAAGGTCAGGCCCCTGGGGATTACCGTGCTCTCCATCTTGGGCGCTGTGGGGGCGGTCCTCTCCGTCCTCTTGGGAGCGGCACTCGTCATCAGTACGCCGGACCTCATCTCGATGCTCATTAAGTTGGACCCTTCCTATTCGACGGTGGGGAACGACGTCCTGGCCCTCTCCATCCAGATCGTCGCTGCGTTCTTCGTCGTCGTAGGGCTCGTCGCGCTCTTGAACGGCTACGGCCTCTGGAAGGGAAAGGCTTGGGCGTGGTGGATCACTGTAAGCCTGGCTCTTTTGGGTGCGTTCTCCAGCATCTTCATCCTCCCGATGGGTGCCGTCAGCCTTGGCATTGAGCTCCTCATTATCTACTACATGTTGAGGCCCTCCGTCCGGCTCTACTTCAGACCTCAAGCGGAGACCCTTCCCTTGACCTCGGCTTAGGCCTCGGCCTTCCCTGCGACGATGACCAAGACACCGTCCAGCATGAGCTTCCTGGGCGTGACCTGGGCAAACAAGGGCGTGAAGATGGAGATCACCTCTGCGTTGCAGGGGAGCCTTCTCAGCGTGAGATAGATGTCACGGAATGGCGCACCCTCGCTCCCCATGAACAAAAAGAGAAGCACGGGCACCACTACTCTCCAGTACGCCGCCACGAGGACACGCTTGTATCCCGAATCCGGCCTCCCCAAGTCCAGCACCACCGCTTGGCCGCCCGGCCTCAGGACCCTGCTGGCCTCGCGGACCGCCGCCACCCTGTCGCGGGCATCGCGGAGAGTGAATCCCGCTAGGTATCCGTCGAGGGCACGGTCCCGGAACGGAAGGTACTCATAGACCGCCTGGACCATGTTGGCGCCCGTCAGCTCCTCGTTGGCGGTGGCGTAGGCGAGCATCTCGGGGAGCGGGTCCACCAGGACGGCCTCCAGCGAAGGGTTCAGCCTCCGGGCTTCGATTGCCATGCTGCCAGGGCCACACCCCACGTCGGCGAAGACGCCTGACGGCGGAAGCCCTGAGGCGACGGCAGCGCGCCTCAGCTTGGCTGACCGGCCAAAGGAAAGAACATCGTTACCCCTTCCGTAGATGGGCGCCAGGACTCTAAGGTCGTCCAAGATCCTGTTCCAGTCCTCGCCGAGGCCCGAAGACATGAATGAGCTACTGTGGGTCCTCTCGGTCGAAGTCTTTAAGCGTGGCGGGGAGGAGGCGCGCCACGTCAGTGGCCGTGATGTGGTTCCCCATGAGCCTCTTGGCCGCCTCTCCAGCCCTCCCGTTGACGAAAGAGGAGGCGGCGGCTGATGCCAAAGGCGGCATCTTTAGAGCCATGAGCCCGGCGACCAGCCCCGCCAGGACGTCGCCGGTGCCGCCGACTGTCATGGCGGAGCAGCCTGTCCGATTCACATATGATGTGATCCCGTCGCTGGCGATGTCTAGCACGCCCTTCGAAAGGATCACCACACCCATGTCGGACGCCGCCCTCCTCACCATCGCTATCCTCTCTTCAAGTGTCGTCGGGAGCTCCTCGCCTGTGAGTCTCTGGAACTCGCCCGAATGCGGCGTAAGAACGACCTCCCCGCCCCTGCACACGGACACGACATCCTTGCGGAGGGCGTCGGCATCCAGTGTAAGCTTGACCTTCTTGGAGATCAGTTCGCTACAAAGGAGCTTCACGCCGTCGGAGGGCTGCCAGCCCAGGCCGGGGCCGATGACGGCCGAGTCGACCTCTGGCATCCACTTCAATAGGCGGCGGACCGCGCCCGTAGTGAGCTTCTGGTCGGCCAGCGGGAACACGATGAAGTCAGCAGAGTAGGCTCTTACCGGATCGGCGATCACGCGAGGGACCGCCAAGTAGACGAGGTCCGCGCCGGCGCGCATGGCCCCTTCGGCGGCGTGGATGGGGGCGCCATGATAGAGCCAGCTACCGCCGACAACGAGAACCTTTCCGTTCTCCCCCTTCCTCGAGGTAGACCTTCGAGGCGGAAAAAGCGGGGCGATTAGCTCCGCCGACGTTTCAAGCGTTCCCGGCAATGGCGCTGGCGCTCCTCATATGGGTATATCTTCTCGATGAATTAAAACTCTAGCTCCCTATCGTCCCTTGAGGACGTCCACCTGGCTGGTGACGTCGCCCAGCCTCGTCCAGAGGCTGGAGGCCGCCTCTTGCGATGTCCTCGAGGCTTCCTCGCGGTCCAGCCGGGTGAGCTTCCCGCCGTCCAGGAGCACTTCTCCGCTGACGAGGACAGTGTCGACGTCGCCGCCGCAGATCGAGTTCACGAGATGGCCATACACAGTGGAGGCGGTGAGTGGAGTGGGGAGACGCGGCTTGAGTATGACCAAGTCGGCCTTCTTGCTTGGCTGCAACGAGCCCAAGTCGTCAAGATGATAGGCGCGCGCCGCGTCCACGGTTGCCATCTCGAAGACGTCAAGAGGGGAGAGGATCCTGGGGTCTTCTCTGTGCAGTTTGTGGACAAGGAAGGCTGCCCTCATGTTCTCGAACGCGTCGAAGATGTAGCCGTCGTTGCCCAGGGCTACGTTGATGCCCTCCTCCCGCATTCGGTCTACGGGCGCCGTCCCCACGGCGTTGAGCATGTTGCTCATGGGGTTGTGCGCCACGTTCGTCCCTGATCGCTTCAGTAGCTTCAGCTCATCTTCGTTGATGTGGACGGCGTGCGCCAACACCACGTCGGGTCCGAGGAAGCCCAGCCGGCTGAGCCTTTCCACCGTCCTCAGGCCGTAAAGTTCCAAGTTGTGGTAGAGGTCGCCCCTTCCCTCAGAGGCATGCATCGTCAGCGGCGCCTTGAGCTCGCGGGCCCGATCAGCGCCCTCTTCGATGAGGGAGTCGCTGACCGTGAAAGAGGCATGGAGGCTCATCATTCCCTTGCACCTCCCTGCCTTGGGTTTCTTTATGAAGCGGATGTTTTCTTCGACCCCCTTTTCTCCCTCCTCATGGCTCCTCCTTTCGGTGGCCTCGAAAGAGATAACTCCCCTGATCCCCACCTCGTCCACGCCTTTCTCTATAGAGTCTAGGACGCCCGCCATGGCGTTCGGCCCCGAGAAGGTATCGGCGAAGGTGGTCGTACCGGTGCGGAGGAACTCGACGGACGACATCAGGGCGCTAGCGTAGGCGTCGCGCATCTCCATCGCCTGGTCCATGGGCCACCAGACACGCTGGAGGTTCTGGGTGAAATCCGTCGACGGAGGCAAGTTGATCGAGGCGCCCCTTAACAGGATGCCATAGAGGTGCGTATGGGCGCAGATCAGGCCAGGGATGACGATGCCGCCCTTCGCGGATACCATAACGTCGGGGTGATAGGCTCCCAGGATGGTGGAGGTCTCTCCGACGGCGACGATCCTCTCGCCTTCGATGGCCACAGCGCCGCCCTCGATGACGTTGCGCTGGTCGTCCATGGTGACTACCAAGCCGTCCTTCACTACCGTAGTATGTCCAGCCAATTCGGTCACGTATGTCCCATGTGAAGCAGGGATGCTGGGTGTAATAACCTTAGCCATATTCCGCCTTCAGGTACTTCCTGAGGGTGGAGACCTGGCCTAGCTTCTGCTTGATGATTTCCTGGCTCTGGGTCACCCCGGGGTCAATGTGCCGCAGAAGGGCCGAATAGACGGAGACCAGATCCAAGTAGTAGAAGGAGTGCAGGAGGTCTTGGATCCCTTCCCTGTTGGAAGAGGCGATATCAACCGTCTGAAAGCCGAGGGACCGCACCTGTTCCGCTATGAGCGAGAACCTGTGGCTCACGACGTCGTCGTCCCTCCAGCTATGGAGCAACAAAAGCCGAGAACCGAAGCCGTGCTCCCAACAGGTGATCCCGTCGTGCATCACGTCCATGATGTCGGTGACGGTGCAGTCGATCTTCGCATTCTCGCTCAGCACGTTCTTGAACCGAGTGCCCACGGAGAGGTTAAAGGGTGAGTGGTAGGCCGTGAGATGAGACGCCGCCTGGATCCAGAAGGCTGTCTTCGCGGGGGCGCTCCTTTCGGGGTCGGGATCAGAATAGGCCGCCGAGACGCTGCGCAGGCCGTCGAAGGCAGCGCGAAGCTTCCCTTTGAGCAGGAGATCCGGTCGTCCGCCGTCGAGGACGCCTGCCAGGGTCGACAGGAAGACTGGGAGGGACGACCGGGCGGTAGCTCCTCCTTCGATCTTGACGAACTGCGCGCCATGTCTCTCAGCAATGGTCTTCAAGAGGCCGCCGGACGAGACGGCTGCGCCGGTCGCACCCCTGCGCAGCATCTGGTCAAACACGTAGGCCGTCTCCTCTGTCCCCCCGGAGAGGCTCATACCCACGATGACGTCCCCCCTCCCTACATCGTCGGGGACGAGATGGCTCCGAAGCACGTTCAAATGGAACCCCGATGGCGCAAGAGCGTCCCTCAAGAGCTCGCCGGCTGCCGATGACGCGCCCATCCCCGCGACGAACACTCGCCCCGAATTGGGAGCAAAATGGATCGACGGGAGGTTTTCAAGCGTTTTCAGGCCTGTTTCGGGCCATTGTCTGTAGTCCCGCAGCAGGCCCTTCCTGTCATATGACACATCGATGACCGACGAATCATTGGCCAACAACAGAGCACCTGGCTAAGCTTGCGTGTTTTGCTGGTCGCCGAGCCTCTATTAAAGACTTCGAAGCTCGACCTTGACTTCGCCATCGATCTTCACGATGGCGAACCCGCCAGCGGAGGCCGACCCGGGGTTGCAGCAGGTGCAGGACCCGATGACCTCGACGGACTTGGCGGTGTGGACGTGGCCGCAGAGGAGGAGCTTGGGCTTCATGGTCTCGACATAGTGGAGAACTGCGCGGCTGCCCAGATGCCCCCCGTAACCCGAGGTGTCCAAAGACGTTCCGTAGGGAGGTGAATGTGAGACGAGGATGTCTACGCTTCCAAGCTTATCCAGCCGTTCCTCCATCTGCCTTTCGGTGTACTCGTTGGGGGTGTTAAAGGGCGTGGGGGGCGAGCCGCCGAGCCCGCCGAACTTCAGCCCTTCGAAGAGCTCGACCTTACCGTCGATGTCGCGCACGTTGCCCTTCGTGGCCAGCTCAGGCCCCTCGTTGTTACCGGGCACGATGAAGGTGGGTATGGGGAGATCCCCTAGCTTCGACATGAATCTGTCGAGGAACCCCTGCTCGGCTGAGGTGGTAACATCCCCTGACAGGACGATGAGGTCGGCGCCCCTCCCTAACATGTCCAGGCGGCCCAGTATTCTCTCCGACCTGTGGACGTCTGTGAGGTGAATGATTATCGAGCCGCCTCACCCGAAGCCCAGGCGAGCTCTTCCTTCTCGTGAATCCTCGTACGCCAGCCGCACAAGCTGCTCCTCGCCCCTGGAGACCTTCATGTTCCTCCTCGCCTTCATCCTGCGGAATGTCTCCAGGCCGGACTCAAGGCGAAGCTCCTCGTCCTTCCAGCCCAAAGAGCGCCCGTAGATGGTGAAGGGGGGCACGTCACGGTCCACAAGGCCATGCACCTGCGATGCCATGCCGACGCACTTCCCTGCATAAATCGTCGAGTTTATCGAAACCTTGCTCAGGTCCGCCATAAAGGAGCCGAGCTTCATCAGCCCCGTGTCCACCTTGCCCTTCTGCGTCTCCGTCCTGATGGACCCATAGGTGTTCTTCAGGTCGCTCGTGACGGCCCCGGCGCCGATGTTCACCCATTCGCCGACATACGAGTGCCCTAGGTACCCGGAATGGGTCTTGTTGGAGTGTCCCTGCAAGACACTCTCCTCGACCTCCCCCCCGACCCTGCAGCTGTCCCCGATGTAGCAGTTTCCGTTGATCCTGGCAGAATGGATGACGGAGCCTTTACCTATCAAAGCGGGGCCCACTATCCTGGAGAAGGCTTCTATTTTGGCATCGTCGGCGATTAGGACGGGCCCGTGCGAAGTGTCAAAGTAGGCGGGCTCCTCCACGGCGACGTGGCTGCCGTAGACCACGCCTGTCCCCGTGAGTCCGCCCGATAGGCTGGTGATGAGATCCCAGGGGCCCTGGAGAAGGAGCCCGTCCTTCCCTAGCTCCTCACCGCCCGCAGCCTTGAGCTGCTGGGCCAGGCCGCCGTCGGCCAGCTTGCCGAGGTCGTCGGGGACCCTGGCGGTTCGGGCGGCAGCTACCGCGCCGTCGGAGATGACGTACTGCCTGTCCTTGAGCGACTTAACGATGGAGACAACCCCCTCTTCGGGGCGGAGCCTGCTGTTAACCAGGAGAGCCTCGCCATCGAGCTTGGACGGGTTCACTGCCGTCTCCGATTCGGTCTCCTTGAGCAGCATCTCGAACCTCCTTGGGACATAAAGAGCTGTCAGACGGCCCAGCTCCCTTCGTATACGCGTGCCCAGGGGCCTATACGAGTAGATCAGCTTGAAAGTGGGCTTGGCCAGGGCCAGCGGTCGCAGGGGGTTCGTCCTGTCCTCCTCAAACAGCGCGACGTCCGCCAACTCTGTCACCGCGCTCAGAGAATGCGGCCCAGCCTTTCGACGAACTTCTCGTTGGCGCTGAGGTAGGTCTGCTTGTCCCCGATGTCTATGAAGTCGCCTTCGGCCTTGAACGCGAACACGCGTTCCCCCTTCTTGACGGCGGCGTTGAAGGCATCGTTCATCCCGTACATCACATTCGATGGGATGTATTTCAGGAAGGAAGGCTCCATGATGTAGCAGCCGACGTTGATCCACCCTTCCACAACAGGCTTCTCGCGCCAGTTAGTCATCCTATCCTCTCCGTCGGTCTCGATGAAACCATACTTCATGGTTTCCCTGAAGGGCATGAGCATTAGGGTGGCCATCGCCTTCTTCTGCTCGTGGAACTCTATCATCTTTCCGATGTCGGCCTCCACCAAGGAGTCGCCGTAGAGAACCACGAAGCTCCCCTTGACCAGAGGCTCCACTGTCTTGAGCTGCCCGGCGGTCCCCATCGGCTTGGCCGTCCGGACGTACTGGATGTGAACGCCCATGTCGTCACCCTCCCCGAAATAATTCTCGATGGTCTTCCGCAGGTAGCTGACGGTGATGATGATGTCCTCAATACCCGTCTTGGAGAGTTGGGCAATGATGTGCTCCATAAGAGGCCTGTCGCCTAGAGGGAGCATGGGTTTCGGCGCGAAGAACGTGTACGGCCTGAGGCGGGTCCCCAATCCGCCTGCCAAGATTACAGCCTGCATATCGATCCTTCCACCTAACCCCATGGGAAGTGCGCCCTAAATACCGTCTTCTTCTTCACGGCGTCGACGGCCTCCCTGAACTGCTCCGTGTACACCTTGAAGAAGTCGGCAGAAGCCCCGGTGTACGCTGGGTCCAGGAGAAGCCCCCTGCATCCGGCGTCGAAAAGGCCCTGAACGTCGTCGCCGGTCACGTCCTGAGAAACGCGGAAGATCACCGGCTTGCCACCGGACAGCTTCGAGACCAGCGTCAGGGTAACGAGGTCAACGACGTTGAACCGGTTCGTCCCCTCCGTTTGCACCTGGGAGGAGGTCTCGAAGGAAAGGGCGATGATGTTATCGTATTCCGAGAGGGCGTGATAGTACTCGAAGGGCATCCCCGGGGGCACGTAGGAAAGGAGCGGGAGCCGCCTATCCCTCAGAACGAAGGGAGGCAGCTTTGTGACGCCGATGGCGGCATAGTCGAAGCCAAGGGCGACGACCTGCTCCCAGTCCTCCCTGGTGATGGTCTTCAGGTTGCCTAGGTGTATCCCCACGGGGAGCTTTAGAGTCGAGAGGATGTCCTTGATCTGCGGCGTTTCCAAGTCGGGCCCGCCGGTGTACGCGCCGGTCACGGGATGCTCGTTAAAGAGCTGGAGAAGGAGGCTGTCCGCGCCGCTTTGTTCGACGACCCTTGCAAGCTCGGCGCTGTTTCCGGGGAGCTCGACAAAGAGGACCAGCCCACCCGAGCTCATGGCAGCCTGAAGCCTTGACAAGTCGGCCAAACTTCTCCGGGCTCTGATGCGCTATAATTCGTGCTCCTTGTATTAAACGTTCGAAGAGTCAAGACATTTGACATGATTGCCTAAATTAAATAGGAACCTGGGTCGTGAGAGGGCCGCGACCTAGGCGCGCCACCAGTCGAAAGAGATGAAGGAGACGCGCCGCCCGGTCACGGTGGCGACGAGGAACTGCTTCCGCACCGTCGTGGCCAGCCTCCCCGAGAGCACGATATGTGTAGCCGTGAGGCCGTAGCCCGGCTTCAGGACCTGCACCAGGTAGGGCGCGTGGTCGATCCCGGGCCCGTGCTTATACACGGCGAAGTCGCAGCCGAACTTGATTCCGGGGGTCACGACCAGGCCTGCGTCCCTGAGATGCTCGTACACGACATACTTGTCAGAGAAGTCGTTGTATTGGGACACGCAGAGTTCCTTGAGCGCCCGGCGCGACATCCTGCCACCCGGACCTTTGACGAGGAGCCGGCCCCTCTTCTGCAGGTATAGACCCTCGATTAGGTCGAGTATCAGAGGAGCCTCGAAGTCCACGCCCTTGGGCTTGGCCACCCCTAGAGGCTTGCCGTAGTATCCAGCAGAGTATGTACCCCTCGACTCCTCCGTCCCCCAGAGGATGATCCTGTTTTCGACGAGCTCACCTATGGCGGGCCTAGACATGGCTAACCCCTCTTGCCTCTAATCTAATCTGACACACGACGCAAGCTCCTATATGCCGAGCGAAATGATGACGACGAGATCGGCACAGGAGAGGGCCAGGTCGGAGACGGTCTCTATCCGCTCTAGGACATCCTTCAGGAGGATAAGGTCTTTGAAGTCGTTGATCTCCTTCATCGCCTTCATTGTGGAGCTCCTGTACTTCTCGTCCATCTCGTGCTCTCCCCTCTCCACAAGCTGGATCAGGTCGTTCACCTTGAGGGGGTTAAACTGGAGCGTCCGGATGGTCTCGTTCATCCTGCTGAGGATGTTGATCACCAAGTCGAAGAGGACCCTGAGGTCGTCCACCAGGCCCGTCTTCTTGAGCGTCTGGTAGCGCAGCTGCGTGAGGCGGAAGGCGATGCTTTCGAGGTAGTTGGCCACTTCTTCTATGGTGTAAGCCGCCCTGAGGAGGTCCTCGCGGTTGATCATCATGCTCCCCAGCTCCGCCAGCTGGCGGCTGAGGGCCCGCCGGTAAGCCTCCACGTCGTTTATGGAGAGGTGTAGACTGTCGGAAGCGGCGGAGACGCCTTCTTCGTCTCCTAGGACCAGGGCCCCATGGATGTTGGCCAACTCCCTCCCTGCATCCAGAACCCTGCGTCCCTCGTCTTGAAGCACCGCAAGTATCTTGCGGCGCGCCTGCATTTCAGCCTCTCCCGTATACATCGTACTTTCGACGATATCTTTGGGCAACAACATGATATAAACGTTTTAGGGGAACTCCGCCAAGAACCTGCTAAATCTGCCAATGTTGCAGATATTGATGGCTCGATCAGCAGGCTGCAGCCAAGGGATACCGTCCGTATGCGTATGCGTGCCGGAGAGAGGGCCGCAGAACCGTTCCCCCCGCAAGGAGCTTATCCTCCTAGCGGTGGAAGGCTGCGTGAACCTAGCCCAGGAGCATCCTGCACAGCAGGTCTAGGTAGACCTTCGATGTTCCTATCACTTCGGAGACCTCCACGTATTCGTCCAGGACGTGGCACATCGACTCCAGACCCGGCCCGTAGGCCACGGCATTCGAGCCCAGGCCGACCCTGAAGTGATGGGCATCGGTCGTGGCGGGTGTACACATGGCCGGCGACGGCTCGTTGAAGACCGACCGCGCCGCCTCCCGGATGTTTTTGACGAGCGGTGCCGAAGGGAGCGTGAAGGCGGGCTCGGCGTAGTTGATCAGCTCGAGTTTGGCACCATCGGGCAACGACCTCCGGACGATCCGCTCCGCCTCCTCCTTGCTCCCGCCCAGTGGCACTCTGACATCGAGCTCGATCGAGCAGTAGTCAGGGACGACGTTCACCTTGGTCCCACCCTCTACGCGACCGACGTTGACAGTGTAGTGGTCGGCGGCGAAATGTGGCCTCTTGGACGCCTCACGGGCGTACTCCGCCTTGAGCACCTTCCTGGTTTCACGAACAAGCGAGGCCGCGCCATGGGGGGTGGTGACCTTGTCGAGGATGGGTGACTTCAACCCTTCTAGAGCCGGCGCCGCCTTCAGGATGGCGTTATCTCCCAGCATGGGGAGGCTGCCGTGTCTAGAAATGCCGTCGAAGGTGACGCGGACCCAGAAGACACCCTTCTCACCGGCGACGACGACGTGGCCCGCACCCTCGTGCTTGGTAGGCTCACCGAGGACCAGGTTCTTGGTCCTGAGGATTCGCTGGTTGATGAGGTACTGGACCCCCTTCTTCCCGCCGGACTCTTCGTCGGCGACCAGCGCGAGGACGAGCTTCCCACGAAAGTCCTTCTCGTGTCGGGCTGCCTTCGCAAAGGCGAATATGAGGGAGGCACAGCCGGCCTTCATGTCGGTGGACCCCCTGCCGTAGACCCTGCCGCCGACCATCTTTCCTTCCAGGGGCGGATAGCTCCACTTAGCCGGGCTCCCGGCGGGGACGGTGTCGATGTGGCCGCAGAAGGTAAGTTCCTCCTCCCCCCGTCCCAGCGAAGCCACCAGGTTGATGCAGCCGTCTTCAAGGGCGTACTTCCTTACGGAGACACCCTGGGATGAAAGGTACTCCTCGGCCACCGCGGCGGGGGCCGAAGTGTCACCGGGCGGGTTCTCGCTCTTCGCCCTGACCAAATCCACCAACAGCTTGACCACTTCGCCCCTCGAAGAATCCGCCGTCCTCTGGAGCTCCATCCGACCGGAGCTCGAAGTACTAAAACGACTAGGCACTGTCCTTCCCCACCGTTTCGATTCTCTTCAACTGGCTATTGTACATTTCCAGAAGCTCGGCGGTGGTCGTCGTGTCCTCCGGCCCCTTGTCGTCCCGAATCCTCCCCGTGAACTTGGGGAACCGAAGGGCGAGCCCGGCAGCAGGCGTCACCTTCCCCCACGCCGCGACATGAATGGGGGAGAGGGTGATCTCCGACGCGATCACTTCGAATACCAGCTGCGGGACGAACCAGACATCAGCCTCCAGCTTCGAGATTACGCGTGGATGGACGTGAGGGATGACCAGCGCCGCCAGCCTCTTGGGTATCTCCTCCAGGCTGGCATCAGTGAAGCCTGTGCCAATCTTACAGACGGTCTTAAAGGTGTCGTCCTCTTTGTCGTAGGCGGCGAGCAAATAGGCTCCGTAGGTTCCCGTCCTCCTCCCTCGGCCGTGGAAAGCGCCCACCACCACGAGGTCCAGAGTATCGGAAAGTTCGCTCCTGTACTCCCTCTTGAGCTTGATCCAAGCGAACGCCCTGGCGCCAGCCCTGTAAGGGCTCCTCAAGTCCTTAGCGACGAGTCCCTCGCAACCCTGCTGAATTGCGTCCTTCATGAAGGAGTCGATCTTGGACGGACTGTCGGTCACGATGGATGGCGCGACGCAGGTCCTATCTGTTTTCTCAACGATCTTCTCCAGCTCCTTCCTCCTTTCTTCGTAGGGCTTGTCCAAGTAGCTGATGCCGTCGGCGTACATGACATCGAAGAAGAAGAGTGCCACGGGGAACTTCTCCATCATCTCCTCCACGCCGTGCTTTCTGCGCCTGTGCATTAGCTGCTGGAAGGGGAGGAGCTCCCCCGAGTCCACGTCGAAGGCGACACCTTCGCATTCGAGGATAGCGTCCTTCGCTTTGACGTGCTCTACGGCCAGTTTGACCGTGTCGGGGTAATGGGAGGTAATGACCTCCAACCTTCGAGAGAACAGGGTCACCTGATCGCCCTTCTTGTGGATCTGCATCCTTTCGCCGTCATACTTGAACTCCACAGCGCACCTGCCGCCCAGCTTTTCCTCAATCACCCCGGCCGACGGCAGCCTCTCCGCCAGCATCGGTCGGATGGGCTTCCCCACCGTGACTGCGAATCCGGCTAGGACGTTTAACCCTCCTTCCGCCACCGCCTCGGCGACCGCGCCCAAATCCGAGGAGATATTGTAGGCCCTTTCGAGGGCTGGCCGATTAGCCCTGTCGCCCGTGTAGGCCTGGGCCAGGGCATCCAGGATGGTGAAATCAGCCACACCCAAGCGGAGCTGTCCCAGGGTCGTCCTGATGAGATATCGGGCCTCCTTCGGAGTGGCCCGGTTGATGAGGCTGACAAGAGACTTTAGCTTGGACCCCTGCGAACCGGTGCCCTTCAGGTGAGCGAGGGAATCCATGGCCGAATAGACATCCGAGACCGTGAGCAGCTCTTGGGAGAGCGTCGACTGCAGTCGCCTGCCCGCGGCCTCCTCCGCCGCCGTTCCTAAGTCGCCCTTCTCCCTGTAAAGATTCTCCACCAGAGCCACCGTCACTCCGGTGGCGTCGGCGATGGCGCGGACCACCAGCTTGTCTCCGAGGCCTATCTCCACCCCGAGGTAGTCGGGGTAGAGCTTCCCCTGGTTGAGATACGTCACCTTGGCGACGTCCTCGAATCTGGTCTGCGCGTAGAGGCTCACTAGGATGTCGGTGAGCTCCAGCCTCTTGGTCGTCTCCTCCATGGCTTCGTACGCCTCGACCAGCCTAGAGTAGGGAAGGGACTTTCTTGGCATCAGACGGACAGTCCTCCGCTCTTCGATTTAAGAATTCACGGCTTTCACTTGCCCCCGCCGGCGCTGTCAACCTAAGCGATTTGAGCGGGACGTCTTTCCGTCTTCTCGTGACGGGATAGGTGGGTCGTTGGCTCCCCGCGTCTCATGAGTTACCCAAAATTGATACGGCTCGGAAGACTCCTCCCGATAGCTCGCCAGCGTCGGGTACAATGAGGAGTCCTCCTCGATTCCGTTCCGAGGGGGCAGCGCATCTGGCCGGTGAGAACCCCAAACGCATGAAGCCGGTGGCGGCCCATTAATCCCCGAGTCAAATTCAGAGGGGCTTTCGCTTCAGGTCCGCCGTAGTCCCCTGAGGTAGGCGAGCCCAGCCAGCACGTAGGGCGGGCCGGTTCGAACTACTTGGTGGTCGCACCTTCCGGCGACCTGCCCACTATGCCGAAGATCGTGCTCACCATCAGGATCGCCTGCGGCGAAGGCGGCTCCAGGCTGATGATCTGGAAGCACCTCTCCTCGCCTGAAGCTTCTACCTGGGGGACCATTACGACATCTCCTGGCGTGACGGGGACGCCGTTGAGGGCCAATTCGATGTAGCGGCTGTCAACGGAAGGCGGCTCAGCCAACGACACGATCTCCACATAGTTGGCTGGGAGAGCCTGCACCCTCCGCAGGGTAACCGTCTCGCCCACCGACACCCGCGCGTTCTCCCTTGTTATTCGGTCCATCTTCGTTACGCCTCTATCCACCGGTTGCGGAGAGCCGCCGGCCGCGACCTGGTCAGCGTCAGTTCGTTGGTCGCCCAGCGGAAGGCACCTGGCTACAGTCCTCCTTTTCCCCAGGACCTCGAGAATGTCCCCCGGCGATGCCCCTAAGGCCTCCATCGTCTCCGCGTTCACCCTGACCACTCCTCGCCCCGCGTCCCTGTCCCAAGCCTCAAGGACCTTTAGGCTGACGCTATTGATAGCCAAGGCCAGGATGACAACTCCTGCCCATCATTCAACCTCGACGCGTCGGACACTATTAAACAGTCATCCTCACTCACACAATCGACACATCCCAGAACTTATCGACAGCATTTAGCATGGGTTATGCTCGCTCGGGTCCCGAAGGCCCTTGCCGCCTCACACGGGTCAGCGAGCTCGTCGTCTGAGAGGTCCTTCGCCCGAATGCGGCGGCACCTCCAAGATAATATAGCTGCGACGAGTGAGGTCAACGTCAGTGAAGGCGCTGGTTACCGGGGGAGCGGGGTTCATAGGAAGCGCGCTCTGCGCCTCCCTCGTGAAGGGGGGGCATGAAGTCACGGCTTTCGACAACCTGAGCAGCGGCTCCGAGAAGAACTTGGCGGCCCTATCGAGGAGTCCCGGTTTCAGGTTCGTCAAGGGCGACTGCAAGGTCGAGGAGGACGTCACGGAGGCCCTTCGCGATGCGAATACTGTATTTCACCTGGCGGCGAACCCCGAGGTGCGTCAGGAGAGGGCGAGCCCGAGGGAGTCCTTCGACGAGAACGTCGTCGCCACGAAGGTCCTCCTCGAGGCGGTCAGGGGGAGCGACGTCAGGGAAATGGTCTTCGCCTCCACCTCCACGGTCTACGGGGAGCCCACAGTCCTCCCCACCCCCGAGAGCTACTCCCCCCTGGTCCCCATCTCCGTCTACGGCGCCACCAAGCTCGCCTCCGAGGCCCTGGTTTCGGCCTTCGCCAAGTCCTTCTCCTTCGACGCCCGCATCCTCAGGCTGGCCAACATAGTGGGACCAAGGGGCGCGCACGGCGTCATCTTCGACTTCGTCAGGAAGTTGAGGAGGGACCCGACGAGGCTCGTGATACTGGGTGACGGCACCCAGAGGAAGTCCTATCTCTACGTCGACGACTGCGTCAGGGCCATGATCGAGGTGCTCCATCGAGAGGAGAGGGTCTCCTTCTACAACGTCGGGTCGAAGGACCAGGTGAGCGTCACCGAGATAGCCGACATCATCTGCGGGGAGATGGAGGTCTCCCCGGCCTACAGGTTCACCGGCGGCGTGGACGGCGGGAGAGGATGGAGGGGGGACGTTAAGGAAATGCTCCTCGACACCGCCAGAATCGAATCGCTGGGCTGGAGGCCCAAGTACGACAGCGCCCAGGCGGTCAGGAAGACGGCGTTCGAGATACTGAAGAAAGGATAGCCACTTCTTCATCGGTGAGAGGTCGATTTACCGCATTAAACGTGGTCGCACTGGTGTGCGAAGGACGGCGGGGTCGAGCAGCCAGACGACAATCGACCATCCGTCATGACTCTAACACGTACCTCGCAAGCTCCGGCCTCCCCCTCGTCGACACGTACACCCCGGGAAGCCTCGCATTGCGTATCTCCTCGACGACCCGCCTCGCCTCCTTTAGGAGGCTGGCCTCGCCTCTTACTGCAACCTCCTCGAGCTTCCGTGGTATCTCCCACCCGAACCTGCTCCTGCAAGATTCGATATCAACGAGGCTCCTGAACGGAAAGACGTTGAGGAGGACCTTCTCCCTGAGCCCTCGCAGGGCCAGGGCCTCCTCATGCTTCTTCAGCACCACCGTCGCCTCCGAAGTCGGCGGCTGCGCCAAGAAGAAGCTCGCCCCGCTCTTGAGCCTGGACCTCGCCAGCCTGAGGCCCCTCTCTGTCGAAAGGGATGTGATGTCCACCGGGGCGAGCAGCGACGCCTGGACGTTGGCCCTTCTGGAAAGCTGCTTGAACTCCCTGATCATCTCTCCGAGGGAGGCGAAGTCGTGGACGTTCCTCGCCTCCTCCCCAATGTACTTGTCCCCCCATGCCAAGAACACCGTGTCGAGGCCGCAGGCGAGCGCCGTGAGGAACGTATCCCTCGCCGCCACCCTGTTCACGTCCCTGGCCGTCATCGCCGGGACGGCCTCCACCCCCAGCTCCCTCTTCAGGACGGCCGCAGAGTAGATGCTAGATAGCCTAAGCCTTCCGAAGTCCATGGGGTCGGCTACGAGGAACGCATCAGCCAGCTCCTCCACCTTCCTCACCCTCGAGACGAAGTCCCTGGTCTTCTGGTCCAGCCCCAGTAGTGGCTCTCGCGTACCGTCCGCATCGAAACTCGGGGGGAGGACCTCCACGATCGTGGCGAAGACGCCCCTCGCGAGCTTCTCTCCCAGCCTCAACTAGTCAATTACCTTCTGCCTATAGCCAAGAGACGGACCCTGGAGGGAGGCCTCCGCTCTGCCCAGCTCCAAGGTGAGGTAGGCCAGGTGCCTCCTGCTTATCCCCAGCTTGTCAGCCTCTTCGTCCAGCGACTGGAAGATCCTCTCGGCGCTCCGCGACCTGAACCTCCTGAGGGGAACGTGGGAGTATGAGTAGAGGGTGACCACTATCTCGCTGCTCTCCCTCTTCACCAGGACCAGGAAGTAGCCCACCTTGTCCCGCTGCCTGGGGCCCAGGGGGGAGGGTGACGCCTCTTCGATCTGCCCTCCATATAGATCGTCCCTGGCGAGGGTCATTTGGACGTTCTTCTGGTACGCCACCTCTCTGGGCAGGTTCCTCTGGCCGCAGTGGGGATGGACGAACTCGATCCTGTCCTCCCCCAGCTTGGCCTTGGCCAGCTGCAGCGTCCTCCCTATTTCGTCGACACCTTCGACTCTGATGTCCTGGCTGTCGTTGCACCCCAGCCCCAGGAGCTGGTCGTAGCCCCTCCCGGCCGCCTCCTCCAGGAGCCTCCTATAGTGGTAGAAGTCAAGGGAGAGCGTGCCGACCTTTAGCCTGGTCAGGAGAGGGAAGACCCGCGTGGTGTCCCCACAGGCGTGGAGCACTATGGGAAACTTGGCGACGCTGGCGACCTCTTCGTAGAGGTCTTCGATGTAGTGGGGGGTCGACGACTCGGCGGCTATGAAGGGCGAGTCCAGCTGGATCCAAGAGACCGCGCCGGTTTGCTGGAGGTCCTCTATCTCCGGAATGACCACCTTCCTGTTGATGTCCTCTGCCAGCTCTTTCGTGTCAGGGTACGAATCGTTACTAATCTTAGCGAACCTGGCCAGCGTGTACGCGTCCGTCACTGGCTCCTTCAACTTGAACTGTGGCGGCAGGAGGCTTCTGGCGTGCCTGACGTCGCCGGCTATAGAGGAGCTCATCCTCTCCACCCTGCCGGTGACGAAGGCCTCAGCTCCCTTCCATTCTATCCCCCTCACGAACTTCGGGTCGAGGAAGAGGGAGTAGAGGTCCCCTCTCGTCTGCCCCGTGGAAGGGACCTCCACGCCGGCTGACACGAAGTCCTTCAAGGCCTCCTCCGCGGACCACAGGTAGGGGTCGACCAAGTCGTCCGCCACTCCTAGCTTCGTCATCTTCTGGTAGTACTCGACGTCATCGGTCCGAGGGAAGACGGGGTACGAGCCGATCGTTGTGGTCTTGGGGATCAAGCGCAGACCTCCTTCCTCGCCAAGGCCGCTCCGTCCACGACCAGGTCCAAGCACTTGATGGCAACTTCAGGGCTCCTCGTCCTCAGTCCACAGTCCGGGTTGATGTAGAGCCTTTCCGGCGGAAGCTCCGTGACCTTCGCGGAATAGAGGATCCTGTCCCTCACCACGGCGACCTCAGGGAGGACGTCGGTATGAACATGTACCACGCCTACGCCCAGCTCACCTTCGTAGCCGTACTCCTTGAAGAGCTTGAGGTCTTTGAACCCCTCTCTAGACTCGCCGTCGAGCCCCGTCTTGAGGGAGTCCCTGTTCGCGTATTCGAAGGAGAACCTTCGGCACTTCATCTCAAGGAGCTGCGGAAAGAGGAGGCCGTAACCGACGCTCGGCGGGAAGCAGCTGTGCACGCTGAACGTCGCCAACAGGCCCTTGGTCGTCTCGTTGAAAGCCTCCGAAACGAGCTCTATGTCCTCCACCGTCTGGTACTGGGTCGCTGCCGGGATGTCCATCTGCACCTCCTCCGCGCCATTCTCTATCAACCCCCGGATCACCCTCCGTATCGTCTTGGCCAGCTCCAGGGTGAACTCCCGTCTCGCGCTGAAGCTCCTCTCAAGAGGAGGCATATCCTTCCTCGCCCACTTCCTTCCGTAGTAGGAGTTGTCAGACCAAGCCATAATGGTTATCGCATCCGTGACCGGGACCTTCACCCTCCTGACGGCGTGCTTCTTGGTGAACAGGAATTCGTCGAGGTGATAGTTCCCCTTGTAGGCAGGAGGGGCCCGGATGGAGGCCATCTTCCAGTACTTGTTGTCGAAGCTCCTCACACTCCCTATGAACTCGAAGCCCCCTATGCCGGAGACGGGCGTTTCGTACATCTCCGTCCTCGCCTGCTCCCCGCTCCAAACCAGGTCTAGCCCCACGCCTTCGCCGGAGCCGGCCCTCTCCTCCATCTTTATGGCGTAGAGGAGGGAAAATTCGACGAGCCTGTGCTTCTCCTCCTCCGAAAAGCCGTCCCTCTTTGAAAGGAGATTGAGGAGGTCCCCCGTCCCGGGCACTCTGAACCTCTCCCCCCAATCCCTCGCCGTCTTGACGTCGGCGTCAACCAACGGCACACCACGGAAGGGTTTCGTCCTCCACGAGAACTTGGGGAGGCTCCCTATCTCCTGAGTCGGGAAGGCCTTCAATCTAGTCAGCCCCTCCCCTCAGCTCTTTCTTCACCCGGCCGAGCTTCCCGAGCTTCTCGTCGGCGGAGGCTCGGGGTATGTACCTCAGGTCGCTAGACGGAGCCAATATGATCGAAGGGCTCCCGGTCTTGTCGGCGATCTCCTCCACCTCACGCCTCAGCTTACCTACATCCTCCGCCCACGTGCTGCGGGAGTCCACTATGCCGGCGATCAGGCCCTTCCCAGTCTTTGAGAGGGACGAAGGGTCAGTCTGCGTGAAGTCAAAACCGATGTCTTGGGTTGGGATGGCATCGAATATGAAAGGGAGATAGGAAGAGGCGTCCCCGAAATACGTGTGAAAGCCCGAGCGGAGAGACACGCCTCGCAGGGCCGACCGCAGCGCCTCTCCGAGCTGAATAAGGGCATCTCTGGAGATGGGCTCCTTCCGGAACCTCGCGGTTAGGTAGGGCGAGGACAGCTGCACGTAACCCACGCCGCGACCTTCAAGAAACCTCAGCTCCGTATTCAGAGCCTCGGCGTAGACGAAGAGGAGCTTATCGAAGTTACCATAATGCCTATCCTCGGCGAGCTCGCAGAACGTCAAGGGGTCTGGGACGATCACCTTGAACGGGCTGCCGCGCCTCACCAACGTCCTTTCGACGCTCCTCCACAGGGCCCTCCCTTCGCTCGTCAGGTCACCATCGACGATCGGGACGTAGTAGAACGTGTTGGTGTTGAACCACCTGACCAGCGGCCCCTTTCGGAGACCCCCGAAACCGTCGGTGATGGGCCTAAGGAAGTCCTGCCATGGCAAGCCCATCTGGCCATCGGAGAAGTGGTCCACGCCGACCCTCTTCTGGAGCGCCAGAAGGGATTCGCAGTCCTCTCGGAAGGACTTCGCCAGCGTTCGGGAATCTACCCTCCTCCTCTCCCAGTCCTGCGTCACGCGGATGGTCGCTTCGCTCCTGGCGTGGACGCCGCTCAGCGCCAGCAGAAACTCGGTCAATTGCCATCACTCCTGAAGGTCCGACCTGTCTTCATCCGGCATTCAACAGTCTCAGCTAGAACTCGCGAGCAGAGATATTAGGTTATTGAATTCGAACTGCCATTAAGGCCCTTTACAGCTACCCAGCGCCCCGCCGCGGCATCCTCCGCCTAGGTCCTTACGCAGCACGTTTTCGCCGGCGACGGCCTGCATTTCGAGCATCATGTAGACCGATCTCAGCCTGCCGTGGAGCTTCGACATTTCGCCGAAGCCCGTCTTCAAGAACCCCCTCGAATGGAAGAGGGAAAGTGAGGCCGCGTTGCCCTCCCTCACCGTGGCGTAGACAGAACCCACCTCCCTTGACTTGAAGTGCGCGAGAGCATCGTCCAGCAACCGGCTGCCCACCTCCCGCCTCCTGAACTCTGGGAGGACCGCTACGTAGTACACGTATCCGATCCCCTCCCCCAGCTCCTTCAGCATGATTAGACCTGCCGTCGCTCCGCCGAGGGTCGCCGCATTCACCAGGCTCACCCTCTTGAGGGTCCTCCTGGAATGCCAAAGGTACCAGCCCTCGAAGCTCCCTCCGAGGATGGGCAGGAGGGAGTCCCTCTCCTCGGGAGGGACCTCCGCGATGCCAATCTCCCCTCTCAGATGGGGAACACCTTCTTGGCGTTGGAGTAGAGGACCCTGTCGAAGTCATCCCTGTGAAGCTTCAGCTTGCTCACGAAGGAGAGCGCCGACTGGTAGGTTTCCACGGGGTAGTCGGTGCCGAACAGGAACTTGTCGGCGCTTCCCGTGAAATAGATCGCATTGCTCACCCTTTCGGACAGGTACTCGATGTATTTGCTGGAGTACTTCGCCTCCACGGCGAAGAGGCCGGAGATGTCGGCGTATACGTTCCTGTGCTTGTAGACCAGCTCCGCCGCGTCTTCAACCCACGGGTTCCCCAAGTGGCAGACGACGATTTTCAGGGAGTCCCTAGCGTTCGCCAGAGCGTCGAGGTTAAGGGGATGGGCGTGTCGAAGGCTCGCGTTGGGGAGGCCCGTGTCGCCCGTGTGAAACATCACAGGGAGGCCCTCCGACTCGGCGAACTCGTAGAGGGGGGAGAAGACGGCGTCGTCAGGGTAGAAGGGGACGTAGCCCAATCGCACTTTGAACCCCTTCACTTCACCTCGATTCCTCTTTGCCGTCACGACGCACTCTCGCACGGCGGCGGGGCTGGGCTCGACTGTGAGGACGGGGAAGAGCCTGCCACGGCTCCTGGAGCAGAGGTCCAGGACGCGCTGATTCCCGACGATCGTGTTGTCTAGGAGGGGCGGACTCAAGAGCAGTCCGGCCTCTACCCCGTTCTCCTCCATCAGGTGCAGTAATTCCTTCAGTTCATAGCGCAGGCCGTTGGCTTCCGCGAAGGGGCGCAGGGCATCACCGCGGAGCTCAGAGAGGTGAATATGGACGTCTATAATCCTGCTCATGGAGACGCTTGATGTCATCAGAGGGACGCATTTATGTCGATAGGCTCTCCGATGGCGGCCCATTGCTTCCTAGGCCAATTCCACAGAGGCCTTGGCATCAGTCCCGCAGTAGGGCTCGAGAAGCTCAAGTTCTTGACCGAGGTCAGGGGACGGCGACAATCCCCTCCCTCAGCTTGCTTGAGATTTCGGGGAGAAGTTTCCCCGCGACGTCCTCCATCTTGAGCTGCTACCACTCCGAGGCACGGATGACCTCAGAGAACCCCATCCGCTCGGCCAACACATATGCCTCCTTGGCCTGAGCCTCTTCTCCGGAGAAGACGGAATCGTGGAGGCGGGAAAGCAGGAAGACCGTAGCGTAGATCGCCTGAGCCCTGGAAGCGCCCAACTCCGGGGGGCCCGTTCCAGGCACATGGGAGGTGGCAGAGGCGGTCGAGGTTATCAAGTGCTGCACCTGCGGGGGCCGCTGCCCTACTAAGGCCGCCCAGAGTAAATCAGGGCTCTTGCTCTGCGGAGTGTTACGAAAAAAGAGTTCAGGAAACGCCAGCCCACGTATTATGCTCTATACCACAGGGTCAGACGGACGAACTCCGGCTATGTGAAGAGGTTCGTCGGATATGAAGAGTCTGGATCGGTGAGGGTCTGTGCCTATCCGACCAGCGTGGTGATTTCTTTTGCTATGCCGTGTTCGACGTGTTCGGTCCACAGCATCTCGGGGATGTCCACGGCCAAGAAGAGGACCGAAAGCAAGATAGCTTCGACCGCGGCGACCCCTATGTTCTGTATCCATTTCCCGATGCCGATATGCACGGTGAAGTCGTCGGGTTGACCCGTCAGGAGTATCGAGAAGGCACGGTCAGCCGAGACTATGTCCCTCAGGATGCCCGCCTTCTGCGCTTGAACGACGGTCCCAAGAGGAGGCGTCGCCATCTGCGTCTTGTATCCTTCAGACTGCAGCTGCTGCACTATCTGCTGGGCCAACTGGTTCAGGTCCTTGTTCTTACCTTGAAAACGGAGCACTTTCTCTGGCAATTGTGACTCGACCTGTGTGTTTCGTTCGCCTATTTAGGCGTTACCGGCGAACGGGTGTTGCCCGTGAATCATCTTACCAAGCAGAGAGCTGGGAATAATCTCCCTTTCACAGACCTGTCCATGACAAGTTACACCTGTGAGGATTGAGGCACCCACCGGGAACCCTTTTCGCTCTCGGTTGCCTCTCCCATACTGAAGCTCATCAGCTCCAAGCCCATCCAGACGTCCTAGCTGCATGGCGCACAGATGAGCTCCATCCGCAGGGCAAGGTCAGTTGGTCAGGCGGGCGGGCTTCCCCTCCCCTATAGCCCTGGCATAGAGCCGAGAGTAGTCGACAAGAGAGATCGACATCAACACCAGGACACCAAAGAGCAGCACCAGGTTGAAGGGGCTGAAACCAATCAGGTAGGAGATCTCCATGAGAAGAAGCATCAGCCTCGTGAATCGTCCTTCAAAGGTCGGAGGGAGAATCTCCCGTCCCCTCCTCATAAGGTCCAGGCCGCCCCCGACGATGACAGCTTCACGGGCTACAATCAGGACGGTTGCCCATACCGGAAAGAGCCCTGTCACGGAGAGGCTGACAAGGACCACGACCGCATGGATCTTGTCGACGGACGCGTCGAGGATCGCGCCGAATCTGGTCACCTGGTTCAGCCTGCGGGCTGTGAATCCGTCTGCGACGTCGGTGGATGCTGAGACCAGAAGCAGGAACGAAGCCAGGACCACGTTCCGGTTAAGTGCCGCGTAGACAAAGGGGACCAGAATGAGGATGCGGGATAGTGAGAGCGAATTAGGGATACTGAAAATCCCCATCTCCTCGCAGTCGGCACGCCGCGCTTATCAACGTTGAGAATTCGATCGTGGGTTCTCCGGCCGAATCGGCGCCGTGATCGCGAACCAGCATGCACGAGAGCCCTCGGGCTCGGCCTTCTTGGGAAGTCTGGCCGGGCCACGGGACATACGTCATGTTTCCGGGGGGTCTAGCTAATAGGGCTTGGACCCATCTCGGGACGAGCACCGTAAGGCCTGCCATCCGCATATCGTAGCTGTCATCAGCGAAGGAAGGCATCGGTCGTCGATTTGCAAGAATCGGAACGTGGGAGGGACTTCAGGGCAGCGTTGTCATGGAGAGCCTCACCTTCCAACGAACGCGGGCTTCCTCTTTTCGATGAAGGCTTTCATCCCCTCCGTCCTGTCTTCCGTGTCGAAGCACTTGGCGTAGAGCTCGACCTCCTTCTTCCCCACTTCTCGTTCAATCAGTGAGAACGCCGAATTGACCAGGAGTTTGTTGTAGCCCGTCGCCACGGGCGCCAGGTTGAGGACCTTGGCGACCACCGACTTTGCCTCATTAAGGAGTCGGTCGGCCATCACTACCTTGTTGACCATCCCCATCTGAAACGCTTCGTCCGCGGAGATAGCCTCTGCGGTCATGAAGAGGTACTTAGCCCTCAGCGGCCCGACGACGTGGGGGAGGCGGCTGGTCCCTCCGAAGGGAGTGATGATCCCCATCCTGGCGGACGGGTCACCGAACGACGCCTTCTCGGAGGCTATCACGATGTCGCAGGAGATGGCGAGGTCGCTCCCGGCCCCCAGGGCCGCGCCGTTCACGGCTGCGACTATGGGCTTCGGGATTCCCTCCATCATCCTGAGGACCATGTGTGCCTTCTGGGCGAAGTCCTCCGCTTCTCTGCTCGTCATCTTCGCCATCGCCTTCACATCGCCCCCCGAGCAAAAGGATCCCCCCGCCCCGGTAATGATCAGCGCGCGGTCGGCACTCTCACTAGAGAACTCGTCGAGCACGCGCGCGAGCTCGGTCAACGTCTGCTTTCTCAGCGCGTTCAGGACCTCCGGCCTATTCAGCGTCACGACTACCAGACCTCCATCCCTTCCGACGAGGAGGTCTTCAAAGCTCTTGGCCATGGTCACAACAGGACGAATAACTCGTCCTTATGTGCCTTCCCTGCCTTGGACGAGCCATCGACTAGCGAGCGCTCCGTACTAGAACCAAATCACTCCTAGGCAAGACTTGGCAGCACTGAGGGAACTAGAGCATGGACATACCCTCTTCGCGCGAGTAATGCCTGCTTTTTGAGCGCTCGTCCATAGGGGCTGCACTAGTTCGGGGGACGGAAAACGTTCTTATCAAGCCACTTCCCCACACAACTGGAGACAAAGGAGGCGCATGTAAGATGACAGGATATTTCGGGTCGATCGAGAAGCAGACGTTGAAGAATAGATACTTTAGGCAGGTCTTGTTCACGGGGAAGCACGCACAGCTGGTCGTGATGTGCCTGAAGAAAGGGGAGGAGATAGGAAACGAAGTGCACATTAACGTTGACCAGTTCTTCCGGATAGAGAAGGGAGAGCTCAAGTTCGTCCTCAACAACGGGAAGGAGACTCACCTAGCGAAGGATGGGGATGCGGTGATCGTGCCGGCCGGCACCTGGCATAACGTAATCAACGTTTCGAAGGGCGAGTCAAAGCTTTACACGGTCTACTCCCCGCCGAACCATCCGGACGGAACCATCCACAAGACCAAGGCGGAAGCGGAGAAGGCTGAGGAGGAAGAGCACAAGGCCAGCGGAGGCCAACGGTAGT
Organism: Conexivisphaerales archaeon; assembly: GCA_049509455.1. GTDB lineage: Archaea > Thermoproteota > Nitrososphaeria > Conexivisphaerales > DTJL01 > DATKKG01. The sequence goes on from JBEKZX010000009.1 coordinate 41,281, forward strand.
TACCATACGCACGCATAGGCCTACAAACCCCTGTTCCAAAGGGCCTTGGGCATCTATTGAGGGAGAGAATTACTGAATCATCAAAATACATTCCAACGGCCGACACGACAATCCGACTTCTGCTTGAGGATCTCCTATGCCGTGAGGTGTCCTTCGTGGTCGGGGGGGGAAGACGTGGGCGAATAGGGAGGCAGCTAGAAGTCGTCTGTCTAGCGACCTTACTCGATGCGGCCTCGACACTTCCAATAACGGGACTGTAATCCCTAGGCGCAGCACAGGAGATTTCAGTGAAGCCGTCGCCTTGAGTGCGACATCCTGGTCGTCAGCACCAGCAAGAGAATGACCGCTGCGGAGATCGCAACCAGCCAGCCGGCACCGATGCCACCGCCGAAAGCCCCGGAGGGGAAAGACCCATCCAGCCAGCTCCACAAGGCGGCAGTGGCGATCGCGACGATAACGAGACCTATCGCTACTGACCACCAATCTCTCCCTCTTTCTCCGGCCAATTCACATTTGGAGAGGTTCCCTTCGGATATACGCCTTCTCTACAGGGGCCGCAACGGGCTCGCTTGGCGGACAGCGGGAGAGGCCGGGCGAGCTAGCCCAGGAGCGGGGAGATGGACTGGAGCAATGCGTCTTCGTAATGGACGTGGTTGACGAAGTGGTTGTTGGGGTCTTGGATCAGCACGTACTCCCAGTAGAACGTGAACAGGCCGAAGGTCACTATCGAAAGTATGAGGTATAGGACGAAGCTCCTACTGGGGATTCCGTTGTACCTGTTGAAGGTGAAGGTGGAGCCGAGCGCAGAAAGCGCCCGCGTAGCGTCCGCCAGCATCCCGTCCTCCCTCCTCTCATGCTTGAAGAAGTCGCCCGTCAGGAAGTAGAGGATGTAGAGGCCGGCGATGATACTGACTACCGGTATTATGTACAGGATCACCCAGAGCACGGCGCTCTTCTCGGTCTCTTCGATCTGGGCCTGACGCGACGTCGCCTCCATCGAACCGAGGTACGCCTCGACGTTCGCCCCCTTCCTGGACGCCGCCTCCCTTAGGGCCAAAGCCAGGTCAGCGAAGAACCTTTGTTGCCTCGCGAAGTGCTGGTTGCGCCTCCTGATTAGAAGGTAGATAACGTAGAGGAAGGCCACGTAAAGGGTCAGGAACCCGACGAAGACGAACACGGTGGTGCCGGCAAACAGGCCGACGGTGGAGGGGAGAGTGGGAGTGGAGGGGAAGGTATAGGAAGAGCCGGAACTCGTGCTAGAGAACGCCGTAACAAAGAAGACGAGAATCAAGGCCGCCCAGACAAGGGCAAGGAATGCAGCGACGACGGGCAGAAGTATCCACAGAGGGGAGACCTTCGTGTCGGTCATCACCCTCATCTCAGCGTCCTCCCTCAGGTTCTGAAGAGTAGCGGACAACACATGCTTATAGCCGCATGAAAGTAATAAAGGTTCGTGAGGGGGGAGACCGTTCAGCCAGGACCGGCTTCCCCGTAAGCCGATCAACCCTGCCGCAGGATGCTGCCCCGCCATGCTAAGGAAGCCTAGGCGCGAGGAGTTTGGTATTCCTGCGATTCTGAGGATCAGAAGGCTACCCTTCTTTGGCCGACTCTTATACGGTCTGCGTCCCGTGAAACCGCCGTCCGGCTGTCATTTCTCGATACGGGAAGTACAGCAGGCCTGCCACGAAAAACAAGACGTAATAGCTCAAGTCTGCGCCGCCGAACCATCCGAAGAGAGCCGTATACAAAGGCAAAGCGGAAACGGAGAAGGCTGAGGACCAGATGTTCACACATCTTGTATGCCTTGCAATATTTTAGAGCAAATCATAAGCCTTATTAGGGTAGTGCGACAACAACTAAGAGGCTCCCACAAAACAGGTCCGATTCTAGTGATTCTGGAGAGGAGGAGCGTCAGAATTGCACAGAAAGCAACACAAAGAATGGCCGGAACTGGTAGGCCCGCCTGACCCTCAGGTGGGCGCCGTCGGCTTCGTCAAGCTTCTAGACGTCCAGGTCGACGGCATCACCTCCCCTAAGCTGCGTCACGTGATCAAGAGGTACCTCAGGAGGACCGGGTTCCGCGACTTGGTCATCGAGCACCTGTCTGGCGATGCCTACACAAGCCTTCGACTTGTGGCGCGAGGTCGTCCCGTCCTCCCCCTTAGCTCGGAGCAGCTCGAAAGGGTCCTCTACCTCTACCACTCCGTTCTTTACCTCCTCGGCAGCAGGATCAGGGGACCGCTTCCCCTTATGACGGCGGCCGACGCGGAGTCCCTGAGGCTGTTGCTGGCCAAAGAGGACCCCCACCTGCGCAGGGTGTACTACTCGCAACCCCCCGCGGCGTAGCTCGAGGGTAATTTCACCTGTTGGGTGCCCTTCTCCTGGCCTTTATAAGAGGAGCGAAATAGGCCCCGAACGTCTTGCCGTACTTCGCCTTGAAGCAGCCATCGAAATACTCCCTTTCCTCCTTCTTGGAGTGCCTATAGAAGTCCAAGACATTCACGAACCTTTCGGCGGTGTCGCAGTACCTCTCCATTACATACTTGTATTCTGGCGATATCCCCATTCCGAATGATATTGCACGGAGGTGGCTTTTATCTTTGGGGTTCTCCGATTGTGTCTAAATCGAAACCATGTATATCCCCGACGGCATAAGCCTTCGGAGCTCCTGCCCGCCTTTTCCCCGCGATAGGTGAGGCCGTCAGACAGGAGCTAGCGGGACGGCTGGGGGACTGGAATGACTGGGCTGAACTCAAGAATTTCCCATATGCCAGATACGCACCCTGTCACGTTCGTGTGGCTAAGGCTTCGCGTATGCCTCTGTGACGTCGCGGGCCGTAACGATTTTGACGATCTTGCCGTCCCTAGTCAGGGGGAGCCTCTCGATCTTGTTCTTCTTCGTCAGGGTCACTGGCTCCTCCACGATGCACTTTAGAGGGGCGCTTATGCCGAGGGGCCGGTCTTGGTCGTCTTCTTCAAAACATAATCGAAGAACTTCTGTGTCGTTCCATCGTCAGAGGCCCACTCGGCTCGCAACCTTGTCTTCTTCTCCGCTCTTCTCAACGCGGAAAGGAGAGAGCGGTTCAGCTCCTTTGCGCTTTCACCGTCCATCTCCGCCTCGACGACGAACTCGTTTCCTGCCTCTTTTACGGAGCCCGTCTTAATGGCCTGCTCAAGGACGGGCTTGATCGCCTTCAGATTCGAACTGCTCACTCTTGCCACGACCCTGAAATGCCTGCTCACCATCTGCGGCTCTACGTCGAGGCGACCCAACGCTTAGAAAAGCGTTTCCTCAACGCTACGCTTATCTCGTCGGCGCAACTTCCATTGTCTGCTCCGATTTTGTCGGAAGACGAAACAGCTAGGCGCCAGCAGCTGAAAAAGAAGGCCCGGCGGAGGATCAGAGGCCCCTACAGGAAGTCCTCGACAGCGACCGACCGCTAGAGGCGGACGAAGACCTCGTCCCCGCGCACGGAGGTCTCATATCTTGTGGCGGGCTCGATACTGGAGGGATCACTTTCGTCGGGGCCCAATAGGACCCTGCCGCTCCTGACGTCGAATTCGGCGCCGTGCTCCGGGCATTTCAGAACGTAGTCGCTGAGGGTCCCCGAAGACAGGTCGCCCTGTTCATGAGTGCACTGGTTCTGAATGGCGTAGAAGCTTCCTTCGACGTTAACGATGGCAATCTCCTTCTTCTTGATCTTGAAGAACCTCTTCTCGCCCGAAGGGACATCAGCGACCGAGCACACTCTTTCGAATTCAGCCAATCGACATCACATCCAGAAAAGCCAGGCCAATCTCTTATACGCGTTGTTGACTTTGCGCCTGTAGTGCGTATTTCGCACTTCCCTTTTATAGAGAAAACCGGTGCTTGGGCTTGAAATGGAAAGATGGAAGCTCGAATGTGCCCAGTGCGGGAACAGCGCAATGGTGGAGCGGGGGTCCTATGCGGGTGACCAGTCCTACACCGACCTGAACGAAGACTTCGCCCTGTTCAGGGTCTTCACCTGCCCTGTGCACCGGGGATGG
>JBEKZX010000090.1:0-5767 GCA_049509455.1 Conexivisphaerales archaeon
CCGCCGCCAGCCTGTCGACTATCAGGTCCTCGACCCCGACGACCCTCACCGCGTAGGGGCCGACTTCGATGGTGCGGGCCTTCTCCGTCCTGGACGGGTAGGACCCTACGATGTGGACGGCCACCGCGAGCCTCTCGTTGAGCCAGACCATCCCCTCCCTGACGAAGCCCATCTGAGCCAGGACCTCCTCTGTCCCTTCGCGGTCCGTGGTGGTGATGTCGATGTCCCCGGTCGTATACTGGCCCGCCGTGTAGGTCTCCACGGCCTGCCCTCCGACCAGGAAGACGGAGCCGCCGTGCCTTGAAAGCCGGCTTGAGATGTATCCGACGAGCAGGAGCTTCTTCTTCAGCTCGTTCGGCTCCTTCTTCAGCTGTGAGACGATCGCCTTCGAGCCCCGGGACGGCCGCCCCCCGTGGGCCCTGGTCGGGCGTCCTGCGGACTGTGGGCTCACGCGAAGGTCACCTCATGCGGTAGGTCGATTCTCCGACCTCCTCGAACATCTCCGCGAACCTGGCCGAGGCGACCCGAGCAAGTGCGGAGAGCTCCCCCTCGACACGGGGGAGGTTCCCTCTGGAGCCAGGGCGCCTTCCCTGCCTCATCCTGACCGAAACGGCGAACTGCCTCCGCCTGGCCTCCAGGACCTCCTCGAAGGTGAGGGGGATTCTCCCTATCTCGTCGTTCACTTTCCTCCAGTCCACACGCAGTGACCGTCCTGCCGCCCTCCTGACATCGTCGGGGACGCCGGAGGCCAGCTTCGGGAGGGGCCCAAGGTAGCAGAGGGTCCTCTGCCTCACGCGCCCTCCCTCCCTCACTCCCTCCACCAGGTAGGCGTACCGCCTCCCCCCTATGCTCTTGACCCTCACGAACATCGGGTGAAGCATCAGAGGCATCGATATAATAATGTTGTGCCTAAGAACGCCGACCGCTGATACCCTCCTCCGATTCTATGATGGAGGGGCAGGGGATGGGCTCGGAGCCCATGAGCTTCAATATGGGGGAGGCGCCGGAGGGCGAAAGGGCCTCCCTGTGGGCCACCTAGGAGAGGGCGCTTCAGGAGGCGGCGTGGAAGATGACGTACTTCATGACCTCCCTGCACCTGGCCGCCGCTGGCCTAGCCCGGCGCTGCCCCGTCGCTGAGTCAGACTATCCTCCGTCTGTCAGCCTGTTGAGAAATGAGAGGAGGCCGCTCCTGCACATCTCGAATCTGTCGTCCGGGAACTTCCCGTATGGGCCCTGAAGGCTGTCTCTGTACTCCCGCGACGAGATGCTCCCCCTGATCATCTCGGCCCTTTCCTTCAGGAGGTCTCTGCTGCACTTGGTCAACGCCAGGCGCTCGGCAAGAGCCCAGTTCAGGGGCGTGCTGGCGAGCATGAAGATGTCCCTGACGTCCTGCCTTCTCCCAGCGACGAACTTCATGACGAAGAGAAGCTCGGGGTCGGCTATCCTCATCGTGGTCCGAAGGGCGACGGACCCTCCGGTCGTCGTTCGCTCCGCGGAGTACTCCTCGAAGAGGGAAGCTTCAAAGACTATGTTGGTGTCACGGTCGAGCACCGAGTTCACCATGAGGTCGAAAGAGACCCCCTCCTCCCTCTTCTCGTATCGCATGTATCTTCCGTACGGGGTGTCGCCAGACTCGCCCTCCCTGAACCCGTCCTTTCGAAGCGCCGTCTCCACCTCCTTCGTGCTGCCCAGCACGACGACGTCGCAGTCGATCGAGAACCTCGGGGGGACGTACGCGTTCACAGCGTAGCCTCCGATCAGGACGAGGCCCGCCTTCGGGAGCCTGGCCAGGGCCTCGAAGACGGCGCCCTCTCTGCCTTTCATCATCCGACCGCTTTCGCCGCCTCATTCAGCACGCGCCCGTCTATCACCACCGTGGGTTTCACCTTGAACTTGGCCGCCAGGTACGCGAGGGGATATTCGAAGGCCTCCACGTGTTCCTCGCAGTACCGCACCACTTCGCCCAGGGCCTCCACGGGAAGGCCGCCATACATGGCGGGGCTCAGTCTCTTCTCCGGCTCCAGGGTCACGGACTCCCCCAAGGCGGCCTCCGGCTTCAGGACCCATGCCTTTATCCTGTGAGCCCTGAAGAGCCTCACCCACTTCCTCAGGTCTCCCTCCAGCACCTTCACGTAGTAGGGGGAGTGCTCCCAGCTCCTCTGGACGTAGCTGAAGTCGGTCCAGACCTCGACGGCGCTCGCGCCCGCGTACGCGTACTTCATCCCCGACTCCTGGAGCAGCCTCGGAACCCTGTATTCCAGCAGGGAACTGAACACGTCGTCGGCGCTCACGCAGACGTAGCTTCCTCTGCTCGCCCTCCTGATCCACCCCGCGTGCTCCAGCACGAAGAGGGTCTTCTTGGCCATGCCTATCGATATGAACCACGACAGGTAGTCCGCAGGGAAGCTCCCCCCGGCGAAGCGGTTCCGCAGTATGGCGTACGCTTCCTGGGCATAGGCGGGCACGGGCTCTGACACAGTTACCTATCTGGTAACCAAGATATATAAAGGCTGAGGCGGCCTCGCCCGGAGACCGAATGGTCCCTCCGCAGATGGATCGCTAGGCAGGAAGAGGCGGCGCTCGCTCTTCTATTATCGTGACCGTCCTCCCGGTTGCATGACCGTCACCGAAGGGGTTGAGCCGCTCAGTGTCTTGCCAACGCGATCACGGCGACGATGATGATGGCTATGAGCGCCAGGACCATGAGGCGGAGGACGCCATTCCTCTCCCATATGGAGATGGTGGCGCTCATGTGGTCGAAGGGGTTGGGGGAGTTGAGCATCCTGACCAGATCGAGGGCCTCTTCATACACGAACGTTCCGCCGTCCACCTTGACTATGTTCTCCGTCTCGATAGTGAAGGTGTGTCCCCTCACTGCCAGGGGGGCGCGAGGTCCCCTTCCCCTTGCCCAAATCCGGAACTGCTCTTCGCTCACAGGCCTCAAGGGGATGATGGCGCCGGTACCTATTAAGGCACGCTGTGTGCGTTCACAATGCCATCTACAGTTCCCTCCTTGACATAGCCATAGGGCAACAGAAGGGACTTGCTCCTGCGAATGAACACCATGGTCGCTCACTTGTCAGCTTCCCATCCCTCTCCGGGGAGAGGGCCTGCCGACGGACCTGTTCGGCTATCGCGGCCGTGAGTTCGAGCGGGGGAGGTTCCTGCTGGAGCTCTCCCTGGGCCTCGGGAACGTCGGGCTGGGAGGGAGGAACTAGAGAGGTCCCCTGGCGAGGCTAGACGGCGCGGATCTCGTCGTCCCGGATGAACCGGCGATACCACCCTTCGAACAGCTGAGGGGTGGAGAAGTGGACTTCGATGGGAGCGTCGACCTTCCTGTAGATGCTGAGCTTCATCTCGTCCTCCAGCTCCTTCCTTTCGGAGACGATGAGGATGTCGATGTCGCTGGAGGCCGTGAAGTCGCCCCTTACGGCCGAGCCGAAGACGTACACCTTCGAGTCCGGGTCCACCGCCTTCGCCAGCCCCTTGACGGCCTTAGCTATCCTCATGTAGTCCCCGAGGTCCGACAGCGCCTTCCTCCCCGACCTCGCGTACTGGTCAGACATCCCTGAGCACCGTCATGAGCCGGTCCGCGAACGCGACCAGCGCCTCCGCCTCCTTCCTTTCGTACCTCCTCGGGACGTACCTTGAGACGATGTAGGCGTCCTCCACCTTCGTCAGGAGGAGCATCTCCGAATCGACGAACTTCAGGAGCCCCTTCCCCGGGACGGCCGTGTCCAGCTCTCTGAGGAGCCTCACCACGGAGTGTGTCCTGGGGTACGTGCCCGTCTTGACCAACAGGCGCTGCTTCAGGATGAGCTGGCAGGACTGCTCGACGCTGAAGGCGGCGAGGTCAAGTTCCCTCTCCTCGATGAGCCTCTTCGCGTTCCTCAGGAAGGACAGGGCCCTTTCTTCCAGGACCTTGGCCTCTTCGCCTGACATTCGGATTGACTATCTCGCTGAGTTATTTAAACCAGCACGTAATGGTGGGAGGGGTCAGGGGCTACGTGGTCGGGGCGGACGAGCTTCGATCTGGCTGGAAGGCAAAGCTATTTAAAGTAGGAAAGTAAGAATGAGCTCCGAGAAATGGCAAGGCATGACGCGGCGGCCGTAGCCGTGGTGAGCGAGAAGGGCCAGGTCGTAATACCTCAGTCCATAAGGACGAAGCTGGGGATAAGGCCGAAGACGAAGCTCCTCGTCTACGGCTATCAGGATTCCGTCATCATGAAGAAGATGGAGATACCTGACGTAAGAAAGGAGTTGGAAGAGATCTACAGAAGGGTGGACAAGAGGATCGCGGAATATGGCGAACTGAGCTCCACGGAGATCAACGAAGTGATAGACAAGTACCGTAGAGGGAAGAAGTAGACGAAAGAAAGGTCCTTGGATGAAAGCCGTCCTCGATACCAACGTTCTGGTTTCAGCCCTGATAAAGACCGGCAAGCCCAGAGAGCTTCTCTTTCGTGCAGCAGAGGGTAAGTTTCAAGCTATCCTGTCGAGGCAGATCTTAGAAGAGTTCGTAAAGGTAGTCCGGGACCCAAAGGTCGGCAGGTATGTTGACGAAGAGGACGTAGAGGCGTTCTTGAGAGCCCTCGCAGCCATGACAAGCACAATGAAGGTGAAATCAAAGTTCAAAGCCCTCAAAAGGGACCCCAAAGACGACGTGGTGCTGAGGACAGCATACGTTTCTGGATCGGACTACGTAGTCACCGGGGACAGGGACTTGTTGGAGATCCGAGAATTCAGGGGAATCAGAATCGTTACAGTTGAGAGGATGCTTGAAATCGTTACAAACGAAGCCGGTTACGGTCTGTGACCGATCTGGCCTACGACGGGATACCCCAGATAAGGAGGGCGGACCCTAGGGAGCTGGCGGAACGCATCAGGAAGAAGGAAGGCGTAGCGGCATGAGCTCGTCCATCCCGCCTTGTCCGTCCTGTCGAAGACGCCGTGGCCACTGAAGAGGCCCCTGAAGACGACGTAGGCCGTGAACGGGATCACTGAGGATTACGACCACTCAGACCTTTCTGCCTTCGACGCCTATCATCGAGGCAAGGTTGATATAGGGACGACAGGTACTTACGTACTTATGACCGAAACCATCAAGGTCGAAGTCGACGAGGCGCTGGCCAGGAGGTTCAGGAAGAGGGCCATGGAATCGTATGGATACAAGAAAGGGGCGATGAAGAAGGCGTTTGAGGAGGCCATCCGCAGGTTCACGCTCCCCGGCGAGGCGGATTGGGGGTCCCTCAGGGGGAAGCTCCGGAGGGAAGGGATGGGCTCCGTGGAGCTGCAGCACCGGGTCTGGTCGAAGCGACGATGATGCTCCTAGACACGAACGTCTTTCTCGAGCTCCTCCTCGGCCAGAAACGGGCCGGAGAATGCCAGAGGCTCCTGGAGGCGATGTCACGCGGGGAGATGGAGGGCGTGGTGACCCATTTCTCGGTCCACGCGGTCGAGGCGGCCCTGGGCGGGGGGGATGCGCCAGCATCCTTCCTGCGCAACCTCGAGCGGTCGGCCGGGCTGTACCTCTACGATTCGGATACCTCCGACGAGACGGCCGCCGGATTGATGGCGGAGAAGATCCACAGGGACTTCGATGACTCGCTGCAGTATTACGTGGCCAAGAAGCTGGGCGCCGAGTCCATCGTCAGCTTCGACAGGCACTTCGACGGCCTTGACGTGCCCAGGGTGGAGCCTGCATCAGCGCTGAGTGAAGCCAAGTAGCCTGCCTTTTGATGAAGCGCTTCCCTCCGAGGGATCGCCG
>JBEKZX010000091.1:0-5705 GCA_049509455.1 Conexivisphaerales archaeon
GGCGTCTGTCGCACCCTTCCTTCCATCAGCGGAAGTAGTCGGTGAAGCTTTCGACCCTGTCTTGGAAGGTCTAGTCGAGGCACTCCACCCTCTTCGCTGCCTCGGCCTCTCATCGCGCTTGGGGGCCTGCAGGCATGGTAGCTTCGACGTGCTCGGGATAAGATTAAGCGGATGTGTTTATGGTTCTCATCGGAACCAGTAACCGTTTACATATTCGGAGTGCGGAGTATGCTTTAGAATGACCCTCGACAGAAACGGAAACACCGGCAGCGGGAACTCTAGTGGAGTTCACAAGCCCCAGGGGGGAATTCCAGCGCGTCGCTCTTTTGGACCCCCGACCTATCGCTCTCCCGTCAGGGTCGCCTGTCCGACAACTCGGATTTCGCGATCCCGTTACGAGGCGACTGAGCTCCGTCAGTTGGATTGCTCCACCGCTAAGCTACTGGGGCTCGATTGAGCATCCCTTTGTCAGGATAATAACTGTTTGTGCCCAGGGCGCCCGGGTTAGGGTGCCGTTTCGGAAGAGAAGTGGCAGTGGGCAGTCCTCGCCCGCTCCGTCAGGTTCGTCTTCGACCTTAACATTAAAAGGCATCGGCTCGCAGCAGACACGAAGAAGAGCTGCTTGGTCATCGAGTCGATCTCTGGGCTGCGCGGAATCTACGGTGAGGACCTCTCTCTTGCCTACGCCAAGAGCTGGGCTTCGAAGTTTGCGGCGTTCGCTGCCGAAGGGGAGATAGCCGCAGGATGCGACACGCGTCCCTCCTCCGAGGCGTTGTTGAAGGCCGTCGTCGATTCCCTCGCCGGTGCGGGATGCGTCGTGCACAGGCTCGGCTTGGTCACCACCCCTGAGATCTTCCGCTACGTCAGGGTCTCCGGCGTGGACGGGGGGGTGATGGTTACGGCATCTCACAACCCCCCCGAATGGAACGGCCTCAAGTTCATCACGAAGGCCGGGAGAGGGATATACGAAGAGGAGCTTATCTCCATCAGGGGGTCCCGCTCCACATTCTCGGCGGGCAGGGTGGTTCCGGGATCCTCTCCATATTATGACAACATCCTGCGAAGGGTCGGGACGGATGCCGGCGCGGGCATCAAGGTCGGTCTCGACCTTGGGGGAGGGAGCGCCACCAAGTCCGTCACCCAGCTCTTCGAAATGATGGGCGCCGAAGTCCACGCGATCAACATGAGGGCTGGCGCTTTCAACCGGTTAGTGGATCCCACGGAGGACCCGCTCGTCGAGCTGTCGCATGAGGTGGTCCGCCATGGATGCGATGCCGGCTTCGCTTTTGACGGCGATGGGGACCGGTTGGTCGTCGTCGACGCGGCAGGGAACAAGCTACCTCCGGACACCATCTTCGCGCTCATGGCCCTGGAAGTGGTGAATGAGAACCAGTCGGTCGCCGTCAGCGTCGACACCTCCTCGGCCGTAGCAGATCTAGTCCGCAGCAAGGGAGCGAAGGTCATCTTGGCCCCCGTCGGGGAATCCAACGTCGTGAAGACGATGCTGGAGACTAAGTGCGCCTTGGGCGGCGAGGGTAGCAGCGGGGGCGTAATCTTCCCGGATTTCAGCTACTGCAGGGACGGCCTGCTGGCCGCTTCGCTGCTAGTGAAGTCTCTTAGGCGCAGGCCGTTGAAGGACATCCTGGCCGACATTCCCTCCTATTCCTTGGGGAGGCTCAAGATGACGGCCGACAGGCCCTCCTTCAGAAGGGCCCTGGACTTGATTTGTAAGGAGCACCCAGATGCCATTACCCTGGACGGAGTGAGGGTTCAAGGGAGCCACGGCTGGATGCTCTTTCGGCCCTCGAGGACGGAGGACGTCGTGAGGATCTCCGTGGAGGCCAAGGACGCCGCCGAGCTCCTGGAGGCCATCGAAGAAGCCAAGGCCCTGCTTTCCAGGGCGCTGAGCACGGGGGGTGGATCGGGCTGAACGAGCTAGAGATAATCGACCTGATCCGGAGGACCTTCTCCTTCCAGAATCCGGATCTTACTGACGATGTGTCCTTCATCAGGAGGGGAAACGGCTATGTCACCTTGAAGACCGACATGTTCGTAAAGAGCACTGACCTCCCACCAGGGATGACCCTCCGACAGGCCGCGCGGAAGGCCGTCGTGGCCTCCGTCTCTGACATGCTGTGCAAGGGGGCTTCTCTGTGGGGCTTCATGGTCTCCCTCGGCATCCCTCGCAGTCTCGCTACGAGAGAGAACGTCCGGTCGATGTGTCTCGGCCTGAAGGACGCCAGCGTAGAGTATGAAGTCCCCATCCTCGGCGGCGACGTCAACGAGGCGGAGGACCTGGCCATCGACGTGTCCATCGCCGGCTTCGCCAGGAGGATGGTACGAAGGGGTGGCGCTAGGCCTGGCGATGTGCTGGTTTCCACCGGCCCCTTCGGCCTGACGGGCCTGGGTCTCGGCCACCTTTTGAAGGGTGACCCCCTCCCCAAATCGCTGGCCGCTGCCTCGCTGAAGAGCGTATATGAGCCTTCGCCGAAGAAGGATTTGTGCAAGTTGCTTATCGATGCCGGGCTCGTCAATGGCTCCATGGACTCCAGCGACGGCCTGGCCATGACCCTGAACGAGATGTCGAAGCAGAGCGGCCGGGAGTTGGTCATGACCAGTCTGCCCGCCAGGCGGTCATTTGCCAAAGTCTGCTCGTCGGTCGGCTTGGACCCGGTGGGGCTGGTCCTACACGGAGGGGAGGAGTATGAGGCGATCCTGGCAGTCCCCGAGGCGAAGCTCTCCAGGGCCCTTTCGCTGGCCGCCCAAACCGATGCCAAGCTGTATCCGTTCGGGCGTGTCAACAGAGGGAGGGCCCGGGTACTGTACGCTCCCCGAAAACGATTTAGAGCCGTAGAGGTCGCCGCCGAGGGCTGGGTCCACTTCCGATGAGCGCTTCGTTAACGGGTTCCATCAAAGGAGCCACCTCCGTTACAGTTTTGTCGGTGGGCGACGCATTTCACAAGCTCTCTTATCTGTGAAACACGAAACGCTTTTATTTGAGACATGAGACAAGGTTGTCTCGAGGGATATCACATGCCGTACACGAAAGGACAAACTTGGGGAGCCCTGAAGAAGGCCTGGAAGGCCTACAAGATCGCTAAGGTACAGAACGACAAGGAGAAGATGAAGGAATACGCGGGAAGGATAAGGACCCTACAGAGCGAGCTGGGCGTTCCGCAGGCTAAGTTCCCCGACTTGGGACTAAGTTAGATCGCGCTTTTTTGCAGTTTTTTTGTGCTTTCTTCGGTTAACGCAAAGTATGTTGTGAAGAGCTCCTCTCCGCGCTTTTCATCGGTCGACTCAGAGAAGACCCGGATGAGAGGTTCGGTTCCGCTGGGTCGGACGATCACCCACGACCCGTCCTTGAAGTTGATGCGCACTCCGTCAGTCAGGTCCAGCTCCCCCTTCGCCTGCGCCTTTACCATCTCCAGGACCCCTCCTTTAAGTGGATTAGGGCACGCCAGCTTGCCCTTCCGCTGGTAATACCGGGGGAGCCTTTTCATTGCCACGGAGAACGGAACGTTCCAGTGAGCCAGGGCATCCAGCATAAGAGAGGATGTCATCCCTCCATCCCTGACGGGCTGATGCGGGAGGTAGAAGAACCCCCCGTTCTCCTCGAGACCGGCCACGGCCTTCTCTTCTAGCATCTTCTCGGTGACATCGACGCTTCCGACCCTGATTTTGAAAAGCTTGGATTCGTGCTTGGACACCACGTAGTCAACGATGTTAGATGTAGCCACCGTTGTCACCACCTTCTGGCCTCCTTTCTTCGAAAGGATGTACTCGAGAAGAAGCGCTCCAGACCTGTCTCCCGTGTAGAGCGTTCCCTTCTCGTCGCAGAAGACCACTCGGTCTCCGTCCCCGTCGAATGCGACTCCCAGGTCAGCCTTCTCTTTCCTAACGGTCTCCGTCAGGACGGTGAGTTTCTCCGCCACTGGCTCAGAACCCCTCCCGGGGAAAAGGCCGTCGACCTGGCAGAAGATCGGAATTATCCTGCACCCCAGACTCTCGTACAGGCTCGGGGCTGAGACGCTTTGAGCTCCGTTTCCCGCGTCCACTGCTATGGTGAAGGCCTTCTTCCTGATGGCTGCAACATCGACCTTCCGAAGGATGCTCCGCACGTACATCTCCACTACTCCCGGCCTCTCGTAGAACGTGCCGCCTCCGCTCCCCTTACCGGCCTTCATCGAATCGACGAGCCCTTCGATCTCCGATTCGGTGCCACGAGGTATCTCGACCCCGTTGGGACCCATCACTTTGATCCCGTTGAACTCTGGGGGATTATGGGACGCAGTGATCACAACACCTCCCGTGAACTTTCCGCTTCCCGTAAACAACTGAATGGCGGGGGTGGGGGCTAGCCCCACGAAGTATACGTTGGAGCCTTCAGAGTTGATGGCGTCAGCGATGACTTTGGAGAGCCTCGGGCTGCTGACGCGTCCATCACACCCGATCACGATGTCTTTCCCCAGCTTCTGGCCCACAGCCCTCCCCACCTTAGTGACCAATTCGTCAGAGAGGTCCTTATCCGGGATGCCGCGGATGCCGTTCGTGCCAAAGAGTTTGGTCATGGCGCCGGCTGATACGTGTCGTCCATTCATAAACGTACGCGGGGGTCTTCTCCGAACCTCTGTGAGGTCGAAATGCTTTTTACGTCATTGGAAACTCCCCTTAATCGCAGGACCCGTGGCTCAGCTTGGATTAGAGCGCCGCCCCTCTAAGGCGGATGTCGTGGGTTCGAATCCCACCGGGCCCGCCACTATTTGAGTTCTTAAATAGGATTCCTTATCTACTAAGGGTGTGTACCCAGAACAGACGGACCGTTTGACAGAGTTCTATGACGCGATTAAGTCGCCGGTCACGAAGGAGAAATACGAACGGAGGCTGGACCTCTTCCTCAGGCACATTAGGGTTGAAGGCTCGACCTTCAACAAGAGAGCCTCCAGCTTTGCCAGGAAGGCGAAGGTGGACAATCAGTGGGCTACATTCGTCATCAACGAATATATGCGACTTCAGAAGGAGCGGGCAGAGAGGAAGGAGATTTCGGAGGCGACGGTCCCCAACTACTTCAAGCCAATCAAGCTCTTCTGCGAGATGAACGACATAAGTCTAAACTGGAAGAAGATAGGGAGGAGGATCCCCCACGGAAGGAGCTACGGCCAGGACAGGATCCCGACAGTCGAGGAGATCAAGCAGATCCTATCCTATCCCGACAGGCGAATCAAGCCAGCGGTGCTTGTGATGCTCTCTTCAGGGATTAGGGTTGGAGCCTTCGACTATCTGAACTGGGGGCACATCGAGAAGATCGAAGAGAAGGGGCAGCTGGTTGCTGGGATAATCAAGGTCTATGCCGGCACCCCCGACGAGTATTTCAGCTTCATAACTCCCGAGTGTTATCAAGTCCTTGACGAATACATCGCCTTCCGGAAGAGCAGCGGGGAGAAGGTTGGCAACGACTCTCCCCTGATTAGGGACCTCTTCAAGCCGGACAAGCTTGCCAAAGGGGAGCCTCACATCCCGAAACGCCTGAAGAGCCTGGGGATCAAGAGGATGATGGAGGATGCGCTGAAAGGGACCGGAATTCGTAAGGCACTTCCAGAAGGGAAGAGAAGGCACGAGTTCCAGGTGGACCATGGTTTCAGGAAGTTCTTCAAAAGCGCATGCGAGAAACAGATGAAGTCCCTGCATGTGGAGATGCTCATGGG
>JBEKZX010000092.1:0-5583 GCA_049509455.1 Conexivisphaerales archaeon
GATGAAACGATAGACTTAAACGATATCCCCTCCCTCCGGATAGGATAGATGGCAAACCACAAGAGAAAGGATGTTACGAGGAGGATCGCGAGAATTCACGGCCACGTTCACGGCGTCAAGGAGATGCTCGACGACGGCAGGTCGTACTCTGAGATAGTCCATCAGATAGTCGCCATCAGGTCAGCACTCGACAGTGTCATCCAGGTCATGGTCGATGACCTGGTGGAGGACTGTGTCGCAAGGGCCGATAGAAAGGAACCTCTGGCTGACAGCCTAGTCGAGTTGCAACAGGTCATCGCCAGCATAAAATGAGGGCCTAAGCGCGGGGCGACCCTTTCCTTATTCAATTAACCTATTGTTTTCAATAACACAAAGATGAATGAATGAACGAATCCAGCCCATTTCGCAGGCCCAAGCCCACCGGGCCCGCCAGTGGGGCGTGACCTTGATGATATTGATTTCTTTTCCAGCAGCAACAGATATCCAAAACTATCATGACCTCGCTCAGGCTAGAATCTGCCTCCACGAAAGATCTCCAGAAACTTTAATTTCTCTGCAGAATGCAGTTATGCCTACCCCGTGACGTTAGACCATGGCAAGTAGCGAAAAAAGCCTAGGCTCGAGATCCGTCAACGAAGAAGGTAAAGTCAAGTCCATTATAAGCGGCGGTATAACCTGGGTAGATATTGTTGACCCGACTCAAACTGAAGTAGCAATGCTCCCGAAGGATTATCCATTTCATCCTTTGAACCTGGAAGACTCTCTTTCCAGCAGACAAGTGACCAAGGTCGAGGAGCATGAAGAGTATCTTTTCATTGCGTTATGCTTCCCGGTCGAAGACAGTCAAGGGATCATAAGCTCCAATCAAGTGTCTATATTCCTCGGGAAGAATTATCTAGTGACACTTCATCCGGACAAACTTGGAGTTATCTCAGAACTGTTCCAAACTTGCAAAGAAGATGAGCAAGAGCAAAAAGCGCTCATGAAATCAACGGCCTATCTTGCATACCGAATAATCGACGAACTGGCTGAGAGCATGTTCCTAATCTTCGATGGCGTCCAGAGCGGTCTCGACGCCATTGGGGTCAAAGTATTCGACGAGAAGAAATCGTCTGCCAACGCGATAAATCATGTCCGCCGGCAGATCGCCATCCTGAGGCAAATCGTCTCTGCGCTCAGATTGTTCATGCCAGAAATCACATCGAAGGCGCAGAGGTTCAGCGAAGAGAATCTTTCAATCTACTTCAGCGATATCAATCATAAGATTGGAAGGGCCTTTGGCACAGTTAAAGAGATGAAAGAGATGGTTGGGATATACAAAGACACTGACTTCATTATCAGCAGTGACAGGACTAACAGCGTCCTTTGTATCCTAACGATTCTTTTCACGCTCTCCATTCCAGCAACACTGATAAGCTCAATATATGGAATGAACGTCCCTCTTCCGGGTGGACTTGTGACGGGGCCATTGAATTTCTTTGGTCCTTACACATCTTTACTGGTGCTCCTCATTGGTATGCTAGTTCCGGCACTTATCATGGTCTGGTACTTCAAGCGCGTTGGATGGTTTAATGCGTAGTAGGCGCTGTGTAAGCCTTCACCTCAAGATTCAAGCACAATACGAACCCTGATATGTAGAAATTAAGTTGCAACTATACTTCGCTGCGTAGATATCACCTGAAGACTCAAAGGGTAACGGCACGAGAGGATATCTCTTGAAGCTTGAAGCACAAACCAAAAGTACCAAGGAAGGCACAATTCGTGTTTGCCTAAGCTACAGCTTGGGCAAACTTGAAAACCACTAATGGCCGTGGGCCAGCCTCGCTCTCATTCATTTATTCTATTGTTTTCAATAACATAAAGGTGATTAAGTGATAGGCGTCACTCGTCGAGCCGATCTTCAATTAGTAAGAACGACGCCCGTTTACCTCCCGGTTGAGTATGCAAAAATGAGTTTGCGTCTGTCTTGCGGCTGAGAGCCACCGACCCTTTGGGGGGCTTATCTGTCGCCGGCGGCGCTGACGGCCATCTGGGCCATTTCGTCGGCGATTTCGTCCGCTGTCCTGCCTTCGGTTTTTAGACCAAGCCTGTGGGCCAGGTCGACCAGGGAGAGAGTGTCAGAGCCCTCGGGCTCGCCCGCTTCGGGGGCACCTCTGGCCGGCTGCCCCGGCGCCTGCTCCAGTTCCCGCATCGCTCTTCCGAGGGCGTCCCTAGCCTGCGCGTTGAGCCGTTGGTACTGCTCCGCGGCCTTGGCCAGCGACCGCATCCTGTCCGGGAGAGTGTCCGTGTCGCTGACGAAGCTGCCGGCGAGCAGGCCCACGATGACCCAGTCCGCGCCCTTCAAGCCGAACATACCTTTCACTCGGTCGACCAAAAGATTGCTTTCGGATATTAAAGCTTTCCCCGGCCCGCCGCCTCACGCTCCGCCGGCGAGGTTCCCTTTGGGTCGCTAATGGACGGATTCGCATTGGGATTCGGAGGCGGGACAGTGGTCAGTGACTTGGGTATGGCAAAGGGGTTTAGGCACCGACTTGCAGGCAAAGGCGACCTTAACGTTCCCAATCTTCCGGTCGAGGGCAGCACTTCGACTTAGACACAAGTGCCGTTATGTTCAATCTAGAGGACATGCCCATGCTCCTCCAGAGGTTACGAGTCATCAAGCCTTCACCCGACTTGTTTCCTGAACACTTAGACCACGGTTGCAAACCAATAAACAAACTTTCTTTACTACTAGACGGTTAGATTAGACATATCATCCAGTCGAAGTTTACGACCACCCTATTGTCTGGAAACGGTCGAGTCACCTTCCGACATTGATATCTCTGAACGATCCCATGACCTCGTCGCAGTCGCAGGCAACACGCAGCTGGAACTAGGGGAAATATCCGAAGATGTATGAAGCGACCACTATGGCCAGCGGGACGAAGACGACGGCCCAATAGAGCTTGTTCCAGCGCCACACCTTGGCTCCATCGAGCACGAAGATTGGCAACATGTTGAACGTCGCGAGGAAGAAGTTGAAGTAGGAACCTAGGTATCCCGCCTCGAAGATTACCACGCTGTTCGTGTTCACGAACAGGAGGGGCAGGAAGAGCAAGGCTATGAAGACGTTCGTGAGCGGCCCAGCCAGGGAGATGATCCCGTTCTCCTTCTCTGATATCCCGAACCCATTGATGTAGGTCGCGCCGGGGGCGGCCCACACGATCCCGAAGACCAGCGCCGAGAGCAGAGCGAACGCCAGCCCCTGGATCCACATGCGGAACTCGGCCATGAAGCCGTACCTCTCGGCGATGAACTTGTGCATCAGCTCGTGCAGCACGAAACCAACCCCTATAGTCATGAGCGCGAGGACGAATGTCCACTCAAGGCTCAGATACAGCGGCACCCCGTTCTCCGTCACGCCGAGCCTTGAGGCGAAACCCCCGAAGAGGCCGCCCGTGACGGCGACCGTGAAAGCGACGCTCAGCGAGATCCAAGCGAGCAGTATGTCGCGGACCTCCGTCCGCGAGAAGGCGCGAGGTTGGCTGGTCCTGCCAACGTAGTATCCGCCTTCGCCCCAGGAGAGTGTCGTAGGTGAGCTCTTTGCGACCGACCTCCGAGAGAGGTCCCCGATGCGGTTGTGCGCCTCGGGAAGCTTGTCGGGCGAGTTGTCTGTTGATTTCTGATGGGGGGAGATCTGTTGATTCCCGCTTTCGTCAATTCCAATCTGAGGGTACTGTGGCACACCGCCATCAGGGTAAATCACTCTTTATAGTCCTTCTGTCGACTCTATGCCTATTGGTCTCGAACTCTAGGCTAAGGTCTCCGTCAATGTCCCACGTTCTCCTGGCCCCCAGGTTAAGGATAGTCACGCTCGACGGCGACGGCCGGGAGACAACCTTGACCGTTTCTAGGATGAGCTCCTGCCAGTGATCGTAGGTCGCAGTGACCCCCAGGTCCAGGGCTGGCAGTGACGAGGGACCGGCTGTTTGCGCTTCATCGCCTTGAGGGGACGGGATTCGAAGGTTCGCTTAATAGAGGGACGAATGCGACCTCTCATCGTGAAGGTACTGAAGAGAAGCGAGGCGCAGGAGATGCTTGCAGACCTGGACGGCTGGGAGATTCATGGCAAGATCCTGGCAAAGGAATACGCTTTCAAGGACTTCCACGACGGCCTTGAATTTGTCAAGAAGGTGGCCGTAATCGCCGACAAGCAGGATCATCATCCGGATGTGCTGCTGTCCTACGGCAGCGTGGTCCTCGAGCTGACGACCCATTCTACGGGAAGGCTGACCGACAAGGACTTCAAGCTCGCAGCCGCTATCGACAGGCTGACCTAGGGAACGGATCCTGTCGAAGCTCTCCCTGACCTTGCTCAGTGGCATCGACGGAGGATGCAGCGCGTCCGGTCCTCCAATCAACTTTGAGCCGCATCACACAGTTTCTTCAGAGCCGATGCCCTTATCCAAACCCACTCCTCTGCGGCCTTGACGCCGTCATCCATACGGAGCAAGTGTGACTATGAGCAGGGGAGGCTTTCAAAGGGAAGGACTGCAGTGATATCCAGCTCAGGGTATGCGATCTTGGATAACGCGGAGTTGAGATGTGGTAGACCTCTGAATAGTACCCCCTGATGACCGGCCCCCGTAAGCCGCGTTCAATTTTGGTGGTCGATGACATCGTGATTTCCTTTCCATCACCAACGGATATCAAAGAATACGACGTCTAAGGGGGAAAGCGGGGTTAGTATCATTCTGACGGAGGTTCCTCAATTTGAAACGCGAGAAGGGTATTAATTGTCGCCCTGTTCACGAAGGGAACGGCTTTAGTATTTGAAAATGGGTTCGATAGTTATCGACTGCTATGAATTCGATAAGATGCTGGCGTTCTGGCAGGAGGCGCTTCACTACGTCACCAGAGAGCCGGCGAAGGGCGCATGGGTGATACTTCGGGACCCTGATGGAAGGAGCCCAAACATCTCATTGAACCAAGTTCCTGAGAAACCGTCGGGCAGGAATAGATTGCACCTGGACTTCTACACGAACGACAGAGAAGGAGAGGTGGAGCGATTACTCCAGATCGGGGCTACCCGTCATCCCCAGACCTATGAGCCCGATGAGGACTTCAGGGTACTAGAAGATCCAGATGGCAACCTCTTCTGCGTGGTCCAAACGAGCAAGACTTGAGTTAGACTAAAGCGATGGGCGTCCAGAGCTATCATGAACGAGGGACGCCCCCTTCCCCATTCAATTAACCTATTGTTTTCAATGACATAAAGATGATTAACCTATTGAGAGCCCCATCTAGGCACCACACATTGCTACTTCCCCATAGCTAGAGCATTCAACCTTCGTCGATTCCACGCGTAACTTTCAGGCGGGTCACCAACAGCCCCATGGAGGCGAATTGATAAGACACCATCAAGCATCGTCTCTTGTGGGCTATCGCTAGGCTAAAGCCTAGTGGTTCTACCGAGCTTCCTCTACTCTCTTTAAGACCCTTAGAGCAGTCAAGGTAATCCACTTGCTCGGTTCGCCTTCTTTCTCCAATGAGAAGGCCCTGAAGGATCCTCTCTTCATCCTGTATCCCGCGCCGGCGCCGAGG
>JBEKZX010000093.1:0-5177 GCA_049509455.1 Conexivisphaerales archaeon
TTTGCGAGCTACATACGCGATGGAGTTGACGGCATGCTCTTCCCGGTGGGAGACAGCGGAGCATTGGCCTCGAGCCTGTCGCGGGCCCTTTCAGACAAGGAGTTCCTCACCGGGTCTTCAGCCATGGGCAGATCTTTCGCCGAGAGGTTCGACTGGGATCGCGTAGCAGCTCAGACGCTCTCCCTGTACGAGGAGATAGCATAAGTGGAGACGCTCAGGGTGATTCAGGTTACGCATTCCTTCCCGCCATACGTCGGCGGCCTCTCCAACATGACGGAGATGCTCTCCAAGAACCTTGTGAAACTAGGTCATGAGGTCGAGGTGGTCACCCTAGATGTCGAGGGCGGGTTGCCTAAATGTGAATCGATGGAGGGCGTCTCCATAAGGAGGTTCAAGGGGTACGCACCGTCAGGTGCCTATTTCGCCCCCTCGACCGCCGCCTATCGATACCTGGAATCGGTCAGGGGCGACGTCATCCATGCCCACAACATCGCAGCTCTCCTTGTTCCTGCCTGCTGGATGGCCGTCAGAGGAAGGTTGGACAGCACTGCGTTCGTCATCACTCCCCATCATCATTCAGCCGGGAGCAAATGGCACACAAGACTTCTTTGGAGACCATACCGGCCTGTCGCCAGGCGTGTGATGCGGGCGGCCGACGTAATTCACTGCGTCTCCAGCTTCGAGGCTGGCGTGGTGAAGCATGATTTCGGTGTGGACTCGATGGTTGTTCCGAACGGCGTCTCCGAGGATGTCGCGAACTATCAATGGAGTCCGAGCAGCGACCTGGTCCTGACATATGCCGGACGCCTGGAAGGCTACAAGAGAATCGATTCGATTGTTCTGGCGGCACATCGACTTGCAAAGGAGGGAAGAGAGGTGCACGTACGCATTGTCGGCGACGGCCCAGACTTGTCTAGACTTGTGTCCTTGGGTCAATCTCTTGACGTCAACATTCAACACTTTCACTTCTTGCAGAGGGAGGAGTACCTTCGAATGCTCTCGACAAGCAGCTGCCTTGTGAACGTCTCCGAGTACGAAGCCTTCAGCATTGTGGTAGCTGAGGCGATCGCCATGGGCGTACCTACGATCGCCGCGGCGCCATGGGGAGGGACCTTCGCAGGAATGCCCGGCGTACAATTGGTCGACGGTTCATCGGCCGAGGCGATAGCCCGTGCCGTCGATGCCTTATCTTCGAATCATTGTGAGAAGACCCACATTCCCTCGTGGCCGGAGATCGCAAACAGGTTGACCAGCGAAGCGTACTTGCCCGCCCTCTCAAGGAAGGCATAGCTCTTGCCTGCCAGATTACAGCGTGGAAGCATCATCGCGACTTTGGTTGGGCAGATCGCCGAGTCGGTTGTTCAAGGCCAGGCACCTGGTGTGGTGGACAGCAGCTCTTGGATTTCCCAATTGGATTCCCTCGCATCATCAGAGGTGGAGCCACTCTGTCAGTCTATCATTGGGAATCGATTGAGTTTCTTCGCTTCTTCTGCCCTAGAGGGTCAACGCTCCGAAGCAGCCCGTCTAGTGAAGAGGCGCTTGGAGAATGCGTTAACCACGCATGAACCTACCTTGAAGGAAAGGGACAGCTTGCTCAGGAGCCTGGTGAAGACTCTTACTTCGGCTGGCATCGATTATATCGTCTTCAAGACAGTCAACAGGACTGGCTGGATTGGCGTCGATGTCGACTTCATCGTGCCTGAGTCCAGCTACCAAGAATGCATCAGGGCTCTCCTCGCAGAGGGTTTCCGTCCCATAGACGATCTCTCCAAGGAATACGCAACGGGTCTCATGCTCAAAGGAAACAGCGTGGTTGCGGACCTTCACACTGAGCTGGCCGTCTTGGGGGTACCGTACGTACGCGCGCAAACTCTGCTTAGTGATCGTAAGAGGGTTGAGATGGACGGTGGCGACGGAGCAGGGCTCCTAACCTTCAACCAGCTCGGAGGAGCCACTGAGGCCGTTGTCAGGCTGGCGCATGCGGTCATCAAGGAAGGGATCGTCACGGCCGGGGAAGTGGCGGAAGTGTTGCCTGACATCGGGAGTTCCGACGTTTCGCCATTGATAGCTGAAGAGAACCTTGGGCTGGCCAGCTCAGTCTTCGCACAGGTGACATCTTCGACGATGAATCTGAGCTGCTTTGATCCGTTGATAGCCTTCACGGATGGGGCGATTCACAGCCTCGCAAAGAGCACGCTTGACGAATCTCTCAAGAGAAGGAACCTCCCCTTCAGGATACCGACGAACGTCAGCATCCTGGCCCTTATCGACCATCTGCAAGGCGAAGGAGAGCTGAGCGCTTCTGTGCCGACTCTCGTACGGAACCTAGCCTTCAAGCGGAACGCTGCCTATCTGGGGCATACTCTTCTCGAGCGTCTGGGCATTAGCTGATGGACTTCCCTCCTGTTCGTGCTTCGTCTTTGCAGGACTCGCGAGGCAGATGGCCAGCCCCGCCGACAATCGCAGTGCTCACGCCTGTCTATAACGAGAAGGGCAACTTGGAGCCGATGATTCGCAGCCTGGCCCGCCAGACCATAAGGCCTGAGAGGGTCCTAATTTGCGACAACGGGTCCACCGATGGCGGCGCGGAGCTGGCCAAAGAAGCCCTGCAACGGGCAGGTCTCAGACACGAAATCATAGTGCTTCCGAGATATCCGGCGATGGGCAAATGGAACATAAACAACGCATACTGGTCGCTTGCCAAGGCCTTGGCTAAGACGGGATTTCGCCCTGACTTCGTGGCTACAATAGAGGCAGACGTTACCTTAGAGCCACTTTACTTCGAAAAGCTTGTCGAGTACTTCAGCGATGACCCCCTCCTTGGCATAGCTGGCGGTAGACTGGAGCCCATGGGACTTCTGAAAGGCAGTTTCCCACTGGGGAAAGGCGGCATCATGGTTTGGGGGGGCAATCGGATGTATTCTTTCAAATGTTGGCTCGAACTCACTGGCGTCGTGGACCTAAGGTACCTGCCAACCTGGGATACCGACCATGCCGTCCTCGCTGCGATTCGCGGATACCACGTCCTTGCAAGTAGTGTCGCCACTTCCAGAGCCTCTCGTGCTGTCAGCACTTCGAGGGGAAGGCCAAAGGCGATGGCGGACGCCGCCCATGGGCTCCCTCTCTGGTGGGCGGCATTCAAAGCTCTGCAGTATAGAGACTCTTCTTATCTTGTCGAATTCTGTGTGCGAAGACTATCATCCGGAGGTAGGCACCTGTACACGTCAAACGAATGCCTGAAATCCTTGGGCTCTGTCTACAATCGAGCCGCGTTTCAAGTTCTGAGGAGCACCCTCCGGGGTATCCCGACTTGAATGTATTCTCCAACGCGTTAAGTATTATTCCCGTATTAGGCACGACCTTCACTGAGAATCTGCTCAGTTACACCATACTTCTCGCTGTTCTGTTTGCGGTCTTGATCTTGCTCAGCCTGCGTGGCCGCAAGGACAGGATCTTTGAAGGGAGACTAAGCAGGGTTGTAGGTGGTCTTCTTGCTGCGGTCGTGACGATCACTCCCTTCGTTGCGATGTTCTCCTCAGAGGCGTTCGCCAGGCCGGACGTCTTCTTCTATCTGCAAGGGTTGGCGGCCGGCCTGCTGGCCCTCTATCTTGCCTTGGGCAAAGCGAACAGAGCCCTTGTCGCCTACGTCCTGGTCGTTTCTGCCATCTCCATGACGGCCACAGTCTATCTACAGAATGGCTTCTACCCATTGAGCAACATTCAGGACGATGCGCTGTACAAGACTGGAAGCATAGCCTCCTATCAGCAGGCCTCGGCACAGGGAGGGTTCTACTACTTTGTGCCCATCGAATCCCTGATTCTGGTGCCGCTTTCCATGGTGAGCGGAATCAACCTGGGGTTACCTCTTGTCGAAAGTGTGGTCTTTCTCATAGTCACTATGCTATCCCTTTGGTTGCTGACAAGGAGATTCGGTCTTGAAAAGGCAGCTCCTGCGGCCATGTTGATACTCTCGATTCCCCAGCTTTCATTCATTACGGGAAGGACACTTTCTATTCCATATGCCATGTTGACCTTGCTGCTGGTTTCCCTATTGGCGACCAAGCTGGCCTCGAGGCAGACAGTGGGGCTTCTGGGGGTGGTCATCTTGGTGATGGTATTTGCCCATCCGGTTGGTCCCATTGCTTTGATAGCCGCTTTCCTGGCCTTTTATGGGATACTCCTGCTGACCAGGCTAAGCCGACGCGAGACGTCAATGTCCGTGGGGCCAGCGATTAGACTCCTGTTGATCATAACCGCCGGGTACTGGTTCATTACTTACATCTACACGTTGATAGTCACCAAGGCCACTAACATCTACGAGTCCACCAGAAGCTTCTTCGTCATACTGCTGGGCGGCAATGTAAAGTTGATTTCAGGCAGCACCATCCCCGTAGCTACTGCCCCCGGGTACTCCTCGCCCGAATTCTGGGAGTTCGCCTACGCCTGGGCCGCTCCGATAGCCATCGGGCTGGCTTTGCTGGTCGTGTGGTTGGGAGTTCAGACGGTCGTCACTAGGAACAGAGAAGGCCCGAAGAGCGGCGCCTCGATCTTCTCTTCGACCTTCGGCCTCATAGCGCTGTCTTCCTGTGTCGCCGCCTTCGTGCTTCTGGGTGGTTCGTTCGCCGCCTACGCGCTGGGCAGCGAGTCCGGCCAGTACGCGATTCCGTGCGCATACTTCCTTCTGCTGCTGCCTTCGGCTTTCGTCCTGCATCACTTGCTGGACAGCAGAAAGGTAGGGGTCATAATCATCACTGCCCTGATTCTGTCCTCCGTAATATGCGTGGGAACCTTCTCTCCTGACTGGGCTCCCATTGAGCATCAGGATTTCGGATCCGAATCGACCATCCCTACTAGGAATACCTGCGTGCAGGCGAATGACATCGGCGCTCTGGTGGGGCAGGGGTCCCCGACCATCTATCTTGACTATGATTTGGCTGCGGCTGCAGCTGTCCCGAATTACAAAGACGTCAGGGCCGTCCTGACCTCCATCCTTGCGGGCAACTTCACCTTTGGCGACTACAGCAACTCTCTGTTCGTCCTGAGGTCTGACAGGCTGGCTGATTCAGCAGTGGACGCGCAATCGCAAGGGATGGACGTCGTGTACAACTCTCAGGGCCATATCGGTCTGTTCTCAGGCTGAAGAGCGGAAAGGAAATCTTGACGACCGTTTCACAGCG
>JBEKZX010000094.1:0-5155 GCA_049509455.1 Conexivisphaerales archaeon
CCATGAAGAAGGCCGCCGCCGACTTGGGCATCCCATGCCTGCTCTACGATATAGACACGGATAAGGTCACTCAGGCGGACGAGCTCGTGAAGAAGTACGGAGACTGGAGCGAAGACTATATCATCCCACAGGTATTCTTTCAGCTGTCAGACGGGTCGTTCCAGCACGTGCTGACCGGCTACTCTGAAGGCCTGGCATTCACGCGCCGTGCGGTTGAGAATGTCCTGAAGAGCCCGTTGCTTCAGGCAGCAAAGAGCTAGGGGAAAGAGCCTCTTGGACGATTTGACGGAGCTGGTTCGGCATAAGCTGGGAGGGCCCTTTCAGTGCTATGGGCACTGTCACGAACCGGCCGAGCTGAAGTTACTCCCATCAGGGGACGAGCTCGTTGGCCTGCTGGTCTGCCCTTCAGGATATGTAAGCAGGTTCGTCATGTACGGGCATGAACTGGACGTCAAGGAACTTCGATCCTTCGTTCAGCGTAACGCGGGGAACGGGATGGAGATCAGGGAGGGCGACATCAGGCTCGCCAGCCGCCACGCCTTGGACCTAGGCCTCGAGGGCGCCGATCGGACGGTGCTCAGGGAGGCCTACTGGACCCAGAACTACGGCAAATCAAAGAGCAGCGAGCCCGACAGGGCGGCCCTCTTCCAGTGCTCAAGATGCGGGGCCGTCTTTGTGCAGCCCGTCTCCGCCAAGACTTCGCTATGCGCCTCCTGCGCTCGATAGAGGGCGGTCAATGCTTCTTCGATGCTGATATCGCCAAAGCCTTTTTCCCAGCCCGGGATTCCGCATCCTGACCATGGAGAAGGTTTTCATCGTCACCGGGGCCAGCTCCGGCATGGGGAAGGAAGCCGCCCTGGGCCTGGCCGGGGAAGGCAGCACCGTCGTGCTCGCGTGTAGGAACGAGAGCAAAGGGAAAATGGCCCTCGAAGAGATCCGCCGAAAGAGCGGGAGCTCCTCGCTGGAGCTCATGATCCTCGACCTAGCCGACTTGCGGTCGGTCCGCCAGATGGCGGCCGAGTTCCAAGAGACGCATTCTAGGCTGGACGTTCTGCTAAACAACGCCGGCCTTATCTTGACGAAACGAGAGGTCACGGTAGACGGCTTCGAGATGACGTTCCAGGTCAACTACCTTTCCCACTTCCTCCTGACTCATCTCCTCCTTGACTCCCTGAAGCGGAGCGCGCCTTCGCGCGTGATCAACGTCAGCTCCTCTGCTCACACCTCGGCCCACATCCACTTTGACGACCTCCAGTGCGAAAAGCGTTACAGCGCCTTTAGGGCCTACGGCCAGTCGAAGCTCGCCCAGGTGCTGTTCACCTACGAACTGGCCCGCAGGCTAGCGGGAACTAAGGTGGACGTCAACTGCCTCCATCCTGGCGCGGTCGCCTCCAATTGGGGAAGAGGTTCCGGCTCCTGGCTCTCCGCCGGCTTACGCTTGGTCTCCGTCTTTATGAAAAGCCCGCAGAAGGGGGCCGAGACTTCGATTTTCCTGGCGACGGCGCCGGAGCTGGAGGGGGTCACGGGAAAGTACTTCTCCAACAAGCACGAGACGAAGAGCTCCATCGAGTCCTACAATGAAGAGTACGGGAAGCGCCTCTGGGACACGAGCTGCGAGCTCCTGGGGATTAAGGCTTAAGGGTCGTTACGGTCTTGACGGCTCCCGGCCTGTGGAGGACACTGTTGGAGACGCGCAGGCACTCGTCTCAGGGCACTCTCTTTATGGCCTCATCCTTCTTCTCAGTCCCTCCTCCCTGTTGATCTCCCAGGCTTCCAAGTTGGGTCATCGCGTGCACCTCCGCACATCCGACCAGCGCGCGTGCGATTTCAGGGAGGAAGTCTCGTCCACTGAAACGCCTTCTATGTCAGATAGTGCGAGCATCTTTACAACCCGTCCCTTGAAAGAAGGGGAACCGACACGTATCATGTCATAAGCGTTCAAGCCTTTGACAGGCTCACCCAACGTCCTACTGACTGAGGGACTCCTTGAGGTAGAGGACATGACCGTCGTACCCGTAGATGATGGCGATGCTCTCCGGGCCGATGACCTTCGTCGTGACGAACCAGTCTTTCATTGCGTCGACGAGACCCTGCGCTACGACCCTCCTGAGTTCTTCGGGATTCCTCCTCGCGAGGAACTCGTATACGTGCTCGACCCCCTCCGGCCTTTCAAAAACGACGTAAGCAGGGTCCCTTCTGTTGGTGCCCACCGGCTGCCTGCGCACGTGGCGGAAGTCTCCGTCCTTGGCATCGGTGGCGAAGGTCATCCTGTCCTGAATCCCCCTGAAGTCGTGAAACTGCGGGACCAGGCCGTCCTCGATAATGGAGTCCAACCTTTCACGCGTCGTCTGATGCGAAAGCAGCCAGGCCTCCCTAGATGCCTCTACGACAGAGCTTATCGCCTTCGCTCCTTCATCTACCGCCATGCCAGCCACCCAAATCCTGGACGGGGTCTCCCCAGGGGCATTCGGCTCCGACCATCCTCCGATCGAGGATTGCGCCCGCGGAATCTCCTGCCACACTGGATACCACATCCTCCATATTTAATCACCACCTCCAATAGTTGCCAGCGTGGCGCGCCCTGCTTCAGATGGGTGACCCCGCCGCAGCATCTGTCCGGATCAGCCATGGGATGCAGCATTCCCGGCGCCGTCTCTTTTCGGCACGACTATTAAGGCGGCCAGCCCATGCTAGCACCATAGTGAGGATGCAGCTGGAGTTCGTCGTCGAGGGAGGAGGCCCTCTGTCTAAGGCTGTAGTCGATGGGATCAGGGGCTATTATCCCGCCACCGCCGAGGCGCCGACGGAAAGCTACGGCAGGATCGTCGTC
The DNA here is from genome assembly GCA_049509455.1 of Conexivisphaerales archaeon. Taxonomy (GTDB): domain Archaea; phylum Thermoproteota; class Nitrososphaeria; order Conexivisphaerales; family DTJL01; genus DATKKG01. The sequence continues at coordinate 2,831 of JBEKZX010000094.1, forward strand.
ATTCAGCCCGGTCAGCCCCCTTTCACGCTGTGCAGCTTCCTCCTCGACATGGAGCCAGAGGATGTCTTGACGCTGTTCTGGGTGAAGATGAAGGAACACTTCCCGCAGGCCGAGGCCCCCTGATATGGAGCCTCTATCTCAGTGACCGCTTCTGCATGAATGCCGGCCCGTACTTCTCGGCGATGAGCCTCATCACCTCGGCAGGATGCCTGCTGATCACATGTTCCAGGAAGGCCGCCATCATCTCCTCTCTCGCGGCGCTGTCCGCCTCGAAGGCCCTGTCGGCGAAGTCCATGCATATCTCGCATTCCGGTATAGTCGAGGATTTGGTGACCTCACGGAGGGCCTGAAGGTCCCTCTCCATGCGATCAGATACCTTCGAGAGCCTCTTCTTCGGGTCCAGCGTCTCGAGAAGTTCCAGCCTCTCTTTGTCGGTGAAAATCGGAGCACCGGCGCAGACGTCAGCAAGCATCCCAGGGCTGTCTATCCCCTTGACGAAGGAAACCACCTCTTGGGGGAGGGAGGGCATGAGCTTCGAGAACTCGTCCACCTGGCCGTGCACCTTCTCCACGACGTCGGCAGCCAGGCCGGGCAAGTCTTTCGAGTCCTCCGTTCGCCGGAACTTCACCAATGGGGCGGCTCCTTTCTGCATAATCTCTTTCAATTTGATCCTCCAAAGGCCCTTCAGCTCGACAGAGCCCTCGGCTCCGCCGCGGTCATCCTCGAGCAGGGCCAGAGTCCCTATATCTCCAACTTCGTAGCCGTCAGAGGGGATCATGGCGACCAAGCGCCTAGAGTTGAGTGCCGACGCTATGGCCGCCCGGCTGGATTTCTCACCCATGGACAGGACCACCGTCATGTGAGGGAGGAGCACGACTTCCCCTGAGAAGACCGCCGGCACCTCGAAGTCCTCGTCCGAGGGGACCACTCGTCCATATGTTCCCCCGTCTCGAAGAGATACCACTTCGCAGCGGATAGCCAGAGTTTTCGATATAAACCCATCGCACGTATCATGAAACTCCTCTGCTTTAACCGGCCAACCCCTTCACCCAGCCGCAGGCCGTCTCCACGGAACCGCTTTGAGATGCCGTCGGGCCGATATAGGCATATTCAAATTCATCGGCCGGGGATTGGGCGGTAGTAGGCTTGGCCGTCGCAGGCCAAGCACACGGTCCTCCCCTCCCGCTGGACGCCCTTCCCATCCAATATCTCTTCTCCGCAGGACGCGCAGTGGACCCTGGGGATCCGCGGTCCTCGCAAGAGGGCCGCACCGTCCCTGAGGATGACTTCCTGGTGGTCGAAGATCTGATCCGCGCTCATCTTCAGGAAGGCGTTCATCATGACCTTCCTCCAGACCTCCGACCCGACCTCAGCGCTCTCCCCATCCTTCAAGAGCCCCTCCCTGACCGCCACCTCGTTGGCCAGCTTCGTCAGCTGGGGCCTGGCGAAAACCCTCACCGCCTTCCCACTTGACCTGTCGAGGAACGTCGCCGCCAGCTTTCCGTAGTCGAACACCTTGAGCCTCCTGCTCCCCATGCTACAGCCGGTGACCACCTGCACTGCGTCGACGGCGCACCTGTTACTCTCCACGAAAACTACCAAGTCGCCCCTCCTCCTGGCGTCCTCCATTCCAAGGAGATGGAGACCTGTGTCCGCCATCTTGATGCCCAATGGAAGGCCTAGGCATAGGTGACCCCTCAGCGCGGACGCTTTGGCTAGGAGCTCCTCGAAGTCAGAGCCTCCATGGTTTGCGCTCATCACTATGTGCTCCGCGGGAGGTACCTTATGAGCACGTCGGAGCCCGCAGGCTGGTGGAAGTCAACTCTCCCCTCTGAGCTTCTCCAGCGTCTCGGCCCAATTGATAAAGCAGAGCGACAGGATGTCGTCGAGACGCTCCTTCCTCTCATGCGGTAAATCATCCGAGCTCACGCGACTTCAGCCCCTCAGGTTTTTCGCGAAGAAGGAGGTGGCACGGAGCCACGCGTCCTCCGCCGCCTCCTTGTTGTACGAGCGCCGCGTGTCGTTGAAGAAGGAATGGAGTGCGCCCTGGTAAATCTTGAGTTCGAAACCCTTCTTGTACCTCACGATGGCCCCCATGAGCTCAGGAAGCCCGCCGTTGAGGCCTGTGTCCTCGCCAGCGTAGAAGGCCAGCATGGGTATCTCGATCCTCTGCATCGCGTCCAGGGGCTTCGGGTTCTGCCCGTAGAAGATGACCGCGGCCTTGAGAGCCTGCGCCGTCGCCAACTGGAAGGCGAGTCCCCCTCCCATGCAGAACCCCGTCACCCCGATCCTTTCCTTGTCCACTGAGGGGAGCGACTTCAGGTA
>JBEKZX010000095.1:0-5081 GCA_049509455.1 Conexivisphaerales archaeon
TAGTGGTGGCGCCAGATATAATACCACAATTGTGGACAGCCTGTCACCTGCCGCTGCGAGAGGTCCACGATAGTGGTCCAACCCGCAACGAGAGGCGAGTCTCAGCAGAATATTTCCCACGTAGGCTTGGACCTGCGAAGAATGGGCCTTTCACTTGAAAGTGATAGGGTTGTCTACTGCTGAACGGGCGTCTTCCCTACCCCGAAATAAGTTCTGACGCTGCGCCCGCCAATGTAGGTCGCCCCGATTATTGCGGCAACCGCGCTTGGAATGCTCAACACTCCGCCCGTGAGTATCCCCCAGACGATGACCAGAAGCGGGTCTACGAACGAGGAATCCCACAGCATCGCCTGCCCAATCCGTTGGCGCCTCCACGCCTCGCTGAAACTATTCTTGTACGAGCAGAATGACCAAGGAGCTCTGCGAGTCCAAGATCACCCCCGCCTCAGGAGCATGGTTCGCTGCAAAGGAGGGTGTGCCATCCCCTAGTACGACCGCGCTATCTGCCCCGTTAGTCCCGAAGATGTAAAGGCTCCCCGGTGCTGCAGGATTGCTGGACATGTCTGCCACAAAGGAAGTGCTTCCCCCGTCACCGAACGAAAGCTGCAGCACAGGGGAGTGGAACATGGTCTTCTCATAAGAGACATTGTTGAAACAGAAGGATGACGCAATACCGGAGCTTGAGAACAGATAAATTCCGAAATTTGACGCGCCGCTACATGTGCTAAGATTGTCCATGTCTATTGCGACTGGAGGCCCCTGAGGGAGAGTGAGGAGCTGATACCCTAGGAAGCTGAAGACTACGCCATGGAACGCAAGAGACGACACATTATCGAGAGTGTCAGCAGCCACCGCCTTGTACCAATAAGTCACGCCGCCGATTTGCACGGTATCACTAGGAGCCGATGAATGGACCTGCCCTGACCCCGGAATGAGACCTTGCTGGGCCATTGCGACCGATCCGATGATGACCATGATGATGACCAACACACCGACCACAATCCTATGCCCAATGATGTACCGCCTGAGATGTCCAACCCCAGGCCTGCGAGACTGCATCTTCTCGACGGCCTCTATGATAGCCAGCGCTTCCTCTCCTTGGTCGGTGAGGGCGTAGCCTCCTTCTGGACGCTCGCATACGAGCCCGCCCATCTTCCCTATGTGGAACGAAAGAAGCCCATTGCTGGCGATTCTTGTCTTCCTCTTCAACCCTGCGAAACCGAGAGGCTCCTCTCCCAAGGCCTCAAGGATGCTGACCCTGCTCGGATGGCCCAGGATTTCGAATAGTTCGGCCCTCGACTTCTCCTGCTCAGAGGCGCTCAAGAAGCGTCTGGATGATTGTAACGATTCCGCCTTTAATTATCTTCCTGCCGGGCTGCTTCAAGGGGGGAGGTCAACGCGAGTTGACTTCTAGACGTCGGCCTTCGACACCGATGTCAACGCCTGAGGCATTAAATCATCACAGGCCCGTCTGGAGATACGTGGGCATTGCCAGGGAAGGCGGGCTAGGCGGCCATGCACCGGCCTGCTATGGCCGAACGCCAAGCAACATCTCCTATGAAGTGGGAGCGCTCCTGGTCTTGGCACTGATAGTGATGGCCCCTTTGCTCCAGAGCGTCACATTCGCTGACAACGGAGCGTCCGCGGCGTCGTCTTTCGACTCCTCCAGCTTGGCGGTCGGCGACTATGCGAACTACTCGTGGAGCAACTATTCGTTGAGCTACCTGGTGGGGTATAGCGCCGGCGGGATAGGCGCAAACGACGCCCTTCAATTCCTGAATGCGACATGGGTCACGTATGACGAGATGAAGTTTGGGTGGCGCATCGTGGCTGTCTCCCAAGAAACCTACGTGGTTGACTACTCCCTGTCATTGGCAGGGATCCAGGGAACTGGAGCTTCGTTAGACTTCCAACGCAATGTCATCGTTTCGAGGACGAACAACAGCGTCTATGACCTGAATGGCACCCTATACGGGACATGGCCCTACTGGCTTGCGCCGAGCTACCTGTCTCTTCAAGGCAATTTCACGCCCGTCCATGGCTTTCCACAGGGTGTCACCAACTTGATGGGCCAGCCCATCATTCAGTTCAATACGCCAGACGAATTCCTCAGCCTTCCCTTGGGCAACGCGATGCCTTCAGAACCGCTCAATTCAACAGACTTCCTCCGCTCGACCATGAATATAACAGCGCTAGGGACCTTCGATACGGATAGGCTGATAGTGACCTATCCTTGGGGACTAATTGTCAACACGACTGAGCTCCCAGGCCTTAGCGGTTTGATAGGCATAGGGCACACGCAGCCGCTTTGGGTGGGCATCTACGATCGCTTCAGCGGCTTCATGCTCGCGTATCAGTTTTCCACCTCATGGTTCACAGACGACATACTGTTGCACTCCTCCTTCGACGTCTGGCAGATCGGGTCTGCCAATCAAAGCCTGATACTGACAGCCACGAATCTACCCATACAGGCGGACTTACCTGTCAGCTCAGGGGCGCCCGGCAGCTCAGGGGCGCCCGCCAGCGGATACACGACCCTTCTCGAGGCTGCGGTCGCCACAGTAGCGGCGGCCCTATTATCGGCCGCCCTCTTTCGTCGGCGCAGGATGAAGAGGGCACAAGGCGGCCCTCAGGGGAGGAGCGACCAAGGTCCCCCTGCCCTACAACACAGCAAGCCCCGTCCCAAGGAAGCGTAGAGGCCTTGCGCCGGGCAAGCTTGCTCAGAGCAGTGGGTTTCGTGGGGCTCGGGCTGTTGCTGGTGGGCTTGTCGATGCTCGCCAACGCGCATTTCGGTCCTGGGGAGGCAATCTTCGGCGCGGGGAGCCCGACAACAAGCCAGGGAAACACGACCGACTCTTTCACGGTGTTCCTCAAGCCCACCGACAGGATGCTCCTGTCCTACTCCTCCAATTCCTCGGACGTGAGCTTTGATGCCTCGATCATCCGTCTGGCCACGGGTTCCACCGTGTTTCAAGAGGGCGTTCCCCCTGGCGGCAGCCTCCAGGTGTCCTTTTCGCCTTCTGCAAGAGGGGCATATCTGGTCAGGGTCAACGTGTCATCATCTTCTTCCAATCAACAGGTAAGTAGTCTCGTTTCGATTTACGGCGGGACCCCTTCCGACTTTGAAACGTATGCCTATCTTCTCATCGCCCTGGGCGCGGCCATGGCCCTGTTGTGGATCGCCGAGTCTAAAAGGGGTCGAGCGGCCGGGCTCACGCACGAATCAGATCGACAGCAATACCTTGCGGACGGCCAGCACGGGCATCGGACCTTCTTCGTCCTGCTAGAGTGGGTGCTCTTTGCAAGCAGAAAGGTGTTCTTCGGCCTGCTGGTCTTCTTTCTCATGATGTACAGCGCAGGGGGGTTCACGCCGAACTATCTGAGTTCATCGATAGGTGGGATCGCCCCGACCATAGCCGACCTTTTCAATCCAACCCTCAGGCCCACGTCAGACTGGTTCAATCTGTTCCCCATCGTAGTCGCGGTTTCGGCATACAGCTTCTCCTACGAACAGGACAAGCTCATCCTCCGGTCGCTCAAACTCAACCCGATCAGGTCCGCCACCATCTTCGCTTCGAAGGTCTGCGCTCTGCTTGCGGTGACGTTGGTCCCTATCGCGGTCGCCTTAGGTATCACCCTGGCGCTGTACGACCCGAGGCTCTTCCTCGGAGCCCCCCTGCTGGCGTGGGGGAACCTTCCGATGTGGGTCGAAGCCTACGTCCTCTACGGATTCGTCATGGTGGGGCTCTCGTTGTTGCCGGCCGTGTTCTTCGATAACGCTGTCTATGCGTTCGTCGCCCCAGTGTTTGTTTCATTCCTGATTCAGACCGAAGGTTTCGGCCTGTATGGCGCGATACCTTCCGACGTATGGACCACTGTGGTAGGAATGATTCAGAGCTACCGTGACTGGGGTGCAGCTCTGGGCAAGACGCTGCCAGCGGTCATCCTAGCAACGGTCTTCCTCGCCATCTCCCTGATCCTGTTCGAAGTCAAGGAGGGAGAGTGACACGAGTGGCTTGGCCCGCGAGCCTCCTGTGAGCCACCTACCTGGAGACGCGGGAAGGCTGGCGATAGAGGTGAGCCATCTCAGCAAGAGGTTCGGTTTCACCCTCGCTCTGGACGACGTGAGCATTCGGCTCCCGCAAGGCAACGCGCTCCTGATCGTCGGCCCGAATGGAAGCGGGAAGAGCACGCTGCTGAAGGTCCTGTGCGGGATCCTAAGACGGCCCAGAGGCTCCCTCGTTCGCGTCCTGGGGATTGACCCCTGGAGGCAGCGACATATCCTGTTCTCCAGGGCCACGGCAGCTTTCGAAGACTACGCTTTCCCAGAACTAGCCAGCGGGGAGGATTACCTCAAGTTTGTGGCCAAGCTTCGAGGCGTTCCTATCGACCGAAACATTGGAGGGCTCATGGGCATAGAAGACTTCTGGTCTAAGTCTATCAGAGGTTACTCGTCAGGTATGAAAAGGAAGCTCGCCCTCGCGCAGGCATTCGTCGGTAGGCCCGAGCTGATTGTCTTGGACGAACCATTGGTCGCCCTTGACCGCCAGTCGAAGGACCAGCTGATCGAAGTATTGGCTCAAAGGAGGGCCGCAGGGACGACCCTGGTCATATGCAGTCACATACTGATAGGTCTGGAGAGGATAGCCACGAGAATGGTCGTGCTCGTCAACGGGAAGATGACGTATGAGAGCGATATTTCAGATTCCAGCGGGCCTCTTGAGGAGATATACAGAAGGATTTTGGAATCAACTTGAAGGGTGCTGCGTGAGGAAATGAAACCACGCTTGTATTATCGGGAATCCTGATTGGGTGGAAACACCGATTCGCCATCTGCCCGTCGTTTCGCACTATGCATGGGCTTGGACCTGCGAAAATGGGTTCGCAGGAATCTGTTGAACTTTTGTCGTCGGCGCTTCGCAGGGTGTAAATAGGATCCTCGACCTACGGATCCATGGCCAGTCGCTTGAACAAAGCCCTCCGCGCTGGAGATGCATACTTTGTCCTCAGCGTAATCCCTGTGCTGGCCATTGCTCTCTGGTTGCTCACGAACTCTTACGTCGCTCTGACAGATCCTGCCA
>JBEKZX010000096.1:0-5017 GCA_049509455.1 Conexivisphaerales archaeon
GGTTTTCCGACGCCGTGAACGAAGGAGGTGTGGTACCCCCCAGTTTCGATGGCAAAGAGCTGGCCAAGGCCATCTTCGACGACCACATGACGGCGAGCAAGGACGCCTACTCCAGGCTAAGAGGCCTGGGCATCAAGAAGGAGGACGCAAGGTTTCTCCTCCCCGCAGCCCTCAAGACGAAGATACTGATGACAGGCTCGTTGTATCAGATCATGCACGCTTCGTTCTATCGCAGTACCTTCAGCGACGTGGGAAACAAGGCTCAGTGGGAGATAAGGAAGCTCTTCACGACCCTCTACTCAGAACTGAGGAAAGGCGACTCAAGCCTCCCCTCTAGGATCATGGAGACCTAAGGGCGAGGCCCGATTCGCCCGGATTGGGACTCCATCGTACTCGATATCGAGTAGGATATCCGGGAAAAAATGCTTCCCTAGCAGCTCTAGCTTGTAGGCGCGACTGCCGTCACTAGCCCATCCATGAGGCCGGGATGGATCGAGCAGTAGTACGTGTAACTGGTAGCTGAAGCCATCGTGAAGGTCACCACCACCGTCTGACCGGGATTAATCGTACCGGTGTGGATGTTGAGCTCGTCTATGTCGAAGGTGTGCGCCATGGCGTCGCTGTTGATTATGGTGAGCGTGACCTCCTGACCCACGGGCACGTAGATGGTAGGATCGGTGCCGTTGAACTTAATGTTGGCCGCTACGAGCTCCCAGGTTGTGCTCACTACGATTGCAGTGGAAGGAGCTTGAGGGGGAACCAAGTATAAGGTGGCATAGGTCGCCGAAGTAATGCCAAGAAGGATGACCAGGAAGGCCCCGATGACGACTTTGGTATCCGACCAGCTTAGACCCTTGTCCTCCTCCTGCATTGTACGTCAACAGGGCAGACCCCCTTAACGCTTAAATTTATTTGCTCAATTCCTAGCCGATTAGAAGCATAGATGCAAAAAACAGAGCTTCCTTGTAAAGACTTAAATCGCAAAAAACACTGACTTTCACGAGCCGGAGTTGTCGCAGCCCCCTACTTCTCCCAACGCTCCCGCGAAAAAAGACGAAAAGAAGGGAAAGACTAGACGCTGGTTCCTGAAAGGTACCCTCGCGATGATGGCCGTCGGGATCCTCGCGCCAGCCATCACGTTGGTATCCTACCTCTACAGGGACCCGCTGCCCAGCCCTCTTCCGAAGACGAAGATCTCAAACGTCAGCCAGCTCAACGTGGGCGATACGCTCGTCTTCTTTTACCCCACCAGCGACAACCAGTACAGGAGCATCTTGTTCAGGTTGGGAAACACGAGCTGGACTGCCTACAACTACCAGTGCACCCACCTTGGGTGCCCCCTCAGGCTTCTCCCTGACGAGTACCCGCTGGGCTTCATAGGCCCCTGCCCATGCCACGGCAGCATGTTCAACGTCAAGGACGGCACGGTCCATCGAGGCCCCGCCTTAAGCCCTCTCCCTGTAGTCGACCTTGAAATCGGCCAGACCAGCGGGGATATATACGCGGTGGACCTCGTCGGCACTCCCACGATTCACGGACCCGGTAGAGGCTCGATAGTGAAGTTCGTGGCGAGTGAATGAGATGAAGATCGAGCTCCGCAAGAAGCTAGACGTCCGCAAGATCTACAGTAACGTCGACGAGAAGGTAGAGTCGACCGTAGATTTCGTCAACAAGCGCCTCGCGCGCACCTCCCTGATGGCGCTCAAGTTCATGCTTCCTTCTAGGATATCCAACCCGTTCGAATGGTCAGGCGTTCTGACTTTCGTCAGCTTCTTCGTCCTGGCCTTCACCGGCGGTTTCCTCACGCTATACTATGTGCCCACGTTCACTGTCTCTACCACAGCATCAGGCGGCTGGTACACGGCCTTCGACTCGGTGTATAGGATCACCTACAGCGTCGCCTTCGGCTACGCAATCAGGAGCATTCACTATTGGGCCGCCAACGTTATGATCCTCGCGGCCTTCATCCACCTGGCGTACTACTACGTCCGCGGGCGTTACAAGAACCCCAACGAGATAATCTGGGTGACGGGAATGATCCTGGGAACCCTCACCATCCTCGAAGCCTACACGGGGTACGACCTTATCATGAACGCGAGGGCGATCGAGGCCATAAGCATAGGCCGCAAGCTTCTAGCATCGCTCCAAGACTACAGTCCGCTGTTGCCGGCCTTCAACTGGATCCTCGAAGGCCAGGGCATCTACGACATAGTGACCCGCTTCTACGGCTTTCACCTCATCTTGGTGCCCTTCCTCATGTTGGCAGCCATCTTAGTCCACTTTCCGAAGAACCTCAAGCTGGACGTCTCCTCCATCCTCTTCACATTGGGCGTGATCGTCATCGCGGCAGGCGTCCTCCCCGTACCGCTCGGAACCAAATACATTCCTGGCCAGCCTCTAACGGCCACCGTCCCCGAGTGGTACCTCTCAGGCCTGTACGCACTGCTCAGGTCCGGAGGCTACCTTCCGCATATCTTCACAGGGTTCGTAGCCGGCGTGGCCATACCCGCGGTCGTCGTCACGCTATTTATCATGGTTCCCTTCCTAGACAAGAAACTGAAGAGGGCCTGGTTCGACCGCACGTTCTACCCCAACCTGTTGGCGGGAGCCATGGCCTCTTTCGTCTACGTCACAATCTTGGGCTTTCTGCTCCCCAGCATCCCGATCCGCCCCGACCTGTTCTACACCTCCATATTCTTCATCGGTTTCTCGGCGTTCGCCATCACCTATGGCCTCAAGAACTATTATGTGAAGAAGGCAGGCGTGTCTCCTGCGCTCAACGATAAGCCGTCGCTCCCGGACCGGTTCCTCGCGGCCATCCACATCTACTCATATCAGATGCTCTTTCCGCTCTCCATCCTGTTCCTGTTCGTGGCAGGAAGCCTCACTTGGGTCGCGTACACCGTCATGATCCATTACGGCACGACCGTAGGCCTGATCACTTCTGCACAGTTCACCCAATATATGCACGACGCCGTCCTCTACGGCATCCCGCTTGCCCTCCTGTTCCCCACGGGAGTGGCGGCGATCGCGATTTGGATAGGTACGAAACTCAACCCGCGCCCCAAAGTTCCAAAGACGAGCTACGTCTTGGGTGAAGTGACCGCCACTCAGATCATGAGCGTCATGTTCGCCATCGGCTTGGTCCTTACCGCTCTCGTCGTCTACTCCATCATCATCGGAAGCCAGTTCGCCATGCTCGTGGATGCAGGCGGGCTCATGATCGTCTTCGGCGGCGCGTACCACATATTCAGGCTATCGCAGCCCGTCAAGTCCTTGCTCGAGGAATAGTAGGGCTCTCAACTTGCGATGAGAGAAAAGGCTATCCCCTCCACCCAGAGATGGCCGTGAAGCGTCCGAGCCACATCTTCCAGCCTGAAGACCTTCGCCTTGAGCAGCCTCTTGAAGCTTTCGAAGTCGGATGTCAGGACCACCGCCCTTCCTCCCTCTTTGAGCGTGTTGGGCAGATTCTCCAGGAACCGCGAGTTGAGGAGAGACACCCTGTTCAATTTGGCGCCCTTCACGCCGTAGGGAGGGTTTGTTACGATGACGTCGGCCTTCTTCGTCAGGACGGTCTTGGTGGAGTCCCCCAGGGCAACGACTACATCGGGGAGGCGCGCGGCCATCAGATTCTTCCTGCAACCTTTGAGGTGGACGCCGTTGATGTCGGTCCCCATGATGGTCTCGAATCCAGGTATGGCAGCCTTGGCTGGCCTCGCAAGATTCTCAACTTTGGGGTCGAAGTCGACGAACCTTTGATATTTGTAGCCTCGCCTGAAGTGCGTGGGGTTCGCTGACGACATGAGCGCAGCTTCGATGAGAATGGTTCCCCCTCCGCAGAAGGGGTCGTACAAGACGCCTCCTTGAGGCTTGGCCAAAATTGCTAGCGAGGCGGCCAAGGTGGGGCGGATGCTGGATGGGTGGTTGTAGACCCTGTACTCCCGGAAGTTTAGAGATTCGCCCGTGGTATCCGCGTAAAGAGAGACCCGCTGTCCGTCAACACTGAGAGAAAGGGAGACGTCCGATCTGCCTCGCACCATCCTGATTTTCCCCTCCGAACCTAACTTCCGGGGCAAGATCGAGGAAAGCTGAGTGATCCAACGAGGCCTTATCCTGCTGACGAATTCATCTGCTCCCAGAGTGACACTGGATACGTGGCCGAGGAGCCCCAGGTCACAGCCAGCCAGGAGCTCGCTCACAACGTCTTCAGAAGCGACGTTAGCAGAGGTCATCTCGATAAAGACACGGTCGAAGGTCCTCCCAAACCGGTTCAGGACGTACATGAATTGGTAGGGCCCTTCTGCCAGGACGAAGCCTTTTCCTTGACCAGCAGGCTTGCCTCCCAAGGCCGCGACCTCACCGGCGCAGCATGCCTCGAACCCACCGTTGCAGGTCATGCGAAAGCGCAAGATCGAGCGACCTCTGTCATCCTCTTCTTAAAAGCCTTGCATGGCAGAGTAAAGAGCTCTGTCAACACCCTGCGCCCGTTTTGGCCATAATGAGCATGAGGCTTAAATATGGAAATTACCACTTCCTGCGCAGGTATTTGTGATGGCTCGCGCAGTCGATTATAAACCGAAGCCCATCGACCAAGACTTCCTCAAGAAGCCCGAGGAATATCCTGTGACGGGTGAGCACGCCGGTCACAAGATCAGGGCCGAGGGCAAATCAAGGTTGGACAACGAAGGCAAGCCCAACCCGACGCAGCTGGGCATCCATGGCACCGCGGTGGGCGTCGACTGGGAGGCCTGCGTAGCCGACGGAGCCTGCATGGACGTCTGCCCCGTGAACGTGTTCGAGTGGCTTCTTGCTCCCGGCAAGGTGGGGACGGGCAACGACAAGCCTGTGGAGCAAGGGAGCGACGAGTACAACAAGTACAGAACGGACAAATGCGACCCCATCAGAGAGGCCGACTGCATCTTCTGTCACGCGTGCGAAACAGCTTGCCCCACGGCAGCTATCAAGATCACCGAAGCGTCGTAAGCTCGTTGTAATGTTTTAACCTTCAGTCAAAGCG
>JBEKZX010000097.1:0-4994 GCA_049509455.1 Conexivisphaerales archaeon
CGGATGAGGCCGAGCCGAAGGAGCTTTTTGATGTGATACTGAGATACCGAGGGAGAGCTGAGCCCCAAACCCTTCTGCACATCGGAGATACTGACGGGCCCATGCTTGAGCATGTAGCGATACACCCTATACGTCGTCCCCTTAAGGGATGCATCCGAGACCTCGCTGGCACCCTTCGAGGGCGTATCACCCAAGATTCGTGTCACGTTTCTTCACTGTGCCGAGTATATATTACTACAGATTAGTAGGCCAACGATCGCCCTTCCTAAAGCGTAGCAATGTATAGTCTTCCTACCTGAGGTTGAGTTGAGGTAATATGGATTGGCTGAGTACAAGAGGGAGATCGGGGCAGCGGTCACTGTAGCAGTGGTGCTCGCGGTCGTGATGGGGATGTTTGCGAACTACTACTTTTCGGGTCCCAGTCTGACGGGTGTAACCGCAACCAACACAATCACAATCACAGGGTCCAGAACACTGCCGCCCATCCAAACCTATACCAGTGCGACGGCGCCTCCTGATCCCAGTCTAGCTGTGAGTCCAATCCAGGGCCTTCTTCAGACCAGTACGAATGCCAGTGCGATTGCCGAGTCATTGGCGTCGCAGTTGAACGAGCTTCCCATCTACTTGGTGTCACAGCAGCTACCGACATGCTCGGGCAACACGATACTCTGCACACAGGCGACCTACCTTTACAGGACCGCCGCAGGTTCAAACATAACCGTCACCCTGATCCAGGGTGAATTCTATGAGCTTGCCTACATCACGCAGGACTATTGGGAGCTGACGTATGGGAACGCAACGTCTGCGACCGGTCCTGCATTCAGCACGACCCAAGCTGACGGCGAAGTCCAACAGATCATGAACGATGCGTTTGGCGTACCGCTACAGAACTTGACGGTAGTCGATCAGTTCCCTCCAAGTCTCAGTCCCACTGACTATGTTGTCCAGTGGGTCCAGGGATACGACGGAGTGCCCATCGCAAGCAGTGTTGTCTATTTCGAATTCTATCCTCCCACCTCAGAACTCACCCGAATGATCATCATAGAGGGAACAGGCTGGTACCAGATACCGTCAGACTTTCCGCTCAGCATTCAAGCCTCGACGGCACTGAGCGCCGTGGAGGGATATGCCGCAAACACGCTTCATATGAGTTCGATAACGTATACCGATGTCTCCCTGCAGGTGGTCGATGATCAAATGTATTACGCAGTCACCGTATCCAACTACACCAACGGCTACATACTCTTCGTGAATCCTCGAACTGGTGAAATCGGATTTCCGCAGCCTTAATCAGGTCCAAGGCCCCGTTCTAAGAGTATTGATTGAAGGTAGCGTTATCAATTCCAGCGGCGATAGACATCCAGACCATCTCAGGGAAACATAGAGTTGAAGAACGTCGCTCCTGTGATGTTGAACTCCCCGCTCTGCAAGGGCACCTGTACAACAATGACCTGATTCGCTGGCGAGTTGAGGCCTGAGACTTGACCGCAGTGAGTGGTCGGCCCGAAGCCGTAGAAGACCAATTCCATGGCATCGGGCAAGTGGACGGTGGTCCCTCCCACCGCCTTTCCGGTATCGTTGTCATAGGTACCACCAGTCGTCACCGTTCGACCCGTAATCATCTCTCCGTTTCCAAGCACATAGGTCTCACCATCCGTGAGGTTGACGAACCTCGGGTCTTGCGTGAGAGCTGACACCAGGTTCCCCAAGGCTGAGTAATCGGGAGGAATCGGGCAGGTCAGCCCGTTATTGGTGTAGCTGACGTTCTGCGCAGGCATAGGGCCCAGATTGACGTCGTAAAGATACAACGGAATGAAAGCTACTGTGACTGAGAAGAGCAGGACCACCCCTAACCCTAGGGAGGCTCCAAGAGCCTTCATTGAATTCATCAAGAAAGCGGACCTCTTTTAGCCTTCCGAACTCACCATTGAGTCAGCCCATTTCGCAGGTCCAATCCCACGTCTAGGATTGGTCAGGTCGATGATATCGATTTCCTTCCAACGGCGATAGATGTCCTAGAACAGAATGACCCACGTGAAATCGGGGGCCTACCCTTCGACCACTATCATCGTCAGGGTGGAGCGCACCTTCTCCAGCCGTCTTATGCGCCAAGTGATGGTTTCCTTGACCTTCTCCGCCGTGTCGGCTTCAACCTTCAGCATGAGATCGTACGCACCGTACACCATGTAGACCTCCGTGACGCTTGTTATCTTCTTGAGTTCGGCGACGAGCTCCTCCTCCCCGCCCGAGACGGCGTTGATCAGGACGAATGCCTTTGGCAATCCTATCTGTCTGGCAGATTAATAGAAGCTGACTTTTAGGCGTTGGGGAGGATCGCAGAGAAAAACGAGCGACGAAAAGCCGCGAAAAAGCTAAACTGTTCGCGCCAGACCTGCGGCAGGACGACCCCTTAAGGTGCACGGCGTCTAAGCTCGGGCCTCTGGCCAAGGTCGGCCATTCCGGGCCTTGAAGTCACCTCGCCAGTCCCAGCCCGCTGACGGGTTCGCTACGTCGGTGCCTCTTTCGTATCCCGCAGCCGCTCGGCCAGCTCCCTGTCGATCTCCATGGGCACGTCGGGGAAGAGGCGGACGAGGGCCTCGAAGGACCAGCGGGAGAGTGCAAAACAACGGGTGGGCTCGATGGCGGTGGCTTCGGTCGGTCGTGGCTGGCCTTGGAGCATGGCCATTTCGCCGAAGAGGTCTCCGGTGCTAAGCTCCGAAAGCAGCCTTCCCTCCCTCCTCATCTGGACCTTCCCCTCAAGGATCAGGTAGAGGGCGATGCCACTTTCGCCCGCCTCGCCGATCTTCTCGCCCGGCCGGAAGGACAGCTCTTGGCCCAGCTTGACGACCGTCAGCAGGTCCTTCCGCCCCAGACCAGCGAACAACGCCACCGAGCCCAGAGCATCTATCAGATCGCCTGGCGGGTCCACTTCCATCGTTCCATATCGCTTCGTGCGGAGACTTAAGTCTGCCGTAAATTGGTCTGGGGAAACAAGACCCGTGCCTGTGTGGGTGACGGCGAGTCATCATAGTTCAGCGTTGGGGGAACGGACGAGTTCAGCTTCTATCCTCGTAGCTGCGGCCGCGGTGACCCTTCGGGTTCCTAGAACTGGCCTTGATATGCGAGGTAGTAAGCTGAAGGAAAAAGTCGCGGGAGGTCGTTTGGATTAATCAGTGCTGCGATGTGAATGTGCCCGCGACTCTCGTGTTTGGGGTGGGTCGCCCAAATCCTAGCCTTGATCCCCCCTCACTCAAGGTATCGTATCTCCTTCTCGGCATATCGCATAGCCGTCTCCCCTTTCCTGAAGTTCCGCGGGCGTTGTTTTGTGTCCAGCCAGCCAAGGTATGTGTCGCAGTCGGGACAGTAACACATACAGGCCACCCGCATCCAACGACGCATCAGCTTACCAGCTCCGACATATCACAGAGCCGTTTGAGCTAGTCCTTATAAGCACACCAACCAACAACATGATGCTCTCACTGTCAATGTTCCCCCTGATCTATGCGAGGGCGAAATCAAGCCCCAAGTGGCATCTGATTAGGCCCAATGGGGAGACATTGTGCGGTCAGGATGTCGTCGGAAAGGTCGTGACAAGCATCCCCCCAAGGGAGGACCTCTGTCTTCGCTGTGTGCGTATTTACACTCGGGTTAGTGTCCCTGGCGCAGACTAGGCTTCGGTCGGGGCTCAAGGGCTCATCGCTTGCGCGCCTAGCTTGGGCCAAGACTGAGCCGCGTCTACCGACCATCTATAATACTGTAGTGAACTGTTGGTAACCCCGCCTTCGACGTCAAGAGGCGTTCTCCCAAGGTGTGCTAGGCGTGCATGGTGCACTCATTTAAGCCGCAAGCGGTTGGTCCTTGGCTGGTGAACTTGATGGGTAAAGGAGGCCGTGGTCACGGAGGTCATCACCCGAGCCCGAACGACCAGCGTTCAAATGCGAAGAACCCGACCAGCCACGAATACGCAGCTGCGGTGGACAACAGAAGCGCCCAGCTCAATCCGACGAGTCCAGAATACAAGGGACCCGCTCCAAGCAAGGACAACGATCAAGGAAGCAGCGACGACTGACCTCACGATTCTCTTCTCCTTCCTCCACGCACTGTTTTGTTTGAAAGTTGCTTTCAGCCCAGCCTCCAAGCTGCGACGCGCCCATCTTGGAAATAGGGCCTAGACATCGCAATCAGTCGAACCGCTGCCCGACGGGCCTTGGGTGGACGCGAATGCATGGCTGAAGACCCTTCTTTGGAATCTCTTGACGGCCTCTGCGCGGTACACTTCCTCCCCCTAGCGGTGCATCGATAGATTCGAGACTGTCGTGAAGAAGGCCGGCAAGTCTGACTTTGAGATCAGCCTAACCCTTGAACCTGACCTCTGAGGACGTTTCGAAGGCTTCTACGACATCTTCGTGCTCAGCACCACGGGTCAGGTGGACGTATGCCCGTCAACGAGTTGGAATAGCCGTGAGTCCTGCACCATACCGGCAGTCGATTCCACAATCACGTGGTACTAGAAACCCCCATAATAAATAGCAGGCTATTGGCGGGGGGGTTCGCTCAAACTCTGGAGTAAATACCAGAGTCTTTGCAAGGGATTTCACAGGGACCAGCAAGAACCGCTGTGCATTTGTTGTACGATTTATAATGTTGACCATTCCTAAAGATAGCGTCTCGTCATAATAGCGCAAAATATATCAGATAGAGATTAGACCGAATGGCTTGCCTAAATATTTATATTCGCGTGAAGCGTCGTTGCTGATGACGAATATTATGACAACAGAAGGACAAGACGAATCTAAGAACGCTAGCAAGGTATCTCGTAGAAACTTCGTAATCGGTGTCGGCGCAGGGGTGGTAGTGGCTGCCATCGCTGGGGCCGGCGCTGAATCATTGCTCACGAAGAGCACCTCGTCGACCACCACAAGCACGGTCACGAGCACGGTTGCAGGCCCCACCACTACGGTGACAGGCCCCACCACTACGAAGACGAGCACGGC
>JBEKZX010000098.1:0-4919 GCA_049509455.1 Conexivisphaerales archaeon
CCTGGCTAGGGCTGCTGGAGTGGATAGGCGAGTCGTCAGGGACACGGCCGCCTTCATCCTCGGAGACGAGCAGATGAGACCCATCTTTATGAAGCTCAGGCCCGCAGGTGCGAGCCTCGTCGGGGTGGCCTCTCATCTTGGCTACACGGTCTTGAGGGTGAACGCCGACCCTCACAAGTCGGGGATCCTCGCCGGCGTTTCGGGAGTGCTCGCCAAGCACGACCTTTTGGTGAGACAGGCCCTTGCCGACGATCCGGACCTCTGCCCCGACCCCGCGCTCACTCTGGTCATCGAGGGACATGTCCCCGCCGAGGCGGTCGAAGGCATCCAGCGCCTCCCCTACGTTTCGAGCATCACCCTCTTCAGATAGGAAGCCGGTCCTGAAGCTTATCCCTTGGGTCCTTTTCCGGTCATCACTTTCGGCCTCCCCGTCTTCAGGTCCTTCCAGGACACGAAGCCCTGGCCACAGGCGCAGACGCAGTGTTTGATTCTCATCCTTCCCTTCCCGGAGCCCCCGCTCTACGCCTTTACGAGAGGAGTGGTCGCACTCCCGCACTTGGGACGGTCCATCCTTGGTCCGCGCCTCGCACTAAGCGACTTTGATTTGATACTTGCTTAACAAGAATCGAGCATCGGTCCCCTTTGAAGGGGCATTAACGAGAAGATCAGAGAGTCGCCAGGTCGGCTAGGACTGCTTCTCAAGCATCTTAGTGAAGGTCCACAGCGTCGTGCTGAGGACTTCGTTGAGCCGGGCCTTGTCGTTGAAGTTCTTCACGGTCAACTTGACGATCCTTCCACCGTCCTCCTGGGGCTCGAACGAGAAGAGCCTGTCCTTCACGAGCTTCCCTTGAGCCACCGCCTCTTCGTCGGCCGTCTTCATCCCCGCCAGCACCTTGCCTACCAGATAGGATTCGAACGGAGGGGTCGAGGACCTGAGCACCACGTCCGACACCGGGACGACGGTCACGACGTTGCCCTGAACGTAAGCGTTGGCGATCAGGTAGTTGTCCTTCTGCCTTCGAAGGGGCCTTGTTTCGCTCTCCTGCGCCGGGCGAATCGCTTCGGCTTCATAAAGGGCCTCGTCAGCCTCCTTCTCCTTGACAGCGGGCGGCGAGGCTACCGGGACCTCGGCCGCCTTCATGAAGCTCCCCCTCTTGAGCTGCTCGTCGACCAGAGCCAGCGTCTGCTTGGTGAGTTCCAGCTCATCTTCCAGCCCCTTGATCTTGTCCTCCAGCCACTGGCGCAGGTCAGCCATACGCCTGATGTCCTCCTGGCTGCTCACGCCCTTCTACACGACAAGCAACGGTTATAGCTTTTTCAGAGATAATCCGTGAGCGTAATCGTCAGCCGTGAACCCTAGGGCACACCCATGGTGGATCGTTCGGACTACGCCATCGGCGACCTAAACGACGGGAAGGGAAAACACCACGACCGCAACACTTTACGACGCTCTCCAGTGAGAAGTGCAGCGGCGTCCAACAGACCAATATCACTTCCCTATCTCTGCTTCATACTACTCGAGGTCCGTGAGCGCCCCTCCCCTTTCACGCCACCGTAGCCTTCTCTTTCACGAATTGGCAGGAATGGAGCTTGACAACCCGAAGAAGGAGAACGAATGATCTTCAGGCAAGAGGCGCATTTCGCTCCCCGAAGGCCAGGTTTCCGTATAACTTAAAAGGGACGAGTGTCGGTCGACATCCGTTGAAATCGGCAGTAGAAACCAGAAGCTGGATGCCTCTTAGGCTCTCCATCGCGGCCACCCTGATCCTTTTGACTATTCAGGGCTTGACGGGAAATTATGTCAGCATCTTCGGTTTCACTTATCCCTCAGGGGGCGTGGAGCAATCAATCAGTGGGTTCTTTAAGGCCGTGATGAACGGTGGACCTTATCTAATCTTGCATGCGATGGTGGGGATATTCATTCTTCTATTGGCAGTAGGGGTCTTGGTCGTGTCTCTTCTGCACTCCCGCATAGGTGTCAAGATCGCTGCCGTGCTCGGCCTGCTCTTCGTCATATCAGCTGGCGTCGGTGGATACCTCTTCGCCCTTTCGGGATTCTTCGCCCAGGGCAACACGATGGAGATGGGTGTAAGCTTCATCGGTGCTTACGCTTTCTACTTCATTACACTCTGGTACACCAGGTAGGCACTTCTCAAGGTCGATAGGCCGGAGGCATCGCCCCAGATGCAGACCCGTCAAGGTGGCACCGTAGTCTGCTGCCTGCCCTTCTCCGGAGTCCTTCGGGTCTCAATCCTGCATTTCATCGCGTAGCTGGACCTGAAGGTCTTCGGGAAGCTTGATGTGATCAGTTGCTTCTACAGGAGCCATGATTGGCTTCGACGTCTCCTTCACGTCGATGCTAACGAGCAAGGGTGGGCCGGAATAGAGATCTCGACCTCCTTCCCTCGCATAGGGGCGGGTCTTCGACGATTGCTTTCTGAGGTTCGCGGGCTTCGAGTCCTTCTATTTCCTAGGTTCCATTGGTCGGCTTAAGTAATCCCTCGCCTACGGCTCGGAAAGCCATGTGGTTCATTACGCTCGTCAAGATGAAAAAGGCCCCTAATCCACAGGAAGCAGAAGCCATGAACAAAATGATGCAGGAGGCGGCTCAGAAGCTAGGAATAAAGATCCACAGCGGATTCATGACTCTAGGGCGTTATGATGCGGTCTGGATTTCCGAGGCGCCCGACATCACTGGCCCGATGAAGATGTCGATGATGGGGGCTGATGCTGCCACCTCAGAGACCCTCGTCGCTACTTCATACGAAGAAGCGATGAAATGGATTAAGTAGCGGCCGGCCCTCCTACCAAGTTTTCTTTTTGCTCCTAGATCTCGCCACAGCTCAGAAGGGATGCGGTAGCCCCTGATGGGTTCCCTTTAGGATTTGGGCTTCGGCAAGAATGCCGGGGCAGCGTGCCCTCGAGTTCAGATGCGACTGATAGGTCGGACGCGACAGTGAGATGGAGCTAGGACGTGGAGAGAAACTCCGCGGCCTTCTTCGCTATGGCCCCTGCCATCTCCTTCGTCCCGGCCGTGCCCTTGAGGTCGTAAGTGAGGACCTTCCCTTCCGACACGATCGAATCCACCGCCGAGAAGATGGAGTCCCCCTTCTTGGCATCTCCCAGGTACTTCAGCAGCCAGGCGCCCGAGAGGACCGTGGCTACGGGGTTGACCTTGTCGAGCCCTTTGTACTTCGGGCTGCTGCCGTGCGCGGGCTCGAACATAGCGTAACTGTCGCCTATGTTGGCTGAGTACACCATCCCTATGCTGCCTATGAGGCCTGAAGCCTCCTCTGTGAGCACGTCCATGAACAGGTTCGTGCCGACGATGACGTTCTGGTTGAAGAGTTGGGGGTTCTTGACTAGCTGCTGGGAGAAGTTGTCGACGAGATACTCCTCCCTCTCGATGCCCGGGAATTCCTTGCCCACCGTCCTGAACACTTCGAGCCAGAGCCCGTCGGTGACCTTGAGAATGTTGGCCTTGTTTATCGCGATGACCTTCTTCCATCCCCTGTTGGCTGCCTCCCTGAAG
Source organism: Conexivisphaerales archaeon (assembly GCA_049509455.1). GTDB lineage: Archaea > Thermoproteota > Nitrososphaeria > Conexivisphaerales > DTJL01 > DATKKG01. The sequence goes on from JBEKZX010000098.1 coordinate 3,533, forward strand.
GCGAACCTAATGACCTTCTCGCTGGACTTGCGGGTCACCTTGCGCACGGCTGCGGCGGCATCATCTCCCAGCTTGAATTCGATGCCGGAATAGAGGCCCTCCGTCCCCTCCCTGACGAAGAACATGTCCACGGCTCCCAGGGGCCCCCCCCAACCCTTGTAGGTCTTGATCGGCCTGACGTTGGCATAGAGGTCAAACTTCTGTCTGATGCTCACGGCGACGCTCCTAGGCGTGTTCGGCCCTGGCTCCGTCGTCGTGGGGCCCTTCAAGCAGGCATCGCTCCCCGCCAGCACGTCCCAGGTAGCCTGGGGAATGTAACTTTCTGAATGAGAGGTATGATAGTACTCTGCGCCGCCTTCGCAGGGGATGAACTCGATGCTGTCGGTGGCACCCACCGCCTTGAACACCTCCATGGTGGCGTCGACGAGCTCGGGGCCGGTGCCGTCTCCGCGGATGACCGCGACCTTCTTTGCCATGTGTACTATCGCATTTCGCGTGCTTTCGTCGGGTTAATATGAATTTCTGGCTTTCGAGGCCAACGCTTTTTAGAACCGCCAGCGCAGTTCCCATGGATATGTTCGCCCGGTGCCCGCCCAAGGTGTACTTCAAGCTGAGGAAGGGCCTGGTGGCCGACCATCTGTTAGAAGGGCTCCTTGGCGTGAGCATCACGGAGGCTGGAGGCCTGTCCCTGGCCGTGCTTGGCGGCTCCGCCCTACAAAATTCGCAGGCGTACATCGAAATCACGGGCCTTCTAAGGTCCCACCGGGCGGGCAGGGTCGTCCGGATCACGGTCGCAGCTGCTGAGGCCGCGGCGGTGGCCGACTTCGGCCGTTACCTGACCCTGAAATCTCTGGCCCAGCAGGGGCGCTTCGTCGTCTGGCTCAAGGCCCGGGACAGGTCGGCGCAATACTCCATAGGGAGGACTGGGAGGATCATTTCAAAAAAGCAAACGGCCTCGGCTGTCCTTGACGCCTACGCCTAGTAGATCATGAGCTCTTCGGCTTCAAGGAGCGTGTGGAGGTTGTTGACGGCCTTGTAGACCTCCTCCTCCTTCTTGGCGCCTGTGCAGACCAGCTTCCCGCTCGCGAAGAGAAGGATGACGGTCTTTGGCTCAAGCATCCGGTGGATGAGACCCGGGAACTGCTCCGGCTCGTACATGCTGCGAGGAAGGGTAAGGGCCGCCTCCTCCAGCTTGACGCGGCCTCCCAAGCTCGCCGAAGCGACTATGTTCTGTATTTCGACCTCAGGTTCGTTTTCGACCTTGATGCCGGACTTCCGGAGCTTCTGGACGACCATCGTGACCGCCTTGAACGATTGCTCTTCGCTCTTGGCTTCGGTGCACACCATCTTTCCGGAGTTGAAGATCAGTGTTGCAGTCTTGGGAGCT
>JBEKZX010000099.1:0-4881 GCA_049509455.1 Conexivisphaerales archaeon
AACAAGAGCCAGCCCCTTCAATTATATAAGCAGTTTCTTCACAAAGCTTCACAATGCTCTGTTGCATGACTCCATGACCTGGTATGGTCATGTTGGGTGTCCATCACCACTACGCCACCGCGATGAACCGATTGTAGATAGCCGCATTTGTGGCCATCTCCCTTGCCATGTTGACGAACTTCTCCGCCGATACGTACTCTCCGAAGGTGCGCCTGATACAAGAGTACGCGCCCTGGTCGGCTACTTCAGGAGCGTGAGGCCCGTCCATTCCCTGTTCGAGACCGTGCTGAGATAGACGACGTCCTCGCCAGGAACGGGAATTGATGAGGATGAGCTCAGAATCATAGCACAAGAACCGTCAACGCATAACGTGCAGCGATCTGATAGATTGCTGAGATTTCATGGCAGCTCCCCTCTAGGATGTTGACCATCCTCTCGGCTGCATGGTCATCTCCAAAGGGGTTGGGCCACTCCCTCCTCCTCTCCATCATCATGAGGGCGCTCTTCAGTATCCCCTCGGGCTCGACCCCGGCCACGACGTTGGCGCCCACCTCCACCGTCTCCGGCCTCTCCGTGTTCTCCCTGATGGTCACGCAGGGGACCTTCAATATGCAGGCCTCCTCCTGGACGCCGCCTGAGTCGGTCAGTATACTGGAAGAAACTCAGATTCTGAGCCCGCTCATCCCTTTTGTCCTCCTGTCTCTCCCCTCCGCAGAAGGCTAGACCTGAAACCTGCCTCAGCAATGGCGGCTAGGGCAGCTTCAAGACGTAGTCTTGGGCCAGGGCAGAAACGATGCTTAACGTCGAATTGTAAGCCGGGTCGGGCCCCACCTCCGCCTGAGCCTCATACACGGACTGATTCACCCCGTGCCCGTCTACTATAAGCGCAAGCATGACTTGCACGGCTTCGTCGGTATGGTCCAATGTCACCAGACCATCCCAACCGATGACGGAGGTGGCGTTCCTCTTTAGGAAGGCGTCGGCGAGCAGGGTGTTCTGCTGGCCGTAGCAGCCGCTTATGATCACCGTCGCACCCCGGAAGTTTCCGTTCATGGCGTCGGCCACGAACCCGGGGCCTATCGAGAAGACTGGGTTCTCCTTCGTCGCTAGGTTAATGACCCCCGGCTGTATCTGGTCGCTCAGCTGCTCGACCGGGTACTTCCCAGTGCTGTAGTTCTCCGCCGTAAAGAGGAACGCCGGCTGGCCCGAGCCCTCGCTGATGCCAACGTGAACCCTCAGTATGATGAGCTTGTATCCGAAGGTGGGCAGGTTCCGATACAGGTTGACGTTGACTTCGGAATCTTTGTAAACGTAGTAGGATATCCCGTGGGCCTGGAGCGTAGCTACGGCCTGGTCGGTGAAGTTGGGGCTCTGCGAGTAGAACATGTCCACGATCGCCACCGATCCGCCCCCCTTTGGCTGACCTCCTCCCCAGACTGTAAGGGCCACCACGGCCACCACGAGGATGGCGACCATCGCAACCGAAAGGATGGCGAGCCGCATGCGCTTCTGCCTCCTCTGCATATTGAGAAGGTAGCGGTCGAGCTTCCGTCCCCTTTTCTCTGGCAAGTCTTGCCGTAAAAAAAGGTCCTTTGCTTTACTTAAGCATTCCTTGCGCGGCTTCGTTCAGCATTGAGTCGGATCAACGGGCCGAGGGACGAGGATTCGGCGTGAGCAAGCCCAAAAGGCCTTCGGCCTCGCCATCACCAGCCGCGCACACAACGCTGCGCAAAGAGCGGGAGGCTGTCTCGTGACCTTTTCAGTCCGAGTAACCACCTTCAAGGCAGTAATATGAATTGATGATGGTATGGTGGGCGAGTGTCGCGGCCGCCGTGGATCCTGCTGAGATTCATGTCGGCATAGAAATCATCTCCGAGCATCTCAAGTATCGTGTCCTTCAAGGGTGGATGAAGATGGTCTCCTCCGCCTAGACCAAGGTCCGAACCTCAAATATGAAAAGGGCCAAAAAGGATTCTCAATTGTATGCAGGACACCAGCCTGAGTTTCTGCGTTTGGTGCAGTAACTAGGAATCATCAACTGAGAAGAAGAGCATTCGTCACTGCAATAGTAATGTCCTGTTGACGCCGCTAAAAAAGTTGAAACTGTCTCTTTAGGGAACAGGGCAAACAAAGAATAACGGAACCTTCTGAGGCGACCACTTGAATCTTGAAGATGTGGAATCTAGCGTTTGATTAAGTTCAGCACCTTGTTTCTCTTCTTAACTAACACGTATCCCAGCGGAACCAAGAGTACTACTAGAAGCAATGCCGCCTGAGACAGCAGAACTGATAGTTTGTTGACGGCCAGTACTTCTCCACCAACCGCCGCTACACCGGCAGGATTGAAGCCGCTTACGCCGCCGGCGGCTACGCTGCCGGTGATGGTACTGATGCCGTTGGAAATCATTGTAACCGCAGCCCCTGCCAGCAATCTACCGACTATGGTCGCGCCATACTGCATCGCAATGCTCGTGTGGTCCAATATTATCCCTTGGAAGTTGACCCCCGGGTGAAGGGTCGTTTGGCCGCCGACCACCCAGAAGACGTTGCTAGGGAGTGCGCCGCCGCTCAGAATAATACTGCCGGCCATCATGTCCATGGTCCCCGGCACCTGGAAGATCCAGACGTCAGTTGAGCTGCCCGAGAGAGTGATGCTACCTGTTATCGCAAGATTGGTCGTCCAACAATAGACACCTGTGGCGAGGGTTTGCCCGTTAAGAGCCGAGGTGCCCTCAGTATTGGAGGGGGGACATACCCGTCCGGCGCCGTTGACGTAAGCGGCCCCCATGTTGTTCACGGCCGTGGTCAGCGTAGCTGGAGTGGGAGGCGAATAGTCGGATGCGTATACCTTTCCTGTCACCAGAGACGATGTGGAAAATGTGCCCGATCCATCCAGTACCAACGCAAATCCAGTGATGGAACTCGCAACGCCTGCACTTATTGCGATATCTCCAGTAATGTGAGTAGCTCCAGTGGTTGTGATCGCTGTCCCTGCTAGGATCACGTAATTGCCGGCCGACAAAAGAGGCACCGGCGCTGGAGCGGCATAGGCGTACGGCCCTCCCGCCGCCAGGACCAGGAGTGCTATCATCAGGATCCCCACCTTGTAAATTCTCATGCCAATCTTGTGATGGAGCTTGGCTGCAGATATAAACATTTCGATACCAGAACCTTGGGATATTCAGCAGGTGTATTGAAAATGAACAATTTTTGTTCCTCGAGCCAACCTATCCTGAAATATCCGAGTTTGCCTTCGCGCGTGGTTGTTCCCAGGCATGTATCGGCGATAACGGTCTTCACACCCTCGTTCTTGGCTACTTCGATGAAGGCGTCGCTGTCAAGCTTTAATCCCCCCGATGACCACCCCCCTCCATTTGTACCTTCTGGGCCACATGGCGCTGGGCCACATCTTCGCCTCCGCGGAGGCGAGGTGGAGGCCCCAGAGGCTCCTCATCTATCTGGCGCTGGTGGCGGGGATCCTCCCGGACTTCGACGTCATCTTCTCGGGGCTGGGGCTGGGAATGCCGTCGGCGGCGGACTCCCTGATCGAATCGGGCTCCCTGGCCCTGATGACGGTCATGATGTGGCGCTCGGGGGACCTCAGGAGGCCCTTCGACGGGGGAGGTCCAACCTCGTCATGTTCGTCCCCCTCCTTTCCATGCCCTCCCTGGCGTGGCTGGAGGCGGGGGAGCCGGAGCTGGGAGGGCTGGTCAGCTACGGGTTCTCGCGTCTAGCCTTGGGGGTGGTCTCCGTCGGGCAGGTTGCCCTGGCCGCCCTCATGGCCTTCTCCGTCCTGGGGTCGGTCGACATCCTTTACAGGTCCAGGAGCCGCTTACGATGACTGACTCGCCTGCTAATGCTGGGCGGCAAAGGCTCATGAGCGCATTAGAACGAATTGTCAGGCTGATGAGGATGGGAGTCTTCATGCGGACGCGCCCCGAGATCATGAAGATGTCCCCCATCGTCGACGGGCTGAAGTGGAGGAGGGCTGACTTTGACGATCACGGCGACTCCCAGGTCCTGGGGGACGGTCGTTTCATGGCAGGGGTCGGGGGACGGCAGCCACACTGGCAGCAGCAACGCTGCACGTGTGACGATGAACGCATCGATCGCGGAGGTCTCCCTGTTCGCCAACCCGATACGTAAGTTCCCTCAGGGCCTCACCGCGCTGATGGTGGTCGCCGCCTTCGCGCCGTCTCCCTGGACTTCGTCCTTGGGTCTTCGCACAAGCTGACCGCCCTCGGTCCGCTCTTCTGGCTAACGTCTTCCCTAATCCCCTGCCAACATGTGCGCAAAATCGCGACGGCCAAGATGAATATGTTAATTCTTGTAGCGAAAAAGGCATTCTAGACCATGACGTTTATTAATGCTTCAGGGTTAGGATTATTCGCGGATACGTTATGAAAGAAAGCATCAAAAGTGTAATTAGGCAGAATACTTCTGTATTGCTGGCGCTGGTATTCCTATCGTCCGCTCTAGTGGTACCAGCCTATGGATTCATCAGCGGAACCACTGCTGCGAGCACCACCGACGCGGTGCAGCTCGAAGGAGTGGCAGGACAAGACCTCTACGACTCAATGCAATACTCATTCAAGATCAACGAGTGGGCTTGCGGCAAACTATTGCCGAATGGTCCTGTTCCGCTGGGGGTGATATGTAACAACCCCTTCTGGGACTACTACAATGCTGGCAAGAGCCTGCGCATGGGCATGACCGCATATGGAGAGTTCGCCACGAACACCACCGGTTCGGTCACGGCCGGCATCGCATACGGCGCTAACGCCACCGAGTGGAACACAACCGAATCCTGGGCTTCGAATTACATCAACTCGAAGGAATGGATTCAGGGTTGGACGTTCTCTATGAACTACACCAGGCAGA